>CAZIXQ010000231.1:0-2749 GCA_964543155.1 uncultured Enterobacteriaceae bacterium
AACACCGGCAAGATCGGCGACGGGAAGATCTTCGTCTTCGACCTCGAGCAGGTCGTCCGCATCCGCACCGGCGAGACCGGCGCGGAAGCCATCTAAGGGAGCACAACCATGAGAAAGCTGATTGCGCTGCTCGCGCTCTTCGGCGCAGTGACGCTCGGCGCCCCGGGCCTCGCCCTCGCGCAGGACAAGGGCGCGCCGGCGGTCACGACGACCACGACCGTCACCGAGACGATCAAGGTCGACGCGAAGGCCGGGACCGTCACCGAGACGGTGAAAGTCGAGGAGAAGAAGGAAGAGGCGAAGGCGCCCGCGCCGACGCCGAACAAGGGCGACGTCACCTGGATGCTCATCTGCACCGCGCTCGTCATCCTGATGAGCATCCCCGCGCTCGCGCTGTTCTACGGCGGCATGGTGCGCGCCAAGAACATGCTGTCGGTGCTGATGCAGGTGTTCGTGACCTTCTCGCTGATCACGGTGCTGTGGTTCGTCTACGGCTACAGCCTCGCGTTCACCGAGGGCAACAGCTTCATCGGCGGCTTCGACCGCCTGTTCCTGAGCGGGGCGCTCGACGCCGGCAAGGGCGAGTTCGCGATGGCCGCGACCTTCAGCAAGGGCGTCGTGATCCCCGAGATCGTCTTTATCGCGTTCCAGGCGACCTTCGCCGCGATCACCTGCGCCCTCATCGTCGGGGCGTTCGCCGAGCGGATGAGGTTCTCCGCCGTGCTGATCTTCATGGTGATCTGGTTCACCTTCGCCTACACGCCGATCGCGCACATGGTGTGGTTCTGGCCGGGCCCGGACGCGTACACCGATCCGAAGCTCGTCGACGAGCTGAACGCCAAGGCCGGCCTGATCTGGCAGTGGGGCGCGCTCGACTTCGCGGGCGGCACCGTCGTGCACATCAATGCGGGCGTGGCCGGCCTGGTCGGCGCCTACCTCGCGGGCAAGCGCGTCGGCTGGGGCCGCGAGGCGATGTCGCCGCACAACCTGCCGCTCACCATGATCGGCGCCTCGCTCCTGTGGGTGGGCTGGTTCGGGTTCAACGCCGGGTCGGCGCTCGAGGCCGGCAACTCCGCCGCGCTCGCGTTCGTCAACACCTTCCTCGCCACGGCGTGCGCGGTGCTGTCGTGGTCGCTCGGCGAATGGCTCTTCAAGGGCAAGCCCTCGATGCTCGGCGCCGCGTCGGGCGCGGTGGCGGGCCTGGTGGCGATCACGCCGGCGGCCGGCAACGTCGGCATCCCGGGCGCGTTCGTCATCGGCCTGGCCGCCGGCCTCGTCTGCCTGTGGGGCGTGAACGGCCTCAAGCGCATGCTCGGCGCCGACGACTCGCTCGACGTGTTCGGCGTGCACGCGGTCGGCGGCATCCTGGGCGCGCTGCTCACCGGCGTGTTCAACGCGCCGGGGCTCGGCGGGCCGGGCTTCGTCACCGACTGGGTCACCGCCGCAACCGGCTTCACCAGCATCGCCTCGCAGGTCTGGATCCAGGCCAAGGCCGTTGGCGTGACGATCATCTGGACCGCGGTGGTGGCATTCGTCGCCTACAAGATCGCGGACCTCATCGTCGGCCTGCGCGTCAGCGAGGAAGAGGAGCGCGAAGGCCTGGACGTCAACTATCACGGCGAGGCCGCGTACCACGGCTGAGCCACGCTGTAGCAGGGGCTGAGCCCGTCAGGGCTCGCTTGGAGGGCGCCCGGACGGGCGCCCTCTTTTTCTCGTGCGGCAGGATCTGACACGGCGAAGCCGCGCCGGCTTGCCCTCGACGCCGCGAACACCGAAGCTAGGGCGGCACCGAAGGGAGCCCCCGGCTTGAGCGCGCATCGTATCGGCAGATTCCCGTCCCTGCGGCGGTGGTCCGGCATCCTCGGCGTGCTGCTCGCGGCGGCGTCGCTCCCGGCCGCGGCCCAGAACGTGGCCGGCCGCTTCCTGACCGTGATCGGCGAGGTGCGCGTGCTCGGTGCGAGCGGCGATCGCCGGCCCGAGCGCGGGGAAGAGGTGCGGGAAGGGGAAACCATTCTCACCGGGACCGGTGCGCTGACGCAGATCCGCCTGGCCGACGGCGGGATGCTCTCGATCCGCGGCGACACCGAGATGAAGTTCGACCGGTTCTCGCACGCCGGCGAGAACGATCGCGACTCGAGCCTGTTCATCTCGCTGCTCAAGGGCGGGTTCCGCTCGGTGACCGGCCTCATCGGCCGCCTGAACCGCGACGGCTACCGCATCACGACGCCGTCGGCGACGATCGGGATCCGCGGCACCGACCACGAGCCGGTCGTCGTGCCGCCGCCCGCGCCGGGCGTGACCCCGCAGGTGCCGCCAGGCACCTACGACCGGGTGTATTCGGGCGAGACGTTCATCCGGAGCGCGCAGGGCGCCGTGCAGAACGTCGGCCCGAACCAGGTCGGGTTCATCTCCATCCAGGGCGCGGCGCCGGTGATCCTGCCGCAGCTGCCGCCGATCTATCGCGCCGCGATCGCGCCGGGGGCTGCGCCCGCCGCGGGCCAGCCGGGGGGCCCGCCAAGCGGTGCGCACAAGAGTGCGCCGACGCGTTCGGGCGAGCCCGGCCCCGCGCCGGGCGCGCGCCCCGGCGTCCAGTCCGCGCCCGAGTTGCAGCGCTCGCCCGCGCTGCAGGGCGCACCGACCCTCCAGACCGCGCCCGCGCTGCAGACCACTCCGCTCCAGACGGCGCCGACGCTCCAGACCGCACCGACGCTGCAGACCGCACCGACGCTGCAGACCGCACCGACGCTGC
>CAZIXQ010000231.1:2849-6461 GCA_964543155.1 uncultured Enterobacteriaceae bacterium
CCGCACCGACGCTGCAGACCGCACCGACGCTGCAGACCGCACCGACGCTGCAGACGTCGCCGACGTTGCAGACCGCGCCCATCCAGACCGCGCCGTCGCTCCAGACGGCCCCCTCCTTGCAGACGGCACCGATCCAGACCACCCCGATCCGCTAGCGAACGCGCCTGCTTTCGGGGTCCCTCGCAATCGTTTGAGCCGGCCGTTTGACTTTCCCGCGCCCGCCGACTAGCGTGGCCGCGCCCCCACGATGAATGCCGCCGAGTACCTGCTCGCGACCGGGCGCGACGAGACGACCGCAATCGAATGCGGTAACGCGCGCGTCAGCTATCGCGCGCTGCGCGACGCGGTCGCGCGTGCGGCGGCCGTCTGGCGCGCGCGCGGGCTCGCGCCCGACGACCGCGTGCTGATCTTCGCGCCGGACTCGATCGACTGGGTCGTCGCCTACCTCGGCGCGATCTGGGCCGGCGGCGTGGCCGTCGGGCTCAACTCGCGCCTGTTCGAGCGCGAGCTCACCTCGATCCTCCACGAAAGCGGCGCAAGGTTCGCCTGGTGCGCGCCCGAGGCCGCACCGATGCTCGAACGCCTCGCGCAGGGCGCGGCGCGACCGCCGCAGCCGATCGTCGCGGACGACTTCGCCTCGGCGATGCGCGCGGCTGCGCCGATGCCGCCGGCACCGCGCGCCGACGACGACGTGGCGCTCTGGATCTACACCTCGGGCACGACCGGCATGCCGAAAGGCGTGATCCACGCGCAGCGGATGGTGACCGCCGCAGCCGATTTCGCGACCTCGGTGCTCGGTGCCACCCCGGCAGACCGGCTGTATGCGTCCTCCAAGCTCTTCTTCGCGTACGCGCTCGGGAACGGCCTGTGCGCGGCCTTGCGGCTCGGCGCGACGCTGGTGCTCGATCACGAGTGGCCGACCGCCGAGCGGGTCGCCGAGGTCGTCGACCGGCATCGCCCCACGATCCTCTTCAGCGTGCCGACGCTCTACCTGAAGATGTTGCAGACGGGTGTCGTGCAGCGGCTTCCGGGGGTTCGTCGCTACGTCTCCGCCGGCGAGGCGCTGCCGCTTGCAGTGCGGCGCGGCTGGCGCGACGCCACCGGCATCGAGATCGTCAGCGGATACGGCGCCTCGGAGACGATCTTCCTCTTCTTCCAGTGCAGCGACGAGAGCGGCGTGCTCTCGATTCTCCCGCGCGTCGAGATGCGGCTGCCGAGTCCTGCGCCCGAGCCGGGCGCACCCCATCGCGTCTGGCTGCGTCACCCCTCCGTGGCGCTCGGGTACTGGCAGCGCGAGGCGGCGACGCGCGACGCGTTCAGCGACGGCTGGTTCTCGCCGGGCGACCTCTTCGAGCGCGCGCCGGACGGGCACTGGCGGCTGCGCGGGCGCGACGACGACATGCTCAAGATCTCGGGCCAGTGGGTGAGCATGCTCGAGGTCGAGCAGTCGCTCGCCGGCGGCTGCGGCGCAGCCGTGCGCGAGCTTGCCGCGGTGGGCTTCCGCAATCCCGACGGACTGTCGTCGATCGCCGTGTTCGCGGTCGCCGCGCCGGGGGAGGACGCGAGCGCGCGCCGCGTGATGCAGCAGGCGATCGAGGCGCTGCCGAAGCTCAAGCGGCCGCGCGAGGTGCGCTGGGTCGACGAGCTGCCGAAGACCGCGACCGGCAAGCTGCAGCGCCGCCGGCTGCGCGAGGCGCTGCCCGCCGGGGACTGAATCGGCCGCTCAGCGCACGAGCTGCCGGCAGTGCGTCTCGCGCGTGAAGAGCACGAGCGCCACCGAGATCCCGAGCCACACGATCATCAGCATGAACCCGGCGCGGTAGGCGTCGAGGTCGAACACCCGCACGCCGTTCGCGCTCGCGCCGCTCCACATCCGGTCGAGCACCCAGCCCACCGCCGGCTGGAGCAGCATGCCGCCGAGCATGTTGCCCATGTTGGTGACGCCGCCCGCCGTGCCGGTGAGCGCGGGAGGCACCGTCTCCTTGACCAGGGCGAACCCGACCATGACGGCGGCCGAGGCGAGCCCGATCGCCGCCAGGACCGCCGCGAGTCCCGCGAGCGGCAGCCGTTCGACGAAGGTCACGATGACCCAGCCGACGAACGCGGTCGCGGTGCCGACGAGGTAGATCGGCTGGCGCTCGCCCATGCGGTCGGAGAGCGCGCCGAGCAGCGGGCCGCCGAGCGCCCAGGCGACGAGCACGATCGACGCCATGCCGGCCGCGGTCGCGGTCGACAGGTCGTAGTGCGTCGTCATGAACGGCACCCCCCACAGCCCGGCGAACGTGAGCGGCGCGCCGGCGACGGCGCCGTTGATGAAGAACGCGAGCCAGGTGTTGCGCGCGCGCAGGCACACGCGCAGGCCGCCGAGCACGGAGTGCCCGGCCGTGCCCGGCCTGGCCGCCGACATGTAGCTCCGGTAGCCGTGACCGCGCGGATCGTCGCGCACGACGAGCCAGGTCGCGATCGCGACGACCGCGGTGACGGCGCCGCTCGCGACCATCACCGGGCGCCAGCCGAAGGCGTCGGCGGCGAACCGCAGCGGCGCGCCGGCCGATACCGCGCCGGCCACGCCCGCCGCCACCGCCACGCCGGTGACCGTCGCGAAGCGCGCGGGATGGAACCAGTGGGTGGACAGCTTGAGCATCGACACGAACGCGACGCCGACCGCGCCGCCGATGAGCAACCGCCCGGCGCTCACCAGGGCGTACGAATCGGCCAGGCCGAACAGGAGGGCGCCGAGGGCCGCGATCGCGCCGCCCGCGGCGAGGGTGCGCCGGGCGCCCCAGTGGTCGGCGAGGAGCCCCGTGGGGATCTGCATCGCCACGTAGCTGTAGAAGTACACCGCGGACAGGTTGCCGAGCGCCGCGGCGGTGAGCGCGAAGTCGGTCGACAGCTCGCGCGTGAGGACCGCGGGCGCCACGCGGTGGAAGAAGCCGATGAGGAAGAGCGTCGCGCCGAGGCCCCAGACGGCGCAGGCGAGAGCGAGGGGCGGGTAGACGGAAGAACGAGGTGAGTTCACAGCGGCTCGGAGTATCCGCCTGGATCGCCCCCTCTCGCCGCCGTCGCGCTAGCACTGCTCCCAGGGCAGCCCCTCGAACCGCCAGCCGCCGGTCGTGCCGCGGTGGTGCTTGTCGTCGAGTTCGCCCTCGAACCCGTGCAGGACGTTGTGCACGCGCGTGAAGCCCGCCTTGAGGAGCGCCTCGCCGGCCTCGACCGACCGGTTACCGCTGCGGCAGATGAGCACGATCGGCCGGTTCGCGTGATTGGTGCCGGCGAGCTTCTTGACCTGGCCGACGAAGTGCGGATTGACGTCCCAGTCCGGACCGTCGTTCCAGGCCACGTGCAGTGCACCGACCGGGTGGCCGACGAACAGGTACTCCATCTCGCTCCGGCAATCGATGAAGAGCGCGTTCGGGTTGTTCTTGAGGAATTCGGCGGCTTCCTTGGGCGTCAGGTGCTTCATCGGGGGACCTCGGGCGGGAGGCCGATTCTAGCGCTTTCGGCTTCTGGAGCGGGTCGAAACGGGCATCTGTGCACGTGCAACAAGTTGTGTGTTGACAAGGGCCTACAGCCTAAGTAGCCTTCGGTCGCGGCGCCGATTTGACGCTTCAG
>CAZIXQ010000232.1:0-6407 GCA_964543155.1 uncultured Enterobacteriaceae bacterium
GAGAGTTTCTCGAGCTGGAAGTGGCGCCCGAGCGGGTCGACGACGCCGCGCGCCGCGCGATCGGCCATTGCGCAACCGCCCATCACGTGCGCCGACGTGACGCGCGCGAGCAGCGGCTCGAGCGGCAGCGCCTCGATCGCCGCCTTCGCGGCCGGCCACGAGGCATACGGCGTTGCGCGCTCGTGCAGCGGCAGCACCTGGCGCGCCCCCGCGGCAAACTGCATCTCCGCCATCGCGAGGTACGCCCGCCGGACGCCGTCCCAGATGAACGGGTTGAGCGGATAGGCGAGCACCGGCGAGCCGTCGCTGCGCAGGCCCACGTGTCCGCCGGGGCTGTCGGCGTGAAACCCGTCGCGCAGCAGCGCGAGCAGGACGTGTACGTGCGGATAGCTCTTCATCAGCGCCGCGTGCGCCGGACCGAAGCCCTGCAGCGTCATGCCGAGTAGCAGCGGATGGAGCGGCGCGGCCTCGAGCTTGAAGCCGATCGGGCCGTCGATCGGCCCGCGCTCGAGGAAGTGGTCGGAGTAGAGCGTCTGCGGCGCGCCGGCCCACGCCGCCACCGGCCCGGGCATCAGCCCGGCTGCGGCGACCGTCGGGTGCAGGAAGGTGCGCGTGCCGAGCACGCGATGGGGATCGGGGGCGCCGCTGCGCAGCAGGAGTGCCGGGGTCCCGATCCCGCCCGCGGCGACCACGTAGTGGCGCGCCCGCACCGTGACGCGGCGCCCCGTCGCATGCACGCCGCGCGCGTCGAGCGCACGGCAGTCGAGCGCCTCGACGCGTCCGCCGCGCAAGGCGAACCGCTCCGCCCGCGCGAGGCTGACGAGCTGCGCGCCGCGCGCGAGCGCCGCCGGGATGCACGTCACCAGCATCGACTGCTTCGCGTTGGTCGGGCAGCCCAGGCCGCAGTAGCCGAGGTTCCAGCACGCCTTGACGTTGCGGCGGATCGCGGCGGTGGGGATGCCGAGCCGCTCCGCGCCGCGCGCGAGGAGCGCGTTGTTCTCGTTCGGCGCCACCTCCCACGCCGCGACGGCGAGCCGCCGCTCCATGCGCTCGAACCACGGCGCGAGCGCCTCCGAAGTGAAGTCCCGGAGCCCGTAGCGCTCGCGCCAGTGCGCGAGCGTCGCCGGCGGCGTGCGGAAGCTCGAGGTCCAGTTGACGGTGGTCGAGCCGCCGACGCTGCGGCCCTGCAGGATGGTGATCGCCTTGTCCAGGGTCTTGCGCGCGGCCGACTCCTGGTAGAGCTGCGGGTAGGCTTCGGCCTCGACCATGCGGAAGTCGGACGAGCTCTTGAGCGGCCCCTCCTCCACCAGCACGACCTCGAGCCCCGCCTCGGTGAGGATCTCGGCAGTGACGCCGCCGCCGGCCCCGGTGCCGACGATCGCGACGTCGGCCTCGAGCACGAGGTCGCGCTCGAGCGCCGAGGCGTCGATCACCTTCCAGCCGGCGGCGAGGCCCGCCCGGATCGGGTCGCGGATCATCGGACCTCCGGCGGGCCGGGGTAGCCGATCGCGGGCCAGGTGTCGGGGCGCGCGTACCACGCCGCGAAGACGAGCTCGTGCAGCGCCTGGTACGCCTGCTGCTGCAGCCGCCACCGGCCGAACCGCCAGCGCTCGAGGAAGGCCGCGATCTCGGGACGTCCCGCCTCGCCCCACGGCGCGCGCACGCCCGCGAGCCAGCGCCGCCCCGGCCACGAGCCGAGCAGCGCGAAGAGCTGCCTGACCTCGGCCTGGAGGTGAGGCGGCAGGCCGATCACCGCGCGGTCGACGCTGCCCACGATCGCGTCGAGGTGGCCCGCGACGTCGCCAGCACCCTCGAGCAGCACCGGCGCGATCGCCGCGAGCACGGCGCGGTCGCCCGCGTCCAGGATCGCGAGCGGCTCGGCGCCGCTCGCCGGGACGTAGCGCCGCTGCCCGCGCGCGACGCCGGCCGCGGCGAGGAGCAGCCCGCCGCCGAGGCCGAACTTGAGGAACGTTCGCCGCGACGGCATCAGCGCAGCAGAAAGGCGACCAGGCGCTCGAACGTCTTGCCGTAGGGCGGCTTGAAGAGCGCCATCGCGTTCCAGCGCGACTGGCGGAACACGCCCTTCTGCTTGGAAAACGCATGGAAGCCGTCGCGCCCGTGATACTGGCCCATGCCGCTCGCGCCCACGCCGCCGAAGGGCAGATCGTCCTGCGCGATGTGCAGGATGGTGTCGTTGATCGTCACGCCGCCGGCGACGGTTTCGGTCAGCACGCGCCGCACGCGCGCCGCGTCGCGGTCGAAGCAGTAGAGGGCGAGCGGCCGCGGTCGCGCGTTGACGTAGGCGAGCGCCGCATCGAGGTCCGCGTAGGGCACGAGCGGCAGGATCGGCCCGAAGATCTCCTCCCGCATCACGCGGCACGACTCGGGCGCGCCGAGGAGCAGCGTCGGCGGGAACCGCCGCGTGGCCGGATCGGGCGCGGCGCCGTCGGGCACCGTCACCACCTCGGCGCCCTGCGCGCGCGCCTCCTCGACGTAGCCCGCGAGGCGCTCGAAGTGGCGCGCGTCGACGATCGCGGTGTAATCCGGCGAGCGCAGCGGATCGGGGTAAGCGGCGGCCACGGCCCTCCGCGCCGCGGCGACGAACTCGCGCATCCGCGCAGCGGGCACGAGAGCGTAGTCGGGCGCGATGCAGGTCTGGCCGGCGTTCATCAGCTTGCCGATCAGGATGCGCTCGGCCGCGTGGCCGATCGGATAGTCCGGCGCGACGAGCGCGGGCGACTTGCCGCCGAGCTCTAGGGTGACCGGCGTCAGGTTCTCCGCCGCGGCGCGCATGACGGCGCGGCCGACGCCGGTCGAGCCGGTGAAGAGCAGGTGATCGAACGGGAGCGCGGCGAAAGCGCGCCCGACCTCGGCGTCGCCGGTGACGATCGCGACCTCGTCGGGCGCGAACGCCGCGCGCACGAGCTCGTCGAGCAGCGCGGCGGTCGCCGGCGCCAGCTCCGACATCTTCACGAGCGCGCGATTGCCCGCCGCGAGCGCGGCGACGAGCGGTCCGATGGCGAGATAGATGGGGTAGTTCCACGGCACGATGATCCCGACCACGCCGAGCGGCTGGGCGAGGACCGACGAGCGCCCGGGCAGGAACCAGCGCGAGGTGGCGCGGCGCTGCGGCCGCATCCAGCGGCGGAGATGGCGCCGCGCGTGCCGCACCGCCTCGAGGCTCGGGAAGAGCTCGAGCAGGCGCGTCTCGTGGACCGAGCGGTGGCCGAAGTCGCTCGAGACGGCGCGCGCGATTGCGTCCGCATGGACGCAAAGCAGCGCTTCCAGCGCGGCGAGACGCCGGTCGCGCGCCGCCGCGTCCGGATAGGGCTCGCGCGCAAAAGCGGCGCGCTGCGCCGCGAACAGGTCGGCGAGCCCGGTTGCGGCGGGAAGGACGCGATCGGCGGACGGTGCGTTCATGGGCACGCCACGGTAATCTGGAACGATTCTAGTCCGCACGCGTAGAGCCCGGTCTCTAATCCCGGGCCCGCTCGCTCCCGCGCACGGGAGGGCGCGGCGCTGCTCCCTATAATCGAGCGCATGTCGGCACCGGCGTTCGAGTCCGCGAGTCCCGCCCAGCGGCTGCGCGACGGCGTTGCGCGCGTCCGCGCGCTGCGGGAGGACGCACGGGCCGACCCAGTGCTCGCGCAGGACCGGCTGCTCGTGCGGGCATGGCAGGCCGACCGGCTCGCACGCACCTATGCGGATCTCCTCGGCAACCCCCGCTACGCCGCCGCCGCCGCGTTCTTCCTGTCGGACCTGTACGGCCCGAAGGACTTCTCGGCGCGCGACGAGGCGGTCGGCCGGATCATCCCCACGATGACGCGCATGCTTCCGGCCGCCGCGCTCGAGACGATCGCGCTCGCCGTCGAGCTCGACGCGCTGTCGGAGACGCTCGACCAGCGCGTCGCTGCCGCGCTGCGGCGCACGCAGCCGGGCGCGCGCGCCCTGTCGATCTCCGAGTCCGCGTATGCCGAGGCCTACCGCACGGCGGGATCGGCGCAGCAGCGCGAGCGGCAGATCTGGCTCGTGGGCCACATCGGGACGGCGCTCGACCGGCTCGCGCGCAAGCCCCTGATCGCCGGCGCCCTGCGCGTCATGGAAGGCCCCGCGCACGCGGCCGGGCTCGGGGCGCTGCACGACTTTCTCGCACGCGGCTTCGCGGCGTTCCGCAGCATGCGCGGCGCCGACGAGTTCCTCGCCACGATCGCCGCCCGGGAGTCGCGCCTCAACGCCCGGCTCTTCGCCGCGGACCCCGCAGCGTTCGAGCCCGAGCGGAGCTAGGCCTTGCGCCCGGTTGCGCCGCGCGGGGCACTTGGCTAGTCTTCCGCCCTTCCGCGCCCGCCCGGGCGCCGCCTCGAGGGGAGCGAGCGCGTGGACAAACCCTGGCTGAAGAGCTATCCGCCCGGCATGCCGGCGGAGATCGACCTCGAGGCGTTCTCCTCGGTGCGCGACATCCTCGAGAAGAGCTGCGCGAAGTTCGCCGACAAGCCCGCCTACTCGAACCTCGGCGTCACCCTCACCTACCGCGACCTCGACCGGATGAGCCGCGAATTCGCGGCCTTCCTGCAGTCGATGCCCGGCCTCGCCAAGGGCGAGCGCGTCGCGATCATGATGCCGAACCTGCTCCAGTACCCGATCGCGCTCTTCGGCGTGCTGCGCGCGGGGATGACGGTCGTGAACGTGAACCCGCTCTACACCGCGCGCGAGCTCGAGCACCAGCTCAAGGACTCGGGCGCGCGCGCGATCGTCGTGGTGGAGAACTTCGCCCGCACGCTCCAGCAGGTGATCGCAAAGACTCCGGTCGAGACGGTGGTCACGACCCAGATCGGCGACCTCCTGCCGGTGCCCAAGCGCTGGCTCGTCAACTACGTGGTCAAGAACGTCAAGAAGATGGTGCCCGCGTGGCGCATCGACGGCGCGATCCCGTTCCGGGCCGCGCTGCGGCGCGGCGCCGCCGCCGAGCTCAAGCCCGTGCCGCTCGCGCACGCGGACATCGCGTTCCTGCAGTACACCGGCGGCACGACCGGCGTCGCGAAGGGGGCGATGCTCACCCACGGGAACATCGTCGCGAACCTGCAGCAGTGCTCGGCGTGGATCGGCACCGACCTCGCGGAGGGCGAGGAGGTCATCATCACCGCGCTGCCGCTCTATCACATCTTCTGCCTCACCGCGAACTGCCTGACCTTCATGAAGCTCGGCGGCGAGAACGTGCTCGTCACCAACCCGCGCGACATGCCCGGGTTCGTGAAGACCCTGGCGGAGAAGCCGTTCTCCATCCTGACCGGCGTCAACACGCTCTTCAACGGCCTGCTCAACACGCCCGGCTTCGACAAGCTCGACTTCTCGCGCGTGAAGTTCTCGCTCGGCGGCGGCACGGCGGTGCAGCGCGCGGTGGCGGAGCGCTGGCGGAAGACCACCGGCAGCCGTCTCATCGAGGCCTACGGCCTCACCGAGACCTCGCCCGCGGCGTGCATCAATCCGCTCGGCGCCGAGTTCAACGGCACGATCGGGCTGCCGATCCCGTCGACCGAGGTCGCGATCATGGGCGAGGACATGCAGCGGCTGCCGCTCGCCGACGGGAAGGTGCCGGTCGAGCAGTGCACCGGCGAGATCTGCGTCCGCGGCCCGCAGGTGATGGCCGGCTACTGGCAGCAGGCGGCGGAGACGGCGAAGGTCCTCACCCCCGACCGCTGGCTGAAGACCGGCGACGTCGGCTTCATGGACGCGCGCGGCTACGTGACGATCACCGACCGGAAGAAGGACATGATCCTCGTGTCCGGCTTCAACGTGTACCCGAACGAGATCGAAGGCGTGGTGGCGATGCACCCGGGCGTGCTCGAGTGCGCCGCGGTCGGCGTGCCGGACGCGAAGTCGGGCGAGGCGGTAAAGGTCGTCGTCATCCGGAAGGATCCGGCGCTCACCGAGGAGGAGATCCTGAAGCACTGCCGCGCGCAGCTGACCGGCTACAAGCTGCCGAAGCACGTCGAGTTCCGTACCGAGCTGCCGAAGACGCCGGTCGGCAAGGTCCTGCGCCGGGAGCTGCGCGACGCGCCCAGGGCGAAAGCCGGGGCCTGAGCGCCGCGGACGCATAGGCCGTATGGCCTAGACCGCCCGCCGGGGCGCTCCGCGGGCGCCGCACGGCCCTCCGATTTCCGTCGTTCCGGCAAGGTGTTAGCGCCGGTCCGCGGCGCCGGCGCCGCCGGCGGGCGCATGCCTAGGACAACGTCATGGTTGAACGCGCTGCGCGCCTTTTCTATATTGAAGGCGAGCGGTTTCACTGCGCTGTCATGCGCGACGCCTAGGATCTCGACCGGTCGGCCCGCGCGCCGGCCAGACGAACCTCCGAGAGCGCTGGTCATCGCGCTCTTCCTCCCTGTTGACGGCCCTCCGGGCCGTCTTTTTTT
>CAZIXQ010000233.1:0-6402 GCA_964543155.1 uncultured Enterobacteriaceae bacterium
GCCAGTGCTCGAGCACGCGCCCGGTGCACAGCCACAGGTCGTAGTCCTTGTCCGGCACCTCGGCGGGCGGTTCGTACGGCACGGCGATCACGACCGCCTTGCCGTCGGGCTTGCCGTAGAAGCGCACCCCCTCGCCCTTCTTCACGTACGGGTCGTAGCCCTCGCGGTAGCGCCACTTCGTCTCCTTGCCGTCCACGACCGGCCAGCGCAGGCCGCGCGCCTGATGGTAGGTGTCGTACGGCGCGAGGTCGTGACCGTGGCCGCGGCCGAAGTACGCGTACTCCTCGAACAGCCCCTTCTGCAGGTAGAAGCCGAAGGCCTTCGACTCGTCGTTGTCGTAGCCCTCCTGGAGCTCCTTGAGCGGGTACTTGTCGACCTGGCCGTTCTTGAACAGCACGTCGTAGAGCGTCTTGCCCTTGTATTGCGGCGCCTTGGCGAGGAGCTCCGCCGGCCACACCTCCTCGACCTTGAAGCGCTTCGAGAACTCGACGAGCTGCCAGAGGTCGGAGCGCGCCTCGCCGGGCGCCTTCACCTGCTGGCGCCAGAAGTGCGTGCGGCGCTCGGCGTTGCCGTACGCGCCCTCCTTCTCCACCCACATCGCCGTGGGCAGGATGAGGTCGGCGGCCATGGCGGTGATCGTCGGGTACGGGTCGCTCACGACGATGAAGTTCGCCGGGTTGCGGTAGCCGGGCCAGCCCTCGCCGTTCATGTTCGGGCCCGCCTGCATGTTGTTGTTGCACATCACCCAGTACGCGTTGAGCTTCCCGTCCTTCAGCATGCGGTTCTGCAGCACCGCGTGGTAGCCGACCTGCGGGTTGATCGTGCCGGCCGGAAGCTTCCAGTGGCTCTCGACGATCTCGCGGTGCTTCGGGTTGGTGACCACCATGTCGGCGGGCAGGCGGTGGGCGAAGGTGCCGACCTCGCGCGCGGTGCCGCACGCCGAGGGCTGGCCGGTGAGCGAGAACGGGCTGTTGCCCGGCGCGGCGATCTTGCCGGTGAGGAGGTGCACGTTGTAGCAGAGCTGGTTCACCCAGGTGCCGCGCGTATGCTGGTTGAAGCCCATCGTCCACAGCGACATCACCTTGATCTTCGGATCGGCGTACAGCTCCGCGAGCGCGACGAGGTTGCGCTCGGGCACGCCGGAGAGCTTCGACACCTTCTCCGCGGTGTACTCGGAGACGAACTTCGCGTACTCGTCGAAGGTGGTCGGCGTCACGGCGTCCGGGGTCTTCGCGTTCTTCGCCTTCTGCTCGCGCGGGTCCTCGGGGCGCAGGCCGTAGCCGATGTCGTCGGCGCCGCGCACGAAGTTGACGTGCTTGGCCGTGAAGTCCTTGTTGACCCGGCCGGTCCTGATGATGTGATTCGCGATGAAGTTCAGGATCGCGAGGTCGGTCTGCGGCGTGAACGTCAGGTAGAGGTCGGCGAGCTCGTGGCCGCGGTGCTGGTAGGTCGAGAGCACCGCCACCTTGACGTTCGGATGCGTGAGCCGGCGGTCGGTGATGCGCGACCAGAGCACCGGGTGCATCTCGGCCATGTTCGAGCCCCACAGGACGAACGCATCGGCGTGCTCGATGTCGTCGTAGCAGCCCATCGGCTCGTCCATGCCGAACGTGCGCATGAAGCCGGTCACCGCGGAGGCCATGCAGTGGCGCGCGTTGGGGTCGAGGTTGTTGGTGCGGAAGCCGGCCTTGAAGAGCTTCGCGGCGGCGTAGCCCTCCCAGATGGTCCACTGGCCCGAGCCGAACATGCCGACCGCGCTCGGCCCCTTCTCCTTCAGGGCCGCCTTCCACTTCTCGGCCATGATGTCGAACGCCTGGTTCCAGGTGATCGGCGCGAACTCGCCGTTCTTGTCGTACTTCCCGTCCTTCATCCGCAGCAGCGGCGTCTTGAGGCGGTCCGCGCCGTACATGATCTTGGAGAGGAAGTAGCCCTTGACGCAATTCAGGCCGCGGTTGACCTCCGCGTCCGGGTCGCCCTGCGTCGCGACGACGCGCCCGTCCTGCACGCCGACGAGCACGCCGCAGCCGGTGCCGCAGAAGCGGCACGCCGCCTTGTCCCAGCGGATCTTCGCGACCTGCGCGGCCGCCTGCGGCGCGGGCAGGCTGATGCCCGCTGCAGCCGCGGCCGCGGCGGCGGCGTTCGCCTTCATGAACGTACGTCGGTCGAGCGTCATGGGATGTCCTCCTGCGTGTCCGAGTACTGGTAGACCATCGCGGCGCTGAGCACGCCGTCGAGGCGATGAAGTTGCAGAACGGTATCGGCGGCGCTGCCGGCGGCAGTGTCTTCGACGGTCACGATGAAGCGCCCCTCGGGCGTTTCGGCGTGGATCTCGAGGCCGCGCAGCCCCTCGAGCTGGGCGCGCACCTCGGCGCGACGGCCCGGCGCGGCATGGACGACGGCGCTGGCGATGTCCATGGCCCTAGGCGGCGACGAGGGTGATGGCGGAGACCGGGCACGCCGGCACGCAGTCGCCGCAGCCGGTGCATGCGCGCAGATCGACTTCCGGCGCGCAGACGCCGCCTGCCGCGACGGTGAATCGGATCGCCCGCGGTCCGCAGAGCTCGCCGCAATTGCGGCAGACGATGCGATTGCGCGCGAGACAGGCGGCCGAGATCACCGCCGTCCGCGGGCGCGCGGGATCGGCGGGCCCGGCGGGACCGCGCAGGCGGCCGGTCAGGAACTGCCTACGGCTGATGCCACTCGTCATCCTGGTGCACTGCAATCGGCGTTGTTGTTCTCGTGGTGCGCAGTCGCACCCCCAGACGCCTTTCAAGTCTAATCGGGCGCCGCGGGTTGATCCAAGTGAAATCGCGGTCGACTGCCGCGTGCGGCTCGCCGCGCCGAGGCGTCTCCTCGCCGCGCCGCGGTTCCGACCGGCCTCGCCGGAATCAGTCCACGTAGCGCGGCGGATCCAGGTCCAAGTCCCAGTGCGGCTCGGGCAGCGGCACCTTTTTCATCCAGTCCTCGATCAGGCGCACGTGCTCGGCCTCCTCCGCGGCCATCTCCTTCGCCGCCCGCTTCACCTTGTCGGTGGTCGCGCGGCGCACCAGGCCGGTGAAGAACTCGAACGCGCGCTTCTCGTTGAGCAGCGCGATCTCGAGCGCGTGGTAGGGCTGCATCAGGTAGTGCAGCGAGGTGAAGTCGGCGGTCTCCGGCCCCTCCAGGCCCTGCCAGCGGTAGCCGCCGTCGGGCGGCGGGGGCGGCGCGGTCCAGCGCATCTCCTCGAGGATCTGCTCGGCGTGCTTGTGCTCGATGCGCGCGAGCTTGCGAAAGAGCTCGCCGACCGCGCGGTTGTTGTGCTCCTCCATCGCGTCGGCGAACTCGCTGTAGCGCTCGGCCGCCTCGATCTCGAGCGCGTACGCGTAGGCCATCAGCGCGTCCATGGTGCGCATCGCAGTGGCCACCGCCTTTGCGCCGCGCGCGGGGGCGGGGCGCTTCGTCGCCGCGCGCTTGCGCGCGGTCTGCTTCGTCGCGTTCATACCTCGAACTCCTTCTCGAGATCGGCGGGCTGCTTCTTCCCCTTCCCCACCGGCGGCCGGTAGACCGCGCGATCGCCGCGGTACAGGATGCCGATGTTGAAGCCGTCGTCGGTGAGGATGCGCCGCGCGGCCTGGGCCGGGTCGTCGGTCGGCTCGACCGGGGCCGGGTGCACCGCCTGCTTCCAGTTGCGCTGCTCGGGGCGGAAGGTCACGCACGGGCTCAGCACCTCGACGAACGAGAAGCCGGGATGCCGGATCGCCGCGGCGAGCGTGTCGGCCACCCCGTTCGGGTCGCCCGAGAACGCGCGCGCCACGAAGTTCGCCCCCGCCGCGAGCGCGACGACGAGCGGATGGAACACGCGCAGCCCGGTGCCCGACGGCGAAAGCTTCGACTGCCAGTCGGGCTCGGTGGTCGGCGACGGCTGGCCCTTGGTCATGCCGTACACGTGGTTGTCCATGACCACGTAGGTCATGTCGACGTTGCGGCGGCAGGCGTGCAGGAAGTGGTTGCCGCCGATCGAGTAGCCGTCGCCGTCGCCGCCGGCCGCGACCACGGTGAGCTCGGGGCGCGCGAGCTTGAGCCCGGTCGCCGCGGCGAGCGCCCGTCCGTGCACGCCGTGGAAGCCGTAGCTCGAGAGGTACGCGGGGATGCGCGACGAGCAGCCGATGCCCGACACCACCACGATCTCCTCGGGCTTCCTGCCCACCATCGCGAACGCCTTGGTGAAGGCGGAGAGGACCGAGTAGTCCCCGCAGCCGGGGCACCAGATCGGCTTGTAGTCGGACTTGAACGCCGCCGGCTGCAGCGCTGCGGCCATGTCGTTCATCGCGGGCTCCCCTCGTCGAGCGCCAGGATCTGGCGGTGCACTTCCTCGGGCCGGATCGGCAGCGGTCCCGGGTGGCGGTAGCTGCGCACGGTCCGCGGCAGCTCGAACTCGGCGCGCAGGTAGCGCAGGAACTGGCCGCCGTGGTTCTGCTCGACGACCAGCACGCGGTCGGCGCCCTCGAGCGCCGCGGCGAGCAGCTTCGGCCGCGCCGGCGCGAGCAGCCGCATCGAGACGAGGCGCGCGTTCACGCCCTCCGCGCGCGCCCGCGCGATCGCCTCGCGCGCCGCGCCGGTGCACGACCCGAAGGTGACCACGGCGATCGCGCCGTCGCCCTCGACGTCGGCCCACTGCGCGCCGTAGTCGTGCGCGACGAGCTTGCGGCTGCGCTTGTCGAGCTGGGTGCGGTGGTCGGTCGCGCCGCTCGAAGGGATGCCGCGCTCCGAGTGCTCCAGGCCGTCGGCGGTGTAAGCGAGCCCGGGCGTGCCCGGGATCGCCATCGGCGAGACGCCGGACTCCGTCACCGCGTAGCGCTTGTAGCCCTCGGTGCCCGCCGGCGCCGTCAGGCGCGCGCCGACGAGCCCGCTGTCGGCGGGACGGTCGGTCACCGCGCGCGCCTGCCCGAAGAACTGATCCGAGAGCACGATCGCCGGCGCCTGGAGCGCCTCGGCGAGGTGCACCGCCCACTGCGTCGCGGTGAGGCAGTCGGCGATCGAGTTCGGCGCGACGACGATGCGCGGCGCGTCCCCGTGCAGGCCCCACAGCGCGATCGACACGTCGCTCTGCTCGCTCTTCGCCGGGATGCCGGTCGACGGCCCGCCGCGCATGACGTCGACGACGACGATCGGCACCTCGGCGGCCACCGCGAGACCGAGCGCCTCGGTCATCAGGGCGAGCCCCGGGCCGGCCGTGGCGGTGAGCGCCGGCACGCCGCCATAGGACGCGCCGACGATCATGTTGATCGAGGCGAGCTCGTCCTCGGCCTGCACCAGCACGCCGCCGACCTGCGGCAGCGCCGGCGCCATGTACTCGAGGAGCTCGGTCGCCGGCGTGATCGGGTACGCCGCGACGAAGCGCACGCCGCCGCGGATCGCGCCGTACCCGGCGGCCTGGTTGCCGGAGATCAGCCAGCGCTTGGTGCGGGCTGCCGGGGGCGC
The DNA here is from genome assembly GCA_964543155.1 of uncultured Enterobacteriaceae bacterium. Taxonomy (GTDB): domain Bacteria; phylum Pseudomonadota; class Gammaproteobacteria; order Burkholderiales; family SG8-39; genus JAGVSZ01. Next base: position 5,461 of record CAZIXQ010000233.1, read on the forward strand.
AGCGAGCGCGAACGCGTCGCCCTCGCCTGCCGCCGCGGCGCGCCCCGCGTCGACCGCGGCCAGGCTCGCGGGAAGCTGCTCCGCGCCCTTTTTCAGCGACCGCCCCACCACCGCCTTGACCTTGTCAGGCGGAATGCCGAGGAGCTGCGAGGCGTAGCCGAGCGCGATCATGTTGGGCCAGCTGCCGGGAATGCCCTTCGCGATCTTCTTCATCGGCAGCTCGACCGCGCGCGCCCCCGATTTCGCGAACACCTCGGGCGGCGCGCCCTGCTCCGGGTCCCCGACGATGAGGCTCGAGCGGTCGAGCGGGACCTCATCGGCGAAGCGGTGGATGTTCTGCCAGTCGACCGCGACGAGCGCATCGAAGCGGTCGTCCATGCAGTCGATCGGGTGGGTGGCGATGCGCATCAGCGCGGCCGCCTCGCCCCCGCGGATCTGCGGCCCGCTCGAACGCACCATGAGCCCGTACCAGCCGGCCTGGGCCGCGGCCTCGAGCAGCAGGTTGCCCGCGGTCATGACGCCGGCGCCGCCGGAGCCGCACAGCGCGATGCAGGCGCTCGCGCGGGGCGTTGAGGTCTTTGTCGTCACATCAATCTCCTCTCGCGAATGCGACCGCCGGAACGCGGTCTCGGCGCCGCCCGACTCCCGGGGTTGATGTGCGTCAAGCGCGCCCTCGCGGGCCGGGTTGACTCGTTTTTCGTAATTTGGTACCGTAATGCTAAATTAACGTCCGACCCGGCGTCAAGGGCAGGCGAACACAACACCGCGACACCAGGAGCCACCCTTCGAGGAGGGACTGGGGATGGCTTTGGCGGCTTACCGCTGGCTGATGACGGCGCCGAAGGCGCCGCTCGTCCGCGCGGCGTTCGACGCGGTCCCGCAGGCCGGCGAGGTGGTCGTCGAGGTGGCCGGCTGCGGCGTCTGCCACACCGACCTCGGCTA
>CAZIXQ010000234.1:0-6400 GCA_964543155.1 uncultured Enterobacteriaceae bacterium
CGTGCGCGGCGCTTGTGCATTCCGCGGTACGCCGTTGTTCGGTCGAGGAATTCAGCGGGTGGCGGGTTCGCTGCGGACCGCGAGTGGATCATTCCGGGGGCGCCCGCGGCGCCCGCGGCGACCCGTGAGGGCCGGCGCGACATTCACCGTGCGAGGGCGCAATGCGGGCGGCCCGCACCGTGCGCGTGCACGTGTCCCCGGAAACGGACGGCACTCGCCGCGCTGACCCGGGCGAGCGCGGCTCGCCGCTAGAATCGTGGCGAAGGAGGCGATGCCGGTCGATGAGATCCTTGGGGCGGGTACTGGCGCTGTTCGCGGCCGCAGTCACGGCGCACGCGCAGGCACCGGACCGGCTCGTGTTCGGCACCAACTGGTATGCCCAGGCCGAGCATGGCGGCTTCTACCAGGCGCTCGCCGAGGGCACCTACCGCAGGCACGGCCTCGACGTCACCCTTCGCATGGGCGGCCCGCAGGTGAACGGCATGCAGCTCCTGCTCGCGGGCCAGATGGACCTCTTCATGGGCTACGATCTGCAGACCATCCAGGCGGTCGCGCAGGAGCTGCCGGTCGTGACCGTCGCCGCGACGTTCCAGAAGGACCCTGCGGTCATCATCGCTCACCCCGGCGTCGCCAGGCTCGAGGAGCTGAAGGGCCGCCCGATCGCGATCAGCGCCGCCAGCGAGACGACGTACTGGCCGTGGCTGCGCGCGCGCTACGGCTTCACCGACGACCAGAAACGGCCGTACACGTTCAGCGTGCAGCCGTTCCTGCTTGACAGGCGCCTCGCGCAACAGGGCTACATCACCTCAGAGCCCTACTCGATTGAGAAGGCGGGCGTGAAGCCGGTGCTCTTCCTGCTCGCCGACCTCGGGTATCCGCCCTACGCGCAGACGATCGTGGCGACGCGGGACACGCTCGTGAAGCGGCGCGACGCCGTCCGCCGCTTCGTGCAGGCGAGCGCCGAGGGATGGAAGAGCTATCTCGCGAATCCCGCGCCGGGCAACGCGCTCATCCGGCGCGACAATCCGCAGATGGAGGCGGCGCTGATCGCCTATGGCCTGGAGAAGATGCGCTCGTACGCGATCGTGACCGGCGGTGACGCCGAGCGCCTCGGCATCCTGACCATGACCGATGCGCGCTGGCGGCGCACGTTCGAGTTCATGGTGGAAGCGAAGATGGTGAAGCCCGAGCTCGACTACCGGCGGGCGTACACCCTGGAGATCGTGCGCGAAGCGACGGGCCTGCCCTGACGCGGGCCGAATGCAGCCGCCGCCGGCTGGACGGCGCAGCCGTCGGCGCGGTCGCCTGCGGCCGGCCGGCGCCCGCGGCGGGCGCGGTGCGCTGGAAGAGCTCGTTGAGCAGCGCCACGACCTCGCCGATCTCGCTGTCGCCGAACTGGCGGGCGAGGATGTGGGAGACGTCGTCGATCATCGCCTGGCGCTGCGCCTCGTGGATCGCCTCCGGCGTCGGCCCGACGAACACGACCCCGAACTCGTCCTGGCCGTCGTCGTGATAGTAGGTCACCTCGATCTCGGCGGCGCGCTCGGTGTACGGGTTGAGGTTCTGCAGCGCGGTCTCGACCGCATCGCGGAACGCGCGGCCGACGTCGCCGGTCCAGCAGATCTCGAGCAGCCGCTCGCGGCCGTCGAACGCGATTCCCGGCTCGTCCTCGTAGACCGAGCGCGCATCGGCGAGCGAGTCCTCGTCGATGTACTCGAGCCACGGCTTGAGCGCCGCCTCGATCTGCGCCGCGGTGACGCCGGCGCGCAGGGGAACGTTGCCGTGGACGTGGACTTCGATGCGCATCTGGGAGCCTCTCCGCGGCCCGAGAGCCGGGCCGAGAGCGTATTGTCCTACTGTTTCGGGAGGCGCGCGTCGTCGGCGCGCCCGCGATGCTCCAGCAGGAACCCCAGGACCGCCGCATTGAAGGCCTCCGGCTGCTCCAGGTTCGAGAGGTGAGCGGCGCCGCGGATGAGCGCGAGTCGCGCGCCGGGTATGCGGCGGGCCATCGCCTCGGCGAGCGCGGCCGGATACAGCCGGTCGCCGTCGCTCGTGACGACGAGCGTCGGCGCCGCGATCGCCTCGATCCGGGCGCCCCGGTCCTCGCGCGTGGAAGCCTCGATCGTCTTCAGGTACGAGTCCTTGCGCAGCGCCGCCATCGCCGCCAGCAGCCGCGCGTGGGCGCCCGGGACCGCCGACGGACTGACCAGGTTGCGCGCGAGCTCGTGGGCGAGCTCGGCGGGGGTGCGGCCGGCGTCGAGCGGGCCGCGGCGGCTGCGGATGAAGGCCTCGACTTCCTCGGCCGTGAGCGTGTCGAACCCCGCGCTGGTGTTCGCGAGGACGAGCGAGGCGACGCGCCCCGGGTGGCGGAGCGCGAAGTCGCGCGCGATCCGGCCGCCGAGCGACAGCCCGACGAGATGCGCGCGCGCCGTGCCGAAGAAGTCGAGCACGCGCAGGAGGTCGCCGCTGAAATCGGCGAACGCCAGCGGCCCGGCGTAGTCGTCGGAGTCGCCGTACCCGCGCGCGTCCCACGCCGCGGCGGTGAAGTGCGTCCCGAGCGCGCGCAGCTGGTGGTCCCAGTGCTGGCGGTGGCCGCCGATGCCGTGCAGGCAGACGACCAGCGGCCCGGCGCCCGCGACCGACAGCGCGATGCGCGGGGCCGGCCCGACGAAGAGCGTCCTCACTCGGCCTTCGCGCCGGACAGCTTCACCGCGCGAGCGCGCGCCTCGCGGTCCCTGACGATGAAGGCAGCGAATGCTTCGGGGGAGGACGCGACGAGGTCATAGCCTTTCTGCACGACCTCCTTCTCGCGGAAGCCCGGCTCGTTGAGAATCGCGGCGACGTCGCGGTAGATGCGGTCCACCGCGGCGCGCGGCGTTCCTGCCGGCACGAACAGGCCGAACCACGCGTGCGTCTCGACCTCGGGGTAGCCCTGCTCGGCGAACGTCGGCACGGCCGGCATGAGCGGCGAGCGCTGCGGCCCGCCGATCGCGAGCGCCTTGAGCCGCCCGGCCTGCACCTGCGGGCGCGAGGACGCGATGCCGGAGAACGTGAGCTCGACCTCGCCCGCGATCGCCGCCGGGATCGAGAACGACAGGCCCTTGTACGGGATGTGCACGATGTCGATGCCGGCCTTCGCCTTGAGGGTCTCGGCGGCGAGGTGCGGCTGGCTGCCCGAGCCGTACGAGCCGTAGTTGAGGGTGCCGGGCTTCGCCTTCGCGAGCGCCACCAGCTCGGCGAGATTCGTCGCGGGGACCGACGGATTGGCGAGCAGCAGCTGCTGCAGCAGGATGAGCTGCGTGACCGGAACGAAGTCCCGGTCCGAGTACGGCAGCTTCGCGAAGAGGTGCGGATTGATCGAGAAGGTCGAGTCGGTGGTGAGCAGGATCGTGTGCCCGTCGGCGCTCGCCTTCGCGACGAGCTCGGTCGCGGGGATCGTGCTCCCGCCGGGGCGGTTCTCGACGACCACCGGCTGGCCCCACAGCGGCGCGAGCCGCTCGGCGAGCTGGCGTCCCATGAGGTCGATGCCGCCTCCGGGCGGGTAGGCGACGACGATTCGCACCGGGCGCGTCGGAAACGTGCTCTGCCCGTGCACGGTCCACGCGGTGAGCCCGCACGCCAGCGCGGCGAAGAGCGTGACGACGAGTCTCATGGCGTTCCTCCCTTTCGCGGCGCGGAAATCGAGCGCGGGCGAAGCCGCGGCCGTCCGCGCCAAGACTGCCACAGCTTCGACCGGAGCGGGCTCGCGCCGCGCGCGGTCCCACGTTTGCTAAGCTCCGCTGCGGACGGCCCGCATGCGCATACTGCAAAGCCACAACCGCTACGACTACTCGCCGATTACGCGCCGCCCCGACTTCAACTGGCCGGAGGGAAAGCGGCTCGCCGTCTACCTCGGTTTCAACATCGAGCACTTCGAGTTCGGGCGCGGGCTGGGCGCGAAGCTGGCCCCCTCGGGCGAGCCGGACGTCCTCAATTTCGCGTGGCGCGACTACGGCAATCGCGTAGGCGTGTGGCGATGCCTCGAGCTGTTCGACGAGCTGAAGCTTCCCGTCGGCGTGCTGATCAACACCGCGCTCTACGACTATTGCCCGGAGGTCGTCGCGGCGTTCCGGCGCCGCGGCGACGAGATCATCGGCCACGGGCACACGAACGCGGACCGGCAGGGCGACCTGAGCGAGTCCGACGAGCGTGCGCTCATCGCGTACTGCACCGAGCGCATGGCGCGCGAGGAGGGCCACCCGCCGCGCGGCTGGCTCTCGCCGTGGATCTCGGAGAGCGCCAACACGCCCGATCTGCTCCGCGAGGCCGGCTACCGCTACACGCTCGACTGGTGCCACGACGACCAGCCGACGCGCCTGCGCACGCGGGCGGGCGATCTGTGGGCGATTCCGTACCCGCAGGAGATCAACGACATTCCCGCGATCGCCGCGCGGCAGCGCTCGGCCGAGGCGTTCGCCGACATGATCGTGGACTGCTACGAGGAGATGGTGGCGCAATCGGCCCGCCAGCCGCTCGTCATGGGCATCGCGCTTCACCCCTACCTCGTCGGCCAGCCGCACCGGCTGCGTCACCTGCGCCGGGCGCTGCGGCACATCGCGCAGAGCGGGCGCGGGTGGTGGTGCACACCGGGGGCGATCCTCGACCACGTCGAGTCGATCCTCGGGGCGACGCGCTAGCGCCCGCGGTACGTGACGCGCCACACGCGACGCGAGTTCCCGCGGGGCTATGATTCCCCGCAGCCATGATTCCCGAGCCGACGATCGAGCGGCAGGCCGCCGGCGCGAGCCCCCGGCGCCCCCGCGTGCAGCGCTCGCTCTCGCGCATCTTCTTCGGCACGACCGAGCAGCGCGTCGAGGCGGTGGCCATCGCGATCCTGATCCTCGCGGGGGTCGGGTGGTGGACCTGGACCGGCGTCAAGCAGTCGGTCGAGGACGCGCGCCGCGATTACGTGCGCGCCCTGCTCGACGCCAAGGTGGCCGCGCTCGAGGTCTGGGTCAACGCCAAGCGCGCCGAGGCCGAGCGCTGGGCGGCCGTGCCGGACGTCGCGAGCGCGGTACGCACGCTCGAGGCGGCCGCGCGCGCAGGTGCTTCGCGCGACGCCCTCGCGGCGGCGCCGGCGCCGGCGCAGCTCGCGCGCCTGCTCGCGGCGGCCGTCACCACCGACCCGGAGCGCGTGGCCGCGAATGCCGTCGATCGCGCCGGACGCATCGTGGCCGCGCGCGCGCCTGCGCAGGTCGGGTACACGGTCGGCAAGAGCATGCAGGCCGATCTCGCGCCGGTATTCAACGGCGAGAGCCGGTTTCTCGCGCCGCGGCCGGAGACGGAGCGGCTGCCCGGCGCCAAGGATGCCTTCGAGCGACCGGTGACCTGGTTTGCGGCGCCGGTGCGGGACCCGGACGGCAAGATCATCGCCGCGCTGGAGATCGGTTCCTACGCCGACGTGCGCTTCGCGCGCATCCTCGCGCCGCCGGCCGAGTTCACGCTTCCCGAGTCGTCCGGCGACGTCTACGCATTCGACCGGAGCGGCCTGCTCCTCACCACCAGCCGCTACCGCGAGGCGCTGCGCGCCGCAGGCGTGCTGCCGGCGACGCGCGCACCGCCGCCTTCAACGTTCGCCTGCGCGATCCGGGCCTCGACCTGAGCGAGCACCCCGCGCCGGCCGACCTTGCCGAGCGCGGGCTGACGCGCCTCGCCACGGTCGCAATCGAGAACAGCAGGGCCGCGGACGCGGAAGCGCGCCGCGGCGAGCTCCTCGAGCCCTATCGCAACTACGTCGGGCGCGAGGTGATCGGGGCCTGGCAGTGGCTGCCGGAATACGACATCGGGGTCGCGATCGAGCTGGCGGCGTCCGAGGCCTACGCGCCGCTGCGCTATCTGCAGGTCGCACTGCTCACGCTCTTCGGCCTGCTCGTCCTTGCCGTCGGGGTGGCCCTCAGCTCCACCTTCTCCCTCGCGCAGCTCGACCGCGAGGTGCGCCAGCTCGGCCAGTACCGCATCGAGGGCAAGATCGACGAGGGGGGGATGGCGACGGTCCACCGCGCGGTGCACGCGCTCCTCAAGCGGCCGACCGCGATCAAGATCCTGAAGCCCGCGCTCGCCACCGACGAGGTGATCGCGCGGTTCGAGCGCGAAGTCGTCCTCGCCAGCCGCCTCGAGCACCCGGCGACCGTCGAGATCTTCGACTACGGCCGCACGCGCGACGGCACCTTCTACTACGCGATGGAGTACATCGACGGCCTCACGCTCGCGCAGCTCGTCGAGCGCGACGGCGCGCAGCCGGTCGCGCGCGCCGCCTACATCCTGCGGCAGGTCTGCGAGAGCCTGCGCGAGGCGCACGGGAAGGGCCTCATCCACCGCGACGTCAAGCCGCAGAACATCATGCTGTGCGAGCGCGGCGGCG
>CAZIXQ010000235.1:0-6362 GCA_964543155.1 uncultured Enterobacteriaceae bacterium
ACAAGCTCGGCGTCACCCACCGCGACATCAAGCCGGCGAACATCCTGCTCTCCGGGGGCTCCGACATCAAGATCACCGACTTCGGCTCGGCGATCATGTCGACCGGCGACACGACGCAGGTCACCGGCGTCGGCTCGCCCGCCTACATGTCGCCGCAGCAGGTGAAGGAGCAGCCGCTCGACCACCGCACCGACATCTACTCGCTCGGCGTGGTCATGTATCAGCTGCTCTCCGGCGTGCTGCCGTTCAACGCCAAGAACAACTTCAGCATGATGTACCAGATCACCTCGGTCGAGCCGCCGCTGCCCTCCTCGCACCGCAAGGAGGTTCCGCCCGCCCTCGACCGCATCGTGCGCAAGGCGATGGAGAAGGACCTCGCGCGCCGCTACCAGACCTGGGACGAGTTCTCGATCGACCTCGCCGAGGTGCTGAGCTCGGAGGCGGTGCGTCGCCCGAGCGAGGAAGTGGCCGACTCGGAGAAGTTCAACACGCTGCGCGCGATGGAGTTCTTCCGCGACTTCACCGACGCGGAGCTCTGGGAGGTGCTGCGCATCAGCTCGTGGCAGGACGCCGAGCCCGGAAAGGCGATCATCCGCGCCGGCGACCCGGGCGACTTCTTCTGCATGCTCGCCTCGGGCGAGGTCAAGGTCACCAAGCGCCAGAAGCTGCTCAACATCCTCAACGCCGGCGAGTGCTTCGGCGAGATGGCCTACATCTCGCGCCAGACCAACGAGCGCAGCGCCGACGTCGTCACGCTCGCCCCGTCGCGGGTCATCACGATCCGATGCGACGACCTCGCGAACGCCTCCGACGCGTGCCAGCACCGCTTCGACCGCGCGTTCATGGCGATCCTGGTCGAGCGGCTGACGATGGCCAACAACCGCCTTTCGGCGGTGTGAGCCTTTCCCCCGCGCTTGCCGAGGCGCTCGCCGCCGCGGTCTCCCGCGCGACCGGCACGCGCTTCCGCATAGCGCGCGCGGCGCCGGTCGGCGGCGGCTGCATCCACCAGGCGCTCGCGCTCGAGGGTCCGGACGACGCGCGCTACTTCGCGAAAATGAACGACACGGGCTTCGCCCCGGCGTTCGCGGCCGAGGCGGACGGGCTCCTCGCGCTCGCCGCGGCGGGAATGCGCGTGCCCAGGCCGATCGCGCAGGGCGAATGCGCCGGCCGTGCCTACCTCGTGCTCGAGCACCTGGCGTTCGGGGAGGGCTCGGACGCGGCGCACCGCGAGCTCGGGCGCCGGCTCGCCCGCCAGCACGCGAGCCGCGGGCCGCACTTCGGCTGGGCGCGCGACAACTACCTCGGGCTCACGCCGCAGGCCAACGCGCCGTGCGCGTCGTGGGTGGAGTTCTGGCAGACCCGTCGCCTCGTGCCGCAGCTCGCCCTCGCGCGCACGAACGGCCACGAGGGCCCGCTGCAGGCGCTCGGCGCGCAGGTGGTGGCGGCGGTGCCGCGGCTGCTGGCCGGGCACGAAGCGACCCCGGCGCTGCTCCACGGCGACCTGTGGTCGGGAAACGTGGCGTTCCTGCGCAATGGCACGCCGGTCGTCTTCGACCCGGCGGTCTACTATGGCGACCCCGAAGCCGACCTCGCAATGACCGAGCTCTTCGGCGGCTTCCCCGAGAGCTTCTACGAGGGCTACCGGGAAGTGCGCGCGATCGCGGCGGGCTACCGCCTGCGGCGCGTCCTCTACAACCTGTACCACGTGCTCAACCACCTCAACCTGTTCGGCGCGGGGTACCTGCCGCAGGCCGAGCGGATGATGGCGCGGCTGCTCGAACCCGGCGGCTGAGCGGAGAAGGCCCTCATGACCAAGACGGATGCGGTGCGCGACGAGTGGCGCGCGACGATCGAGAACGCGCCGGGGCGGCGGAGCCCGGCCGGCGTGAGCCCGGTCGAGACGATCCGCTCGATGAGCGGGCTCGAGTTCCTGCGTGCGATCGCGGACGGGCGCCTGCCCCATCCCCCGATCAACGACACGCTGAACTTCTATCTCGTCGAGGCGGCGAAGGACCACGCGGTGTTCATGGGCGAGCCGACGCACGCGTTCTACAACCCGATCGGCTCGGTGCACGGCGGGTGGGCCTCGACGCTCCTCGACTCCTGCATGGCCTGCGCGGCGCAGACCACCCTCGCCGCGGGCCAGGGCTACACCACCGTCGAGCTGAAGGTGAACCTGGTGCGGCCGCTGTCGAGCGCGACCGGGCCGGTGCGCGCCGAGGGGCGCGTGGTCAGCGCGGGTCGCACGATCGTGACGGCCGAGGGCCGCATCGTGGGCGCGGACGGGAGGCTCTACGCGCACGGCACGACGACGTGCCTCGTGCTCGGCCTGTAGCCGACCTCCCTAGAAGGCTCGAAGGCGCCCGCAGGCGCCTTCCCCGGCACGCGGCCCGCGGCGGACGCTATGCCGTCTGCTTCGCGAGCACCTTCTGCAGCTCGCCCGACTCGTACATCTCGCGCATGATGTCCGAGCCGCCCACGAACTCGCCGTTCACGTAGAGCTGCGGGATCGTGGGCCAGTTGGCGAATTCCTTGATCCCCTGGCGGATCTCCGGTTCCTCGAGCACGTTCACGCTGAAGAACTCCTCGACCCCGCACGCACGCAGGATCTGCACCGCGGTCGCCGAGAACCCGCACTGCGGGAAATGCGGCGTGCCCTTCATGTACAGCACGACCGGATTCGAGCTCACCTGCTGCTTGATCGTCTGTTGCGCATCCATCCTGGGTCCTTTCGGAACATTCCTGACGAAATTACTCGGGATTCTACTCGTCCGCCAGGGCGACGGTCAATGCCTGCGCTCAGCGATAGAGCAGCGCCGCCTCCCGCTCGGCCCGCCAGGCTTCCTCGTCCGGCTGCGCGAGCGCGTCGAGATCGCCGGGCGCGCCCGCGGCGTCGTCGACCCACTCGCGCAGAAGCGGGCTGCCGTTGATCAGGTCGATGGCGAGGCGGCCCCGCTCGTACTCGTAGGGGAAGTCGCGCCAGAGGTCGTAGTCGGGCCGCAGCCGCCGCAGCGCCTTGAGCGCCAGCGCGAGGAGCCGCCAGGGACGAAACGCTTCGTGGTCATACGCGCCGTCGTCCACGTGGAACTGGAGGCCCGCGCACAGGCGGCCCACGTGCTTGTGGAAGGTCGGCTCGAACCAGCAGGGTCGCAGGCGGCAGCCGCGCACCCACTCCGGCGCCAGCGCATGCATGGTCGCGAGCAGCGCGCGGGCGTCGATGTCCGGGGCGCCGAGAAGCTCCAGCGGCCGCGTCGTGCCACGGCCCTCCGAAAGCGTGGTGCCTTCCAGCATCACGGTGCCCGCGTAGCAGCGCGCCATCGCGAGGCTCGCGGCGTTCGGGCTCGGGTTCACCCATGTGCGCTCGCCGAGCGGCCAGCCGTACCCGGGGCCCGCGTGCGGCGCCCAGCCCTCCATGGTCACCACTTCGAGCCCGACGTCGAGGCCGAGCGTGCGGACGAACCATCGCGCCAGCTCGCCGAGCGTCAGACCGTGGCGCATCGGCATCGGCCCGGCGCCGACGAAGCTCTCCCAGCCGGCGCGCAGCAGCAGCCCCTCCACCGGACGCCCCGCCGGATTGGGGCGATCGAGCACCCACACCTGCTTTCCGTGCCCGGCGGCCGCTTCGAGCACGTAGCGCAGCGTCGTCGCGAACGTGTAGATCCGGCAGCCCACGTCCTGCAGGTCGACGAGCAGGACGTCGAAGCTCGCCATCATCGCCGGTGTCGGTCGGCGCACCTCGCCGTAGAGGCTGAAAACGGGGATGCCGTGCACCGGGTCGGCAAAGTCGGGCGACTCGATCATGTTGTCCTGCTTGTCGCCGCGCAGCCCGTGCTGGGGACCGAACGCCGCCGTAAGCCGGATGTCCGGAAGCGCGGCGAGGGCGTCGAGCGAGTGGACGAGATCGCGCGTCACCGATGCGGGGTGGGCGAGGAGCGCGGCCCGCCGGCGGGCGAGCGGTGCCCGCAGCGCGGCGTCCTCGATCAGACGATCAATTCCGAATTTCATCGAGCACCAGAGCGAACGCGTCGGGATGGTGGAAATCCGGCCTGCCCGGAGGATGCTTCAGCGCCCAGTAGGCGAGCGCGCCGGTGTCGTCCTCGATCACCGCCGAGAGCGCGAGCCTGAGTTCGGCGTGCGCGAGGGCCGGAGCGAGCCGCGCAAGGCGGATGGTGGCGTGGAGCACCAGAGCGTCTGCGGTGGCGCGCATCGCGATGCCCGGGTCGAGCGCCTCGTCGGCGAGCGGCCCGCCGTCCCGATAGACCCGGAACGCGTACGCCATCCATTCGCCGGAAGGCGCGAGGTTGAACTCGTGATACGCGGGCCGGCCCGCCTGCGCGAGGAACGCCTCGCAGCAGGTGTGCGCCCAAAGCCGATCGGCGATGCGGCGCGGCCGCGGCTGCGGCACGCGCACGCGGGTGACGCTTCCCGCGAGCGAGTACTCGAGCGCGAGCGTTCCGTCGGCCGTGCGGTCAACGCGGACGTGGACGTCGCGCACCGCGCGGCTCGTGCTCTCGGGGTGGCGGACGAGCACGACCGTGGGCATCGCGTGATTGTAGCGGCCGGGTGACGCAACCACCCCCGCCCCCGAGCTGCGCCATCGTCGCCCGCGCGAGTGAGGGCCGACCGATGATGCAGGACCTCCTGTTGCGCGTGGCGCTTACGGGCAGGCGCCGTCCCTCACGAATTCTTCGCCGGGATTGAATTCCCGCTGCCTGCCCCGGCCGGGTCGACGACGGACTCTCCCGTCCCTCCTTGGAGCCGCTCCAATGGGGTGTAGGGCATGAGGTGGAGCCCCTCCCGCAGCAGGGACACGCGCGCTTCCACGCCCTTGGCGAGGCCGTTGCGGGCCGCCACGTGGGCCGGGACCGAGAAGCGCAGCTCGAGCTCGGACCGGCCGTTCACCCAGAGGGTCACCGCGGCGTTCTCGCCGAACGGGAGGAACTCGCCCACGACGCCGCTCACCGGATTCTCACGCTCGCCGCGCGACGGCCGGTCGCGCCGGTGCAGCACGCAGTGCGCCGGCTGGATCCCCCAGCAGACGCGCGCGCCCGCCGGGTACGCGGGCTGGTGCGCCGCCTCGAGCGCGCAGCCTTCCCAGCGCAGGCGCGTCGTGCCGGCCGCGGCGTCGTGCGCCAGCACTTCGCCGTGGAACAGGTTGCGGAAATCGACCAGCCGCGCGACGAGCGCGTCGCGCGGTCGCGCCAGCACGTCGAGCGGCGGGCCCTCCTGGAGGGTCGTGCCGCGATGGAGGACCACCATCCGGTCGGCGAGCGCCGCGGCCTCCTCGAGATCGTGCGTCACCAGCACGATCGGGATGCGCAGGCGCTGGCGCATCTGCGCGAGCTCGTGCTGCAGCCGCCGCCGCGTCACCTGGTCGACCGCCGAGAACGGCTCGTCGAGCAGCAGCACTTTCGGGTCGCGCGCGAGCGCCCGCGCGAGCGCGACGCGCTGCTGCTGCCCGCCCGAGAGCTCGCGCGGGCGCCGCGACGCGAGCCCGCCGAGGTGGACGAACTCGAGCAGCTCGCGCGCGGCGGCAGCCCGCGCCTCGCGGGCGAGGGCGACCGGCAGCGCGGCCTCGACGTTGCCGCTCGCCGTCATGTGCGGAAACAGCGCGTAGTTCTGGAAGACGAGCCCGACGTGCCGGGACTGCGGCGGCGTGAAGGCGCCCTCGCCCATCCAGGTCTCGCCGCTGCAGCGCACCTCGCCGGCCTGCGGCCGGACGAGGCCCGCGACCGCGCGCAGGATCGTCGTCTTGCCGCTGCCGGACGGGCCGACGAGCGCGAGGAGCTCGCCCGGCCCGCACTCGAACCGCGCCTCCAGCGGGATCGGCGCCGATTGGCGCAGCACGACGCGCAGGCCGGTGCTAGCCATGCGGCCTCCGCGCGCGGTCCAGCCAGTAGACGATGGCGATCGCGACGAACGAGATCGCCAGCAGCGTTGCTGCCATCACGCCGGCCGCGCGATCGTCGAGCGCCTGCGCACGATCGTAGATCGCGATCGCGGCAGTGCGCGTCTCGCCGGGAATGTTGCCCCCGACCATCAGGACGACGCCGAACTCGCCGAGCGTGTGCGCGAAGGTCAGCACGAGTGCGGTGAGCAGGCCCGGCCACGCCAGCGGGAGCTCCACGCGCCAGAAGGCACGCCATCCGGACATCCCGCACAGCCACGCCGCCTCGCGCACCTCGGTCGCGATCGACTCGAAGCCGCGCTGCGCGGGCTGCACCGCGAACGGAATGTTGGCGATCACCGAGGCGACGAGCAGCCCCTCGAAGCTGAAGGCGAGCGTGGTTCCGACGATCGACTGGTAGAACTGGCCGAGCAGCGAGGTCGGCGCGAAGGTCACGAGCAGGTAGTAGCCGAGC
>CAZIXQ010000236.1:0-6342 GCA_964543155.1 uncultured Enterobacteriaceae bacterium
GGGCACCTTACCGGGTCGGCCCGCCGCGGTCAAGCCGCGGGGACGGGCACCCGTCAGGCGGCCTGATTGATGTCCGCCGAGGCGGCGTCGACGTCGTCGGGATTCTCCTGCCGCTTGTCGTCGCGGCGGTGCTCGACCGCGGCCAGGTACTCGGAGGTCACGTCACCGGTGATGTAGTTGCCGTCGAAGCAGGAGGTCTCGAAGTGCTTGAGCGCCGGGTTCGCCTGCCGGACGGCCGCACGCAGGGCGTCCAGATCCTGGTAGATCACCGCGTCGGCGCCGATCACCCCGGCGATCTCGTCTTCGGTGCGTCCGGTGGCGATCAGCTCCGTGCGCGTCGGCATGTCGATGCCGTAGACGTTCGGGAAGCGTACCGGCGGCGCCGACGAGGCGAAGAACACCTTGTTGGCGCCGGACTCGCGCGCCATCTGCACGATCTCGCGACTCGTCGTCCCGCGCACGATCGAGTCGTCGACGATCAGCACGTTCTTGCCCTTGAACTCGAGCGAGATCGCGCTCAGCTTCTGCCGCACCGACTTCTTGCGGATCGTCTGGCCGGGCATGATGAAGGTGCGGCCGACGTAGCGGTTGCGGACGAACCCCTCGCGGTAGGTCACGCCCAGCCGCGTCGCGAGCTGCAGCGCGGACGGCCGGCTCGTGTCCGGCACCGGGATCACGACGTCGATGTCGAGATGGCGGTACTGCCGTCCGATCTTGTCGGCGAGCTGCTCGCCCATGCGCAGCCGCGCCTCGTAGACGGAGACCCCGTCCATCAGCGAGTCCGGGCGCGCGAGGTAGACGTACTCGAAGATGCAGGGTGAAAGGGTGGGCGCGGGCGCGCACTGCCGGCTGTAGAAGTTGCCCGCCTCGTCAAAGAGGATCGCCTCGCCGGGCGCCACGTCGCGCACGAGCTCGAAGCCGAGCGAGTCGATCACGACGCTCTCGGAGGCGACGACCCACTCCGTTCCGGTTTCGGTGTCGTTGCGCCCGATGACGAGCGGCCGGATGCCGAACGGGTCGCGGAACGCGAGCACCCCCGCGCCGGCGATCATTGCCACCACCGCGTACGCGCCGCGGCACCGCCGGTGAACGCTCGCCACCGCGGCGAAGATCGTGTCCGGCTCGAGCCGCGGCCCGCGCGAGGCCTGCTCGAGCTCGTGCGCAAGCACGTTGAGCAGGACTTCGGAGTCCGAGTTGGTGTTGATGTGCCGAAGGTCCGTGCGGAACATCTCCTGCTTGAGCTGCTCGGCGTTGGTGAGATTGCCGTTGTGGCCGAGGACGATCCCGAAGGGCGAATTCACGTAGAAGGGCTGGGCCTCGCCGCTGGAGAACGCCGAGCCGGCGGTGGGGTAGCGGCAGTGGGCGATGCCGAGGTGACCAGGAAGGGAGCGCATGTCGCGGGTGCGAAAGACGTCGCGCACCAGGCCGGGGCCCTTGTGCATGTGCAGGCGCTGGCCGTCGCTCGTCACGATCCCGGCCGCGTCCTGCCCGCGGTGCTGGACGAGCAGCAGCGCGTCGTAGAGCAGCTGGTTCACCGGCGTTTTCGCGAGCGCGCCTACGATTCCGCACATGGGATTACCTCACCGCTCGTAGCGTACCCGAGCCGCCAGCGGCGCGGGCAGATGGGGTTTCAGCGCCACCACGGCGGTCTCGAGCGGCCCGCTCAAGGTCGCCTCGCGCCAGAACGGCTCCTTGGGAAGCACGGTCAAGCCGGCGGCAAGCACCGCCAGCAGGCAGATGAGGGCCCCGCGCGCCAGTCCGAACACGCCACCGAGCGTCCGGTCCGCCAGGCCGAACCCGGCCACGCGGAGCGCCTTCGCGAGGAGCATCCCGGCGATCCCGCAGACGATCAGCACCACGAGAAAGATCGCGATGCCCGCGGCCATGCCGCGCACGAAGGGCGTCGCGGAGGCGGCGGGCAGCCATTCGCCGGCCGGACCCCCGAAGGCGAGGGCCGCAACCGTCGCGGCGACCCACGCGCCGAGCGCGAATACCTCGCGCACGAACCCGCGCCAGAGCCCGATCAGGACGGACAGGGCAAGCACGGCGAGGACGGCGTAGTCGAACCACGTCATTGCCGGGCGATCACCGGGCCGGGCCCGAAGCCCATGCCGCGCAGCTTTTCGCGCGCCTGCTCGGCCGCTTCACGGGTCGGATACGGGCCGGCGCGCACGCGCGTCTGCTCCTTGCCGGCGACCACGACGCTCTCCGTGTAGTGCTTGACCCCGGCCTTTGCGAGCCGCGCCTCGAGCTTCGCCGCGTTCTCCTTCTCGGCAAACACACCGAGCTGCAGGACGAAGGCCTCGGCATTGAGAATCGCCTCCGCCCGCTTCGCGTCGGCGGTCTTCCCCGCCGGGGCGGCGCGCGCGACCGTGTCGGCTTTCGCGGCCGGCTTCGGGGCGTCCGCTTTGGGCGGCTCGGCGGACGGGGACGGCGTGGACTTCGAGAGGGCCGGCGGCTGCGGTGAGGGCTTGGACTCGGCCACCGGTGGCGCCTCGGGCTTCGCCGCGGGCGGCGGCGACTCGGGCCCCTTCGCGACGGCCGCCGGCGGCTTGAGCCGGTGGGTGTCCTGGGACGGGATCTCGACCCGCAGGTCGGTGGTCACCGGCCGTGGCTCGAGGTCCATGATCCAGGGCGGCACGATCACGAGCGCGAGCACGAGCGCGATCGCGCCGATCAGCCGCCGCCTC
Source organism: uncultured Enterobacteriaceae bacterium (assembly GCA_964543155.1). Taxonomy (GTDB): domain Bacteria; phylum Pseudomonadota; class Gammaproteobacteria; order Burkholderiales; family SG8-39; genus JAGVSZ01. The sequence goes on from CAZIXQ010000236.1 coordinate 2,691, forward strand.
GCGCGGCGCCGCAGGTCGAGCGCGGCGTCGTTATCGGCCATCGGAAGGTCGGAAGGGCGCGGCGCGAGCGGCCATCACATCCGCGACGGTGAAGAAGGAACCAAACACGACGATTCTATCACCTTGATTCGCCGCTCCCTGCGCTGCAGCGAGCGCCGCGCGCGGGCTCTCGAACCGGTCCACGCTCGCGCCGGGGCGCGTCTGGCCGATCGCGGCGGCCACTTCCTCCGCCGTGGCGCCGCGCGGGTTGTCCAGCGTCGCGGCGTACCAATGGTCGATGCGGGCGGCAAGCCGCCCGATCACACCCACAAGATCCTTGTCGCGCAGCATGCCGACCACGGCCACGGTCCTTTGATAGTGGCCCATGTCCGCGAGGTTGGCCGAGAGCACCGCGGCCGCCTGCGGATTGTGGGCGACGTCGAGGATCACGACCGGGCGGCCCGGGAGCACCTGGAAGCGTCCCGGCAGATCGGCGCGTGCGAGACCGTCCCGGATCGCCTGCGCCGTCACCGGAAGCAGGTCGCGGACGCTGTCGAGGGCCGCGATCGCCGTCGCGGCATTGGCAAGTTGCGTCGCCCCGCGCAGGACGGGGTGCGCGAGGCCGCCGCGGGTTCCGCCCGGTCCCCAGTAGCGCCACTGCTGCCGCTCGGCCGCGTAGCCGAAGTCGCGCCCGATGCCCTGGACCCGCGCGCCGATCGCGCGCGCGTGCTCGAGCACCGTCGCGGGCGGGTCGGGGTCGCCGACGATCGCCGGCCGGCCCGCGCGAAAGATGTGCGCCTTCTCCCAGCCGATCCGCTCGCGCGTATCGCCGAGGTAGTCCATGTGGTCGAGGGCCACGCTCGTCAGGACCGCGCAGTCCGGCTCGAAGGCGTTCACCGCGTCGAGCCTGCCGCCCAGGCCGATCTCGAGCACGAGCGCCTCCAGTCGCGCGCGGGCGAACGCGACCCAGGCCGCAAGCGTGCCGAACTCGAAGTAGGTGAGCGGCGTGTCGGCCCGCGCGCGCTCGACCTCCGCGAACGCCGCCGCGAGCGCATCGTCCTCGATCTCTCGCCCGGCGACGCGGACGCGCTCGTTGTAGCGCAGGAGGTGAGGCGAGGTGTAGCAGCCGACGCGATAGCCCGCCGCGTGCAGCATCGCCTCGAGCAAGGCGCAGGTCGAGCCCTTTCCGTTCGTGCCGCCGACCACGACGATCGGGCAGAACTTGGGCGTTGCGAGCCGCTCGAGCACGACCCGCACCCGCTCGAGCCCGAGCTCGATCGTCTTCGGGTGCAGCCGCTCGACATAGGCGAGCCAGCCGTCAAGATCGGCGGGAAGCGGCATGGCGTTGCGGGACCGTGCAGACCCCGCGTCCGGCGGTCAGCTGCCCGGTGGCGGCAGGCGCATGAGGAGCGTGACGAGGGTGGCGATCTGGTCGCGCATCTCGCGGCGGTCCACGATCTTGTCGATCGCCCCCTTCTCGAGCAGGAACTCCGCGCGCTGGAACCCCTCGGGCAGCTTCTCGCGCACGGTCTGCTCGATCACGCGCGGCCCGGCGAAGCCGATCAGCGCCTTCGGCTCGGCGATCACGACGTCGCCCAGCATCGCGAAGCTCGCCGAGACCCCGCCCATCGTCGGATCGGCCAGCACCGAGATGAACGGCAGGCGGCGCGCGGCGAGCTGTGTGAGGGTGGCCGTGGTCTTCGCCATCTGGAGCAGCGACAGCACCCCCTCCTGCATGCGCGCGCCGCCGGTTGCGGTGAAGCATACGAACGGCAGGTTCTGGTCGAGGCAGGCGTGCACGCCGCGCACGAAGCGCTCCCCCACGACCGACCCCATCGAGCCGCCCATGAAGTCGAACTCGAAGGCGGCCGCAACGAGCGGCACGTCGCGCACCGCGCCCTGCATCACCACGAGCGCGTCGGACTCGTTCGTGTCCTTCTCGGCCTCCTCGAGCCGCTCGGTGTAGCGGCGCGAGTCCTTGAACTTCAGGGTGTCGACCGGCACGATCTCGGCACCGATCTCGTAGCGCCCCTCGGGATCGAGAAACGCATCGAGCCGCGCGCGCGCGCCGATCCGGTTGTGATGGGCGCACTTCGGGCAGACCCGGGCGTTCTTCTCCAGGTCGGTCGTGTAGAGCACCGCGTCGCAGGCCGGGCACTTCGACCACAGCCCCTCGGGGACCTGCCGCCGCGCCGCGCCCTCGGCGCGCTTGATCTTCGGCGGCAGCAGCTTCTGCAGCCAGCTCATGCGCTCACCTCGGCGCTGAGCCGCGGCCGGTCGAGCGCGGCACGGATCGAGCCGACGAACGCAACGGCACGATCGATCGCCGCTCCGGGTCCCGCGCGCTCCATTTCCTGGATGAGCGCGCTGCCGATGATCACCGCGTCCGCGGCGGCGCCGATCGCGCGCGCGGTGTCGCCGTCCCGGATTCCGAAGCCGACGCCGAGCGGAAGCTTCGTCTTGCGCCGGATCGCACCGAGTTTCGCGGCCACCTCCGCGACGTCGACATTCCCCGCGCCCGTGACGCCCTTGAGCGAGACGTAGTAGATGTAGCCGCTCGCGAGGCGGACGATGCGGTCGGTCCGCGCCTCGGTCGAGGTCGGCGCGAGGAGGAAGATGAGATCGATCCCGTTGCCGCGGGCGAGCTCGGCAAAGGACGCGCACTCCTCCGGCGGATAGTCGACCACGAGCACGCCGTCGACGCCCGCGGCCCGGGCGCGCACAACGAACGCCTCCGCACCCAGGGCCTCGATCGGGTTCGCGTAACCCATCAGGACGACGGGCGTCCGGTCGTCGGTCTTGCGGAACTCGGCGACGGCAGCGAGCACGGTCGCGAGGCTCGTGCCCGCGGCGAGCGCCCGCTCGCTCGCGCGCTGGATCACCGGCCCGTCGGCCATCGGATCGGAGAACGGCACGCCGAGCTCGAGGACGTCGGCGCCCGCCTTCACCAGCGCGTGCATGAGCGGCACGACCGGTCCCGCCGCGGGATCACCCGCCGTGACGAACGGGATGAGCGCCTTGCGCCGTTCGCCCGCGAGGCGCTCGAAGACGGCGGGAATGCGCGACATGCGTGGCGCGGCTACCACTGGATGCCGGACTTCTCGGCGACGGTGTGCATGTCCTTGTCGCCGCGCCCGGAGAGATTCACGAGCAGGCACCTGTCTCGCGCCATCGTCGGCGCCATGCGCGCGGCGTACGCAAGCGCGTGCGCCGATTCGAGGGCGGGAATGATGCCCTCGTAGCGGCAGCAGTCGTGGAACGCCTTCAGCGCCTCGTCGTCGTCGACCGTGACGTACTCGGCGCGCTGCGTGTCCTTCAGCCACGCGTGCTCGGGGCCGACGCCGGGATAGTCCAGGCCGGCGGAGATCGAGTGCGTCTCGAGAATCTGCCCGTGCTCGTCCTGCAGGAGATAGGTGCGGTTGCCGTGCAGCACGCCCGGCTTTCCGGCGCAGAGCGACGCGGCGTGCCTGCCGCTCGCCAGCCCGAACCCGCCCGCCTCCACGCCGATCAGGCGCACGCCCTCGTGCGCAATGTACGGGTAGAAGATCCCCATCGCGTTGGAGCCGCCGCCGACGCACGCGAGCACCGCGTCCGGCTGGCGGCCGGCAAGCTTCGGCATCTGCTCGAGGCACTCGCGCCCGATCACCGACTGGAAGTCGCGCACCATCATCGG
>CAZIXQ010000237.1:0-6340 GCA_964543155.1 uncultured Enterobacteriaceae bacterium
AGACGGCGAATCCATCGTCGATGTTGACCGAGACGTTGAGGACGGCAGCCTCGTGCCTTGGTGGGCCGATCCCGATCCGCACCGGAGCGCTCGCCGGCACCGAGCGCTATCTCCAGCGAGCGCTCGCGGCCGACCGCGTGCGCTACGTGGGCGAGCCGGTGGCGCTCGTCGTGGCGCGCGACCGCTACGTCGCCGAGGACGCCGCGGAGCTCGTCGTCGCCGATTACGAGCCGCTGCCGGCCGTCGCCGACGCGGCGAGCTCGCGCACGGACGAGACCCTGCTCTTCCCGGAGGCGGGGACCAATCGCGCCTGCGCCTACCGGGTCGGGCTCGGGGACGTCGACGCGGCGTTCGCGCGCGCCGACTACGTGCGCGCCGAGACCTTCCGCTGCCAGCGTCATGGCGCGGTGCCGATGGAGACGCGCGGCCTCGTCTGCCGCGAGCACGCCGGGATCCTCGAGGTCTGGGGCGCGACCAAGGTGCCGTTCTGGAACCGGCGCACGCTCGCCGCGATGCTCGGGCGCACGGTGGAGTCGATCGGGCTGATCGAGGTCGACGTCGGCGGCAGCTTCGGCGCGCGCGGCGAGTTCTACCCCGAGGACCTGCTGATCCCGTTCGCCGCGCTCGCGCTCGGGCGGCCGGTCAAGTGGATCGAAGACCGGCGCGAGCACCTGATGGCCGCCAACCACTCGCGCGAGATGGAATGCGAGTTGGCCGTCGCGCTCGCGCGCGACGGCACGCTGCTCGGCCTGCGCGCGCGGCTCGCGGTCGACATGGGCGCCTACACGCGCACCAACAGCGGCGTGGTGCCGTCGAAGGCGGCGCAGTTCCTGCTCGGGCCGTACCGGGTGCGCGACTTCGGCTGCGAGGTCGAGCTCGCGATGACCAACAAGACCCCGGTCGGCACCTACCGCGCGCCGGGGCGGTTCGAGGCCAACTTCTTCCGCGAGCGGCTGTTCGACATCGCCTGCGGCGAGCTGGGGCTGGACCGCGTCGCGTTCCGCGAGAAGAACCTGCTGCGTCCCGACGAGCTGCCCTGGTCGATCGGGAAAACCGTGCCGTACGAGCCGGAGACGGCGTACGACACCGGCGACTATCCAGGGCTCTTCCGGCGCGCCCTCGCGGCGTTCGACTATGCCGGACGGCTCGAGCGATCGGCACGCCCCCGCGATGGCCGCCTCGAAGGGGTGGGTTTCGGCTGCTTCGTCGAGTCGAGCGGCGCCGGCCCCGCGGAGACGGCGCGCGTGATCGCCCGCGGGAATGGCCGCTTCGACCTCTACACCGGCACGTCGTCCTCCGGGCAGGGGCACGAGACGGCGCTCGCGCAGATCCTCGCCGATACCCTGGGCGTGGCCCCCGACGCGATCACGGTGCACCACGGCTCCACCGGTCTCGTGCCGCAGGGCTTCGGCACGTTTCACAGCCGCGCGGTGGTCGTGGGCGGCAGCGCGGTGAAGCTCGCCGGCGAGGAGCTCCGCGCCCGACTCGCGGAGCGCCCTGCGTCCGAGCACGCCGGACAGGAAGCGACTGCGACCTTCGAAGTGTCCGAGCGCACCTACACCTACGGCGTGCACCTGTGCCACGTTGCGGTCGACCCCGAGACGGCGCAGGTCGAGGTGCTCGACTACCTCTCGACCGAGGACGTGGGGCGGGCGGTCAACCCGATGATCGTTCACGGCCAGGCGATCGGCGCGGCGGTGCAGGGGCTCGGTGGAGCCTTCCTGGACGAATTCAAGTACGACGCCGAGGGCCAGCTCCTCACCGGCTCCTTCGCCGACTACCTGCTGCCGACCGCGACCGACTTCCCCAACGTGGCGGCGCTCACCTTCGAGGAGTCGCCGTCGCGGCTGAATCCGCTCGGGGCGAAGGGCGCCGGGGAGGGCGGCATCGTCGCCGTCGGCGCGGCCGTGGGCAACGCCGTGGCCGACGCGCTCGCGCCGCTCGGCGTCCCGATCACCGCCATGCCGCTCTCGCTCGAGAACCTCGCGCGCGCGATCCGCGCGGCGCGCGCTGGACGGGCGGCGTAGGGAGAGGCGTATGCTTCGCGCGCACCGTTCACACAGGAGGAAGCCATGACCGCTCGATACCGCAGTGTCGCCCGCGCTGTGCTCGCGCTCGCCGCAGTCGCCGTCTCGGGAGCGGCGCTCGCCCAGGACGTCAACGTGCGCTTTTCGTGGAAGCTGAAGGGCGAGTACGCGCACATGTACGTCGCGCAGGAGAAGGGCTATTACAGGCAGGAAGGCCTGAACGTGCGTCTGGGCGAGGGGGCGGGCGCGCCCGCGGCGCTCGGCGCGCTGCAGCAGGGCCAGGAGGACGCGGTGCTGATGCCCGGCATCCACGCCCTGGCGGCGATCAGCAAGGGCATGCCGGTGAAGATCATCGCGCTCTACCACCCGTACACGCCGATGGCGATCATCTCCTACCCGGACAACCCGATCCGGACGCCCAAGGACCTCGAAGGCAAGACCCTGCCCTATTCGGTCGGCGAAACCGCCACGACGTACCTCGACGTGCTGTGCCGGGTGAACAACGTCGACTGCAAGAAGGTCGCCAAGATCCAGATGGCGTCGCAGGCGCGCGCGGCGCAGTTCCTCGCGCGCAAGGTCGACGGGCTGAGCGTCTTCCAGACCAACGAGTGGCCGATGCTGCGGGCGCAGCACAAGGACGTGCAGTTCGTCGTGCTCGATCTGCCGCAATACGGGCTGCGGGTGCCCGGCATGGCGCTCGTAACGAGCGATCGGCACGTCGCCGAGAAGCCGGAGGCGCTCAAGAAGCTGCTGCGCGCGACCGGGAAGGGCGTGGTCGAGGCGCGCAAGGACCCCGCGGAAGCGGCGCGCCTGATGCTGAAGAGCTGGTCCGGCGGCCCCGCCGAGCCGATCGTGGCCGAGCAGGTCAAGGCCACCGTCGAGGCGATCCCGGTCGAGGGCGGACACCCGGTCGGGTGGATCGACGAGAAGGTGATCGCCGCCGCGCTCGAGCTGCTCCAGAGCACCAAGGAGATCGAGGCGGCCAAGCCCGCCGCGAGCTACTACACGAACGCGCTCCTGCAGTGAGCGCAGTGCGCGACGGGTCCGATGCAGCCGCCCCGGCGCCGGCCCGGCGCCGGCGCCGCCTTGGCGCGATGGCGCTCGAACGCCTCGCGGCGCCGCTCCTCGCCGGCGCCCTGCTGCTCCTGTGGGAGGCGCTGGTGCGCCTGCTCGGGATCTCGGATTTCATCCTGCCGTCGCCCTGGTCGATCGCGAAGCGCGTGGTCACCGACTGGGCGCTGCTCGCGACGCATGCGCGCACCACGGTGCTCGAGGTGCTGGGCGGTTTCGGGCTGGCGGTCGTCACCGGCGTGCCGTTCGCGCTCGCGACCTTCTATTCGCGGCTGATGGAGAAGGCGGTCTATCCGCTGTTGATCGGACTGCAGACCATCCCTAAGGTCGCGCTCGCGCCGCTGCTCGTGCTCTACCTCGGCTACGGCTGGGGGCCGAAGATCTTCCTTGCGTTCCTGATCTCGTTCTTCCCGATCGTGATCTCGACGGTGGTCGGGCTGCAGTCGCTCGACAAGGGGCTCGTGCAGCTCGTGCGGTCGATGGGTGCGAGCGAGCGACAGACCTTCTGGAAGATCCGGCTGCCGGCCGCGCTGCCGAACCTCTTCGGCGGCCTCAAGGTCGGCATCGCGCTCGCCGTGATCGGCGCGGTGATCGGCGAGTATGTCGCCGCCGAGCGCGGACTCGGCTACCTGCAGCTCCAGGCGACCGCCAAGTTCGACACCACGCTCAACTTCGCCTCGGTCGTGGTGATCTCGCTCGTGGGCGTCGTTCTCTACTTCGTGCTCGCAGCCTTCGAGGCACGGCTCGTATTCCAGCGCGAGCGAGCGCGCTGACATGGACGGGGCCATGGCGGCCCACGGCGCCGAGCTGCGCGTCGAGGGCGTGACGAAAGTGTACGAGACGCGCGAAGGGGAGCCGTTGCCGGCGCTAGAGCGCACCGATCTCGCGGTCGCGCCGGGCGAGTTCGTCGCCGTCGTCGGACCGAGCGGGTGCGGCAAGAGCACGCTGCTCTCGCTCGTCGCGGCGCTCTTCCCGGTCTCGAGCGGGCGCATCCTGATCGACGGCGAGGAGGTGCGCCGGCCGCATCCGAAGGTCGGCGTCGTGTTCCAGACCGACCTTCTGCTCTACTGGCGTACCGTGCTCGACAACCTGCTGCTGCCGGCGGAGATCAAGGGCTGGAACCGGCGCGCGTACGCCGCGCGCGCCGAGGCGCTGCTGGAGCAGGTGGGGCTCGCGGGGTTCGGAGGCAAGTACCCCTCCGAACTCTCGGGGGGCATGAAGCAGCGCGTGGCGCTCGCGCGGGCGCTGATCCAGGAGCCGGGGCTGCTCCTGATGGACGAGCCGTTCGGCGCGCTCGACGCGCTCACGCGCGAGCAGATGATCATGGACCTGCAGGCGATGTGGCTGCAGGTGCGCAACACCGTGATCTTCATCACCCACGACATCGCCGAGGCGGTCTTCCTCGCCGACCGCGTGCTGGTGATGTCGCCGCGGCCGGGGCGGATCGACCTCGACCTGCGCGTCGACCTCGAGCGTCCCCGCCGCTGGCACATCCACGCGGAGCCGGCATTCCTCGAGTACACCGGACGCATCCGCGTGGAGTTTGAGAAGCGGGGGGTGCTGCGGGAGCGGTGAAGTCGATGTCGATTCGAGTCACCGTGGACTTTGTCCCATACCGGGACAGCGCGGCCCGACCTCGTCGTCAACGAGTTCGCACGTCTCCGGGCGCTCGCGCCGCTCGGCGCGGGCCCGTTGCGATGGCTGCGGTCGCCTAACCGCCCTCGCCGTACCGCCTGAGGACATCCGCGTCGAACGCCAGACCGAGACCCGGCCGTGCCGGCACCGCGAGCTCGCCGCGCTCGGGCACCGGCGTCTCGACGAAGAGTTTCGCCGACCACGGCATGTACTCCACCGTGAGGCCGTTCGGCGCCGCGGCGACGAGATGGACGTGGATCTCCGGTAGAAGGTGGCTCACCACCGGCAGGTTGAACGCTTCGGCCATTCCGGCAACCTTCATCCAGTTCGCGATGCCGCCGACGCGCAGCAGGTCGACCATCACGATGTCGACCGCACGTGCTTCCAGCAAGTGACGGAACGGCGCGATACCGTAGACGTACTCGCCGGCGGCGACCGGAGTCGCGAGGGCGTCGGCAACCCGGGCGAGCCCTGCGTAGTCGTCGTGCGCGGTCACGTCCTCGAGCCAGTAGAAGTTCACGTCCTCGAGCCGCCGCCCGATGTCGATCGCCTCGTGCGCGCTCCAGCGCTGGTTGATGTCGCACATGAGGTCGATGTCCGGGCCGACCGCGTCGCGCACGAGGCGCGCGCGCTCCAATTCGCGCGTTGGCGAGGTCGCACCGGGCAGCGCGAGCTGCATCTTCATCTGGCGGAAGCCCTTCTCGAGGAGCCGCGGCGCCGCCTTGGTCACATGCTCCAGCGGGAAGGTGCGCATCAGCGCGCCGCTCGCGTACGTCGGAACCCGCTGGCGCAGCCCGCCGAGCAGTGTGGCGAGCGGCTGCGCGAGCGCCTTGCCCTTGATGTCCCACAGCGCCATGTCGAGCGCCGAGAACGCGAGCATCGCGATGCCGCCCGGCCCGGACCACGCGGCGAACGCCGCGCGCAGCTTCTGCCCGACCGCTTCGGTTCGGCGCGGATCCTCGCCGAGCGCGAGCGCGCCGAGCTCGTCCACGGCGTGCTTCAGCGCGCCGGACAGTGCGGCGCCGAAGAACGTGACGCCGACGCCCTCGATGCCCTCGTCGGTCTGGACCTTGACGGTGACGAAGTCGCGGGGCATGCCGGGATCGGCGGGCCCGCCGGCGAGCGGCTCGTCGGCCGGGAGGCGGACGATCTGCGAGTGAATACGGGTGATCTTCATGGTGAGCGGGTCTCGAACTCGGGGTTGCGCCGGAAGTATTCGTTGGCCATTCCGGCAGGGATGAAGCGGCGCGTGGCGCGCCTGCGTGCGCCGCACGAGGCGCGCGGCCTCGATTGCGAACACCGGGCTGACGCACGGCCGGTCATTCGGGCTTGATCCCCGCCACTTCAATCGTCTTTGCCAGCGCCGCGACATCCTCGCGGACCATTGTGCCGAAGGCTTGCGCCGACAACGGCATCGGGTCGGCGCCGACCGAGGCGAATCGCTCGCGCAGCTCGGGGGCGGCCAGCGCCTTGGCGGTCGCCTCGTTCAGCCGCTGCACGATCGCCGGAGGCAGTCCCGACGGGCCGTGCAGCCCCACCCACAGCCGCAGCGTGACGCGCGGAAAGCCGGCCTCCGCAAAGGTCGGCACGTCCGGCAGGAGCGGCGA
>CAZIXQ010000238.1:0-6274 GCA_964543155.1 uncultured Enterobacteriaceae bacterium
CGCGAGCAGGCCGCCCGGGTCGCGAGCTGGCAGTAGTCCTTGAACGCATGGTGCAGCTGTGAGACGACTGCCAGATCAAGGATGAACCTCAAAGGGCACCTCCCGATTCAGTTCGAACCACCAGAGCGCGAGCACGACGATCGAGCCGCCGGGCACGATAAGGAGGAGGGCGAGCTGCCAGCCGCGTCTGGCGAGATGCTTCCAGTCGATCGCCTTCACGTAGGACATGGTGCGCCTCCTTTTTTCGCATTGATGAGTGCGCAGCGTACGCGTCCCACGTATCGGCCATCTTTCGGGCGGGCAGCACTTGGTATCGCGCATGTAACTGCGGGCAGATCGCTGCGCCGCCGCAAGTTGCACGGAGTAGATCTGGCGCAACATGCCCCCCGCCCGCGTGGCGGGGCTTTCGCTTCTCCCCAGGCATAGTCGAGCACGGATGTCGGTGCCGGCCGCGCGGCACTGTGCCGCCGCCGGCTCGCGCGGGACGCGCGACCGCGAGCCGATCGCGACGTCGGGGGAGGGCCGGCGCCGCGAAGGCGCACTCGTAGGGCGATTGCTATCTGGCGAAAGTGCTCGTCGAATCGAGGGAGTCCCGGCGCGCGTCGCCGCCTGTCGCGAGCGACAGGGCGCCGCCTTCGTCCTCCCACGCCTCGATCGCGTGCTTGAGCTGCCGCGTGTGCAGGTGCCTCGCCTCACGCGCGGTCTTCTCGGCGAGCCCCCAGGCGAGCGCCGAATCGATGCCGCCCAGGAGTCCTCTGTACAGATCGCGTCTCATTGCGTCCTTCGATGCTGACTGGCCGCGCAGGTGCGGGCTCGTTCCGCCACCGGCGCAGAACGCCAACGGCGTGCCGCGGACGGCACCCCGTCGACCTGGCGGAGACCTACTTGTCGCCGATCGACACGGCCAGGTTGACCGTCTCTTCCCGATACGACGAGGGCAGGTACACGAGCTCGAGTCGGATCGTCTTCAGCTTCTGCGCCAGCAGGGCCGCGGCGGGGAACTCCACGTCGACGGCCTGCGTCGCTTCCTGCCCCGGATCGAGCCGCTCGGCCATGCCGTAGCCGGAGAACCTGAACGCCGGAGCGACGCGCTTCTCCTCGAACTCGATCGGCTGTCCCGCGGCGTCGATGAACTGGATCTTTCCCTCGATCAGGCGCACCGTCTGATCGGTGGAGCTGTTCTTCAGCAGGAGCTTGCCGGTGAGCTTTGCCGGCTGGACGACGGTGCCCGAGCCCTTCTCGACCCGTTCCGTGACCCTCATCTCGGTGACCTGTCCGGTCATGATCCCGGCCGCGACGTTCCCCGAGTCAGGCGTGACCGCATAGACCTTGTCCTCGATCACGACCGAGGGTACGGATTGCGGCTGGCCGCAGCCAAGCGCCATCGCCGTTACCGCCGCAGCCATCGTCATCACGCCTAGTCGCGTCCACATGTCCGTCTCCTCGTACGAGCACTGACGAGCAGTCGTCGTCACGCGCCGTCGCAGGGATTATCCTCGGCGCTCCGGGACGCGCTGTTCGCTGGCGCACATACGGCGAGACTTGTCGCGAATCGGCGGCAGCGGCCGGTGCGGCAGGGCGCGCGCCGTACGCGTGCCCCGTTTGGCGATCGGCGCGGTTCCCGCCGCTTGGGGCGGGCGCGCGGAACGCCGCGCCGGGAACCGAACGCCGGGCCACGGCGTCGCGCGCATCGGCCCCGTTTGTACGCTACAGCACTAACCGCTCGCAATCTCGTGTAGGCTGATCGGGTGCCGCACCCCCGCACGGCCCGGTGACACCACTCGAGGTCCATCCGTCATGCGCCTGCTGCTCGTCAACCCGAGATTTCCGGAAAGCTTCTGGACCTTCAAGTGGGCGATCGACGAGATCCTGCCCCGAGCGCGCGCCACCAACCCGCCGCTCGGCCTCGCCACGCTGGCTGCGCTGTGTCCCGCCGACTGGGAGATCACCATCGTCGACGAGAACGTCGAGACGCTCCCGCTCGCGCCGGCGGCCGACCTGATCGGCATCTGCGGGATGGGCGTGCAGTTTCCGCGCCAGGCCGAGCTGCTGCGCTACTACCGCTCGCGCGGCTATTTCGTCGTGGCGGGCGGGAGCTACGCGTCGCTGTGCCCGGAGAAGTACGAGGGCCTCGCCGATGCCGTCGTGGCGGGCGAGGCGGAGCGCATCTGGCCGCGCCTCTGCGCGGACCTGGCCGCGGGTGCGCCGCAGGCGCTCTACCGGGAGACCGAGACGGTCGCGCTCACCGAATCGCCGACGCCACGCTTCGACCTGCTCAAGCTCGAGCGCTATTCGATGGCATCGCTGCAGTTCTCGCGCGGCTGCCCGTATCGCTGCGAGTTCTGCGACATCATCGTGATGTTCGGCCGCCGGCCGCGCGTGAAGAGCCTCGAGCAGGTGGGCCGCGAGCTCGACGCGCTGCGCGCGCAAGGGGTGCGCCGCGTGTTCTTCGTCGACGACAACCTCATCGGCAACCGCCCGCAGGCGAAGGCGCTGCTCGGGTTCCTGGCCGAGTACCAGGCGCGTCATCGGTACAACTTCACCTTCGGCACCGAGGCCTCGCTCAACCTCGCGCGCGACGCGGAGCTGGTGCGGCTGATGCGCGCGGCGGGCTTCGCCTGGGTCTTCATCGGCATCGAGACCACCGACGAGGCGAGCCTGAAGGAGACGAGGAAGACCCAGAACGTCGGCGGCGACGTCCTCGCCGACGTGCGCCGGCTGTACGCGAGCGGCATCGACGTGCTCGCCGGGTTCATCGTGGGCTTCGACAGCGACACCCTCGCCACCTTCGACCGGCAGCGCGAGTTCGTCATGGATTCGGGCATCCAGTCGGCCATGATCGGGCTCCTGCACGCACTGCCGCGCACGCCGCTGCACGAGCGCTTGCAGAAGGAGGGGCGGATTCGAGCGCACGCAGGCGACTGCGACAACACGGTCGCGGGTACCAACGTCGTCCCCAAGCGCATGGATTACGACGCGATGGTCGAGCGCTTCAAGCTGCTGTACCGCGAGCTGCTCACCGATCGCGCCATCGGGAGGCGCATTCGCAACAAGATGCGCTACATGCGGCAGCCCCTGTATACGGGGTCCTTCGGTGTGACCGACAGCCTGCGCATCGTCTGGCGCCTCGTCAGGCGCGGGGTCCTGCCGGGCGGGCCGGCGCGCTGGACGGCGTTCCTGCGGTCGCTGCCGCTAGCGCGGCCGGAGCAGATTCCGAGCGTGATCTCCGACTGGATCATCGGGCTGTCGATGGCCGACTTCGCGCGCCGACGACTGGACGCACCGGCCGCGACTCCGGTCGTGGAGCGGTGCGTTGCATCGGTGCGCGCGGCGATCGCGGGCTACATCGAGGCGGGACGGGCGGGGCTCCACATCGCGTCCGCACCCGCACCGTGCGTCTCGCTGTCGCTGCACGGGCTGGTCGACCGGCGCTTCTTCGTCCGCGCGGCGCGGTCGCTCGAACGGCTGCTGAAACGCACACCGGCCACGGTGATCCTGCGCATCCAGGCGCTCGGCGAGGCCGAAGGCCGGCACCTCGCGCGCCTGCTGCATCGACTGCGGCGTTTCGGGGATCGCGTGTCGGTCGATCTGGACGAGCGGCTTCGCTCCGCGGTGTCGATCGACTCGTCGGTATTCCACCTCGTGCTGACCAGACCGTCGCGGGTTTGACCCTCCGGGTCGCGGTTCCCCGGGCTAGGCAGGGCGATTGAACTCGCGCTGGCGTTTCTGCCACGCCGAGAGCTGCTTCTCGGCTTCCTCCTTCGAGATTCCGTACGCTTCCTGGATCCTGCCGGCGAGCTGATCGCGCTTGCCTGCGATCACGTCGAGCTGGTCGTCGGTGAGCTTGCCCCACTGCTCCTTGACGTTGCCCTTGAGCTGCTTCCAGTTGCCTTCCACTTGATCCCAGTTCATTGCGATCTCCTGAAGATGGTTGAGCGTCCGCCGCGGAAGGAACCGGGGCGGTCGGTGCGGCCCTCCGCCGCGACCACCGTCGAGGTTGCTGCGGTCGTGGCATTCGGGGACGCTTCATTGATACGCCAAATACGTACTTCGCTCCGTACGCTAGCGAACGTAAGGCAGCCCGCCGCTCGGGTAATGTGCTTGCATGCAGTTCGACCGGTCCGCGCTCGCCCTCAGGAGCATTCGATGCCGTCCCCGCGACGCGCGCCTGCCGCGAACGCGCTGATCGCGGCGCTGCCCGGCAAGGACCGCGCACGCCTGCTCGCGGGCTGCGAGCGCGTGGAGCTGGCGTTCGGCGACGTGCTCTACGAGCCCGGGGAGCGCATCCGGCACGCCTACTTCCCGGTCGACGGCTTCGTCTCGCTGCTCACGCCGCGCGAGGGCTGCACGAGCCTCGAGGTCGGGCTGGTCGGCAGCGAGGGGATGCTCGGGATCACGCTCGTGCTGGGCGTCGACCTTTCGCCCCTGCGCGCGCTGGTCCAGGGCGGCGGCGTCGCGATGCGAATGAAGGCCGCACCGTTCCTGCGCGAGCTCGGCGACAGCGCCGCCCTGCAGCGCGAGCTGAACCGCTACCTCTACGTCTCGATGGCGCAGCTCGCGCAAACTGCGGCGTGCACGCACTTCCATCTGCTCGAGGCCCGCCTCGCGCGTTGGCTGCTGATGACGCACGACCGGGCCCACTCGAACGAATTCCACCTGACCCACGAACTCCTGGCGCACATGCTCGGGGTGCGGCGGGTCGGCGTGACCAAGGCCGCAAGCGGTCTGCAGCGGCGGAAGCTGATTCGCTACCGCCGCGGGGACATCTCGGTCCTTTCCCGCCGCGGCCTGGAAGCCGCCGCCTGCGGGTGCTACCGGTCGGCGCAGGACGTCTACGACCGCATCCTCGGCTAGCGCGGCGATGACCGTACTCGTGTCGGTCAAGATCAACGACGGCGTCGTCATCGCGGAGAGGCCACACCGCCTGCACCCGGAGGGCCGTGGGCGAGCGCGCATACCGTTCCACCGGCGGCAACGCTGCCCATGCAAGCGGGGCTCGCGTCTGCAACTTCAACCGGCGTACGCGCCTTTCGCGGTCTCCGGGGTCGATCGGCCGCCGGAGGCGGATCCAAACCATCGCCGGAGCTGATCGGAGACTTCAGTCCGACCGAGCAAGTCCAGGTGGCTCATGCCGTAACCGATCCACTGCCGCGACTGCGGAATTCCCAGGGAGCGGTGGGACTCGTCGTGGCGCCCAAGGGCGCTGTTCACCGGGACGAGGCCGTCGCCAAGCAGACGGTCACGGAGATCGCCGCGCTTCTTGCCGGTCGTGGCGGCCATCGCGTAGCACCTTACGCCTTCGGGGAGAGGCACCGATCGTCGGCTGTCGCGCGCGCGCGCGAACCGGTCCCGTCCTTGCCAGTGCTCGTCGAGGATGTTGCCGTAGCGCAGGTCGGTGATGCCGGCGCTGCGGATCTTCCCGAGTCGGGCGAATGGCGCGGCATAGGGGGTCGCATCCAGGATCACGTCCACCCAGTTGCCGCCGCGTTCGAGCGGCGCGCCGTGATGCGGTGTGCCGAGGAAGGCGAGCTTGCGGAGCCTTCGCGGCCAACGGTGTCCTGCGGCCGCACCGTAATGCCATGCGCTCCGGGCGACCAGCCCGCCCATGCTGTGGGCGACGATCACCAGCTCATCGACCCGATGCGGCCATTGCTCGACCAGCGCCTCGAGCAGCCCGGCGAGCGCCCGCCCGTTGGTGGACGTGTGAAGTCCGCTGTTGTAGTGGAGATAGAGGGGGGTGTAGCCCAGCTCCCGAGCGAGGACCGTGCCGTGGTCGTGGCCGTCGCGGTTCCATTGCAGATCATTCAGGCACAGGCCGTGGGCCAGCACGGCGAGCCTGCGGCCTGCCTGCGGGATCGCGGCAGCCAGCGCCTGCCTCTCGAGCACGAGAGCTCGGCCCTCGCGCCGCAGGCTCATGGGTATCGCGAGCGGGTTGTCGCTCGCAACGAGGTAGTCGCCCAGAACGCCGTTCAGCGCGGCCAGCACGGCCTCGCGTTGCGGCGACGAAGCCCGCCCCGCGAGCGTCGGCCTGAGTTGCGCGAGGAGAGCATCCAGCCCGCCGCCCACCAGGTGGGTCACGCCGCGCACGCTCTTGTAGACGAGCCCAGTGAGGCCGCGCATGCGGCCCGCGGTTTGCCTGCTGCCGGCGCCGAAGGGACGGCCGACCGTGTGATGCATGGCCTCGACGAGATCCGCGAGCCCTGCCGCCGCCTGCGTGGCCAGCCGCGCGAACCCGCGCAGGTCGGCGGGGTGGAGGTGAGTCGTCCTGGTCATG
>CAZIXQ010000239.1:0-6216 GCA_964543155.1 uncultured Enterobacteriaceae bacterium
CGTCGACCGCGGTGATCCGGGTCTTGGGCGACTTGTCGCCGCGGATGTAGCCCCACACCTGCATGTTGTTGTTGTAGGGCCGGAAGGCCTCCAGGAACGACGCCCCGAACATCAGCAGGTAGTTCGCGTTGCGGTAGTCGTACGCGCTGTAGGAGGCATTGCCGTCGGTCGCCTGCTTGGCGAGGATGCTGCCGTCGGAGCACATCGACGAGTGGCCGATGGGGACGTTCGGCGAACCGTAGAGGTTGCCGAAGGTGCCGAGCAGCCCGGCGCATGATGCGCCCCAGCCGCGCCCGAAGCACAGCGCGAAGCGATGCGACTCGCCCTTCTCGCGCAGGCCGTTGAGGCGCGCGGCGACCAGGTCGAGCGCCTCGTTCCACGAGATCGGGACGAACTTCGGGTCCTCGTCGCGGCCCTTCTTCGGGTTCGTGCGGCGCATCGGCCCCTTGAAGCGGTCCGGGTCGTACAGCGTGTACGCGCCGAGCGGCCCCTTCGGGCAGAGCTTGCCGTTCGAGATCGGGTGGTCGGACGTGCCCCAGATCGCGTGCACCCGGCCGTCGGTCGTGTACACGTCGATGCCGCAGCGCGCCGGGCATTGGTGGCAGATGCTCTTGGTGATCTTGGTCGCCGAGGTTCCTGCGGGCGGCTGCTGGGCACGCGCCTCCGACAACGTCCGCAGCTCCGGCAGGCCGGCGCCGACCGCGCCCGCGGCGCCCACCGCACCGGTGGCCTGCAGGAAGCGCCGGCGCGAGATCCTCTCCTTCATCAGCTCGAGCATGTCTGTCCCCTCCTTCTCTTCTGGTGCTCGGTTGGTCCGTCGTACAACTCGATCGCGCAGGTGCGCCTCAGCGCACCGCGAAAAGCTCCCGGAACGCGCCCGCCGCGAGCGCGTGCGACTTGGCGCAGGCCATGCAATACCGCTCGGCCGCGCGCGGGGCGAAGCGCACGCCGCAGTGCCAACACTCTCTCGTGGGCAGCCGCGTGACGGTCTCCTCGCCCGCCGGCGGTGCGGCGCGCGCGCCTGCCCGGATGCTCATGGCCTGCTCCGGGCAGACGGACTCGCACAGCCCGCAATCGATGCACTCGGCCGCGTCGAATGCGACGCCCGCGGCGCCGTCGTCGGTCTCGTACTTGCGCAATGCCTCCGTCGGGCAGTTCGCGACGCAGACGTTGTGGTTGCGGCACGCGTCGCTCGCGTCCGCCTCGGGAAAGAGCCGCGCGGGCAGCGCGCGCCCCGTGCCATCCGCGGTGGCGCGCAGCGCCGCGAGCACGGCGCTGCGCTCGGTCGCGGGACGCTCGACGCGGGCGCTGAAGCTCGGGCGCGCGGCGAGCCCGGGATCGAAGGCGGCCGCCTCCTCGACGGCGGCGGCGGCGCGGCCCACGAGATGGCGCAAGAAATTGCGCCGGCTCACGGCGGCCTCCGCGTCGGCCGGTGGAGTGTCCTGCGGCATCAGTCGGCCGGGGAGCGGGCGCGACTCGAGCGCGGGCAGCGCCTCGTGCGCTGCGCCGACGTCCGCGAGCAGCGCGCGTGCCTCGGTGAGGTTCGCTTCTGCGGGATGGCGTGTGCCGCCGGACGAGCAGCCGCTGCACCAGCCGCGATCGATGAGCCGCACGGGGCGCGGCCCTGCAGCGGCGCGGAGATCGAGCAGGTCGCTCACGCGCAGGCCGCCCAGGCAGGGTACCCGGACGGCATCGGACTCGGAGGCTGCGCGCGGGACCTTCCAGCAGTCCACCGTCACCGGTCGCTCGGGCGGCGCGGGTGCGAGATCGCCGACGCGGAACCCGGATGCGTCGAGCGCGTGCGTGGGGCACGCCGCCGCGCAGCGGCCGCAGCCCGTGCACGCATCGCGCACCCGCGTCTGCGTCGGGTCGATGCGGATGGCATCGACCGGGCACGCACGCGCGCAGGTGTCGCAGTCGCTCAGGCGCGACCGCAGGCGCAGGCACGCGGCGTCGAAGAAGCGCAGGCCGCGCTCCGGGTGCAATGCGCGGAAGTCGCTGCGCCCCTTCGATTCGCGGATACTTGAGCTGTGCACTCGGCTTCGGTCGTGGCAATCGATCGTGTTGACTGCAACTCTCGTGCCGTGTTCGAGTTGACGGGCGACTCGCCGTAGAATGCTAGGGGACGCTCGCAAAGGCACGCGTGCGCGGTTACCGGCAGGTAACGTGGTGCAGTGCACATCCTGCGGTCCGCGTTACCCGGCGGTAACGCCACGCCGCGAGACGAAGGAGGAGATCGCTTGGACCAGGGCATGTCGGCTCGCGAGCGCGGCCGCTTCTCGCGGCGCCGCTTCCTCGCGTCGGGCGCCGCGCTCGCCGCGTCGCCTCCCGTGCGCGCCGGGCATGCCGCAGGGCAGCCGCTGCGCATCGGCACCACGGCCGTCATCCTCGACGACCAGGTCGGGTTCCTGAACGCGTGGCGCGCGTATCTCGAGCAGGCGTTGAAGCACCCGGTGCGCTTCGTCCAGCGCGGCTCGTACCGGGAAATCACGGACCTGCTGCGGGCCGACGAGCTGGACTTCGCCTGGGTCTGCGGGTACCCGTACGCGCGCAACCGCAGCGTGATGCGGCTGCTCGCGATGCCGCTCTGGGGCGGCAAGCCGCTCTATCGCTCCTACCTGATCGTGCCCGCCGCGGACCGCACGACGGCCTCGCTCGCCGACCTCGGCGGCAAGGTCTTCGCCTACTCCGACCCGGACTCGAACTCGGGCTTCCTCGTCCCGCAGTACGCGATGCACCGCCTCGGGCTGAACCCGACGACCCACTTCCGTCGGACCTTCTTCACCTACGCCCACCGCAAGGTCGTGCTCGCGGTGGGCCAGGGACTCGCTCACGGCGGCGCGGTGGATGGCTACGTCTGGGACACGATCGCGCGCCAGTCGCCCGCGATCGCCGCGGCGACGCGCGTCGCGTGGCGCTCCGACGAGTACGGGTTCCCCCCGCTCGTCGCGCGCACGTCCATCCCGGCGGCGAGCTACGACGCGATGCTGCGGGCGCTGGTCGGCATGTCGGACGACCCCGCCGGCCGCGCGCTGCTCGACGGCCTCAACCTCGACGGTTTCGTCGCGCCCGACGAGCACGTGTTCGACGGCATCGCGCGCATCGTCGAGTTCGTTGCGGCGCGCCAGCGGCTGCCCGCCTAGCACGCCCATGCGCCGCCTCGGCGACCTCAGCTACCGGTTCAAGGTCCCGCTGACGCTGAGCCTCGTCATCCTCGCGACCGCATCGGTGGTCTCGGCCACGCTGGGGACCCAGATCTACCGGGACCTCCGCCGTGACCTGATCGCGAACGCGGAGAGCCTCGGCGTCACGCTCTCGCGCGCCCTCGTGCCGGTGCTGCTGCGCGACGACGTGTGGAAGGCCTATGAGACGATCGTGGCGCCGCTCGACGTGCCCGCCGAGGGCGAATCGACGCCGCGCACGATCACGATCCTCGACGCGAGCGGCGCGATCTACGCCTCGAGCCACCCGCTGCGCTTCCCGATGCTCGAGCGGCTCGAGCGCGCCGATGAGCGCCTCGCCGCGCTCCTGCCCGCGCTGCTGGCGCCGGGCAAGAACCCGCTCGCGCTCGAGAACTCGGCCGGCGCTCAGATCGTGGTCGCGGTGCCGATCCTCGCGGACGACGGGACGCGTCTCGGGACGGTGATGCTGACCTATCCCGAGTCGCTGTTCCTGCCCCGCTTCTACGCGACCGTTCGACGGGTCGCCCTGTCGACGCTCCTCGTCCTCGTTCTGCTGCTGCCGCTCGGCTGGCTGCTCGGCGACCGGATCGTCGCGCCGCTCACGCGGCTCGCGCGCGCGATGTCGCAGGTCGGCGCACGGCCCGCCGCCGAGCTGACGCGCCCGCTCCACCGCAGCGGCGACGAGATCGGGGAGCTCGGCCAGCGGTTCGCGGGCATGCTCCGCGACCTCGAGGCGAAGCGGGCGCTCGAGAAGCAGATGATCGCGGCCGACCGGCTCGCGGCGATCGGACGCCTCACCGCCGGCATCGCCCACGAGATCAACAACCCGCTCGGCGGGATGATCAACGCGATCAGCACGTTCCGCCGCCACGCCGACCCGGACCCGGTCACGGCGCGCACCGTCTCGCTCCTCGAGCGCGGCTTGAACCAGATCCGCGAGACCGTCGCCGCGCTGCTCGTCGAGGCGCGGCTCGAGTCGCACGCGCTGACCCGACAGGACCTCGAGGACGTCCGCATGCTGGTGAACCCCGAGGCGGAGGAGCGCTCGATCCGGCTCGACTGGCGGAACGATGCCCCGAGCACGCTCCCGCTGCCCTCGACGCCGGTGCGGCAGATCCTCATCAACCTCCTCCTCAACGCGGTGCACGCCGCTGCCGATCGCGGCCGCATCGCCTGCCGCGTGGCCACCGCCGACTCGAAGCTCGTCCTCGACGTGCGCAACGACGGCGAGCCGATTCCGCCGGAGCTCGCCGAACACCTCTTCGAACCGTTTGCGAGCGGGGACGACCGCGGCAGCGGGCTCGGGCTGTGGGTCACCTACCAGATCGTCCAGCAGCTCGGCGGGAGGATCGACGTGCGCAGCGCTGCGCCGGAGACCGCGTTCAGCGTGTCGCTCCCCTACGAGGCGCACGCATGAGCGCGAAGGTCTGCCTCGTCGAGGACGACCCGATCATGGGCGAGTCGCTCTGCGACCGGTTCGCCCTCGAGGGGTTCGCGTACGACTGGCACCGCAGCGGCGAGGCCGCGCTCGCGGCGCTCGAGCGCGACGGCTACGGGGCGGTCATCAGCGACATCCGGCTCCCCAGCCTGTCGGGCGAAGAGCTCTTCGAGCGCGTGCGCGCGCGCGGCGGCAGCCTGCCGCCGTTCATCTTCATCACCGGCTACGGGGCGGTCGACCGCGCAGTCGAGATGCTGAAGCTCGGCGCCGCCGACTACATCACCAAGCCCTTCGACATCGAGCAGCTGATCGACAAGCTGCGCAGGCTGGTCGCGCTGCCGGCGGCGACTGCGGGGCCCGCGCAGCGGCCGCCCGCGCTCGGCCTGTCGCCGGAAATGCGGCGCATCGAGGCGCTGCTGCCGCGCATCGCGGCGCACGCGGCCACGGTGCTGATCACCGGCGAGTCGGGCGCGGGAAAGGAGCACGTGGCGCGCGCGCTCCACCGCTACGCGCATCCTTCGGGCGACGCGCCGTTCATCGCCGTCAACTGCGCGGCGCTCACCGAGACGCTGCTCGAGGCGGAGCTGTTCGGGCACGAGAAGGGCGCGTTCACCGGCGCGGTGCGGGCGAAGAAGGGGCTGTTCGAGCAGGCGCAGGGCGGGTCGCTCTTCCTCGACGAGATCGGCGAGATGTCGCCCGCCATGCAGGTGAAGCTCCTGCGGGCGATCCAGGAGCGCCAGGTGACGCGCGTCGGCGGCGAGCAGCCGATTCCGGTCGAGATCCGGCTCGTGTGCGCGACCAACCGCGATCTGCGCGAGCTGGTCGATGCCGGCCGCTTCCGCGAGGACCTGTACTACCGGATCAACGTGATCCACCTGCGCGTGCCGCCGCTGCGCGCGCGCCGCGAGGACATCGCGTGGTTCGCGCGGCTCTTTCTCGCCGACTTCGCGACCCGCCATGCCGGGACGGCGAAGAAGCTGAGCGTCGCGGCGGAGGCGGCGCTCGCCGCGTACCCGTGGCCCGGCAACTTGCGCGAGCTCAAGCACGCGATCGAGCGCGCCTGCATCCTGTCCGAGCGGTCGGTGCTCGAGGCCGCGGACCTCCTCGAGGATCGTCTCGCCACGGCGGCGCCGCCGGAATTCCCGGGCGAACTGCCGCTCGCGGATTATCTTCAGCTCTGCGAACGGCAGTACGTCGTCGCCGCGCTGGAGCGGCACGGCGGGCACGTCCAGGAGACCGCGACGGCGCTGGGGATCAGCCGCAAGAACCTCTGGGAGCGGATGCGCCGGCTCGGGATCGGCGGCGACGGGGACGAGTAGCGGGGCGGCCGGCCCCACGCCGGTGTTTGTGGTCCCGAAGCGGCCCCGAATAGCCTGTTCCCCGATCGGTTGATCCAACACGATTGCGCCGCACCCCGGCCTGTTTCCCGGCCGCAACACCCGCAAGAGGGTGTCCTGCTCCGCCGCCGCGGCCACGATCGCGATGGGCGACGAGGAGCAGTGGAAGCTTCACAACGACTGCAAGTGATGCGACGCGTCGTCCGCGCGGCCCGCCGCTTGATCCTCGTCAAACCGCGACGCGACGCTTCGCGGACAC
>CAZIXQ010000240.1:0-6197 GCA_964543155.1 uncultured Enterobacteriaceae bacterium
AAGCGCTACCGCGACGACGTGCCGCTCTTCTCGCGCTTCCAGATCGAGCACCAGATCGAGAGCGCCTATTCGCGCCAGGTGGCGCTCCCGTCGGGCGGGGCGGTGGTCATCGACCACACCGAGGCGCTGGTGGCGGTCGACGTGAACTCCGCGCGTGCGACCAAGGGCCAGGACATCGAGGAGACCGCCTTCCGCACCAACCTCGAGGCGGCCGACGAGATCGCACGCCAGCTGCGCCTGCGCGACCTCGGCGGGCTGATCGTCATCGACTTCATCGACATGGAGAACCAGCGCAACCAGCGGGAGGTCGAGAACCGCCTGCGGGACGCCCTGCGCTTCGACCGGGCGCGCGTCCAGATGGGCAAGATCTCGCGCTTCGGGCTGATGGAGCTCTCGCGCCAGCGGCTGCGCCCGTCGCTCGAAGAGACCGCGCACCAGCCCTGCCCGCGCTGCAGCGGCATCGGCTTCATCCGCGGCATCGAGTCGACCGCGCTGCACATCCTGCGGATCATGCAGGAAGAGGCGATGAAGGAGAACACCGCGGCGGTGCACGTTCAGGTGCCGGTGGACGTCGCGACGTTCCTCCTCAACGAGAAGCGCACCGACATCCACGCGCTCGAGGCGCGGCTGAAGGTGAACGTGGTCCTGATCCCCAACGTCCACCTCGAGACGCCGCACTACAAGGTCGAGCGCCTGCGGCACGACGACCTCAACCAGGAGGGCGTGCTGCCGGCGAGCTACAACCTCGTCGAGGCGCCGAGCGAGGAGAAGCCCTACACCTCGGCTCAGGAGGCTCGCCCCGAGCGCCCGCAGGCGGCGGTGCAGGGCGTCACGCCGGAGCAGCCGGCCCCGATCGTTCCGCCGAAGCCCGCGGTGCAGCCTCAGGCTGCCGCAGCGCCGGCGCGCGCGCCCGCCGCGGCCCCGGCTAGGCACGGTTTCTTCGAGCGCCTCTTCGGGTGGTTCCGTGCCGAGGAGCCGGCGCCGGCCGCGCCGACACCGGCCGCCGCCCCCGCCGCGCGGCCCGAGCCGCAGCACCGGCGTGATCGGGGCGAGCGGCGCGACCGGCCGCCGGAGCGCGGCGGTCAGCGCGAGGGTCAGGAGCGCCGGCGCGACGAGCGGGGCCCGCGCCCCGACCGCGGCCCGCAACAGGGACGCGGGCCCGGCGAACGGCACGCTCGCGGCGAGCCGCGCGAGGGGCGCGAGCCCCGCGGCGATCGGGGTGATCGGGGCGAGCGCGGCCCACGTCACGAGGACCGGCAGCGCCAGCGGGATCGCGGCGGACCGGGTGAACCGCGCGAGCCGCGCCCACCGCATCACGCGACGGCGCTCGGCCAGCCGTCTGGTGGCCCGCGCGAGGAAGGCGACCGCGGGCGGGGCCGGCGCGACCGCCGCGAGCGCGGTGATCGCGGCGAACGGGGTGACCGCGGTCCGCGCGGCGATCGGGGGGAACGTCCCGAGCGCGGCGAGCGGCGCGACGGTCAGGGGCGGCCGGAGCAGCCGGTCGCAGCGCCCGTGCCGGAATCCGCGCCGGTGATGGCCGCGATGCCGGTTGCCGCGGCGGCAGCGCCGTTTTTCGTAGAGACGGCGCCGATCGCGTCGACGGCACCGCCGCCTGCGCCGGAATCCCGTTCGCAACCGGTCCCGGTGGCCCCGCGCGAGACGTTCACTGCGCCCCCTCCTCCGCCACCGCCCTCGATCGACCTCGACGCGGCGCTGCGCGAGAGCGGGCTCGTGATGGTCCAGACCAAGCCCGATCACGTCGCCCCGGTGGTCGAGGCCGAAGAGACGGCGGCGCCCCGCCCGCGACGCGAACGCCGTCCGCCCCCGGCGGATCTCAACACCCCGCTGGTGCAGGTCGAGACGCAGAAGTCCCCGGGCGCGACGCCCGAGAGCTGAGCCGGTCCCGCTGCCACTACGGCAGCGGGACGAAGCGCGATTCAGCGCGGGTCGAGCTCGAGGCGCAGCCGCTCGAGCAGGCCCGCGGCCGCGTCTTCCAGCAGATCGAGCACCAGCTCGAAGCCCTCCGGTCCGCCGTAGTAGGGATCCGGCACCTCGTCGTGCGCGGCACCGCGCGCGAATCCCATCATGAGCCGCACCTTGTGGCCCGCCGAGGGCGGCGCGAGCCGCCCCAGGATGTCGTGGTGCTCGCGGTCCATCGCGAGCAGCAGGTCGAACCGATGGAAGTCCTCCCGCGCCACCTTGCGGGCGCGCAGGCCGGAGAGGTCGTAGCCGCGGCGGCGTGCGGCCGCCTGGGTGCGCAGATCGGGCGGCTCGCCCACGTGGTAGCCGTGCGTCCCTGCCGAAGCCGATGCGATCCGGTCGGCCAGGCCGGCGTCCGCGACGAGCTTGCGGAACACGCCTTCCGCGGTCGGCGATCGACAGATGTTGCCCGTGCAGACGAAGAGCACGCGCCTCATCCGCCCGCCTCCCGCTCCACCGGCGCCTCCCCCTCGGCACCGAACACCGCGCGCTTGAGCGTGAGCAGGCGGTCACGCGCGGCCGCGGCTTTTTCGAACTCGAGATTCCGGGCGTGTTCGAGCATCTCCTTCTCCAGGCGCTTGATCTCCCGCGCGAGCTCCTTCTCGGTCATCGCCTCGTACCGGGCCTGCTCCTCGGCCGCCCGCAGCTGGCCGCGGGCCTCGTCGGGCGCATACACGCCGTCGATGAGGTCCTTGATGCGCTTGGAGACCCCGCGCGGCTCGATGCCGTGCGCGGCGTTGAAGGCGACCTGCTTCGTCCGCCGGCGCTCGGTCTCGCCGATCGCCCGCCGCATCGAGTCGGTCACCACGTCGGCGTAGAGGATGGCGGCACCGTGGATGTGCCGCGCCGCGCGGCCGATCGTCTGGATCAGCGAACGCTCGGAGCGCAGGAAACCTTCCTTGTCCGCGTCGAGGATCGCGACCAGCGACACCTCCGGGATGTCCAGGCCCTCGCGCAGGAGGTTGATGCCGACGAGGACGTCGAACTCGCCGAGGCGCAGGTCGCGGATGATCTCCACCCGCTCGACGGTCTCCACCTCCGAGTGCAGGTAGCGGACCTTCACGCCGTGCTCGCGCAGGTACTCGGTCAGGTCCTCGGCCATGCGCTTGGTGAGCGTGGTCACCAGCACCCGCTCTGCGCGCGCGACGCGAAGGTTGATCTCGGAGAGGAGATCGTCGACCTGCGTGGAGGCCGGACGCACCTCGACCGCCGGATCGACCAGACCGGTCGGCCGTACCACCTGCTCCACGACCTGGCCGGAGCGCCCCAGCTCGTAATCGGCCGGCGTGGCCGACACGAAGATCGTCTGCCGCATCATGCCCTCGAACTCCTCGAACTTGAGCGGCCGGTTGTCGAGCGCCGAGGGCAGGCGGAACCCGTAGTCGACGAGGTTCTCCTTGCGCGAGCGGTCGCCGCGGTACATGCCCCCGAGCTGCGGGATCGTCACGTGGCTCTCGTCGACGATCATCAGCGCGTTGGGCGGCAGGTAGTCGATCAGGGTCGGCGGCGGCTCGCCGCTCTTCCGCCCCGACAGGTGGCGCGAGTAGTTCTCGATGCCTTTGCAGAACCCCATCTCGTTCAGCATCTCGAGGTCGAAGCGCGTGCGCTGCTCGATGCGCTGCGCCTCGACCAGTTTGCCCTCGCGCTGGAAGTGCTCGATGCGCTCGGCGAGCTCGAGCTTGATCGCCTCGATCGCGCGCAGGGTGGTCGCGCGCGGGGTTACGTAGTGGCTCGACGGGTACACGGTGAAGCGCGAGACGCGCTGGACCGAGCGGCCGGTCAGCGGGTCGAAGAGCATCAGGCTGTCGACCTCGTCGTCGAACAGCGTGACCCGCAGCGCGGTCTCCGAGTGCTCGGCCGGGAAGATGTCGATGACGTCGCCCCGCACCCGGAACGTCCCGCGGCGGAAGTCGAGCTCGGAGCGCTCGTACTGCATCGCCACCAGCCGCGCGATCACGTCGCGCTGCCCGGCCTTCTCGCGCTCGCGCAGGTGCAGGATCATCCCGTGGTAGTCGACCGGGTCGCCGATGCCGTAGATGCACGACACGGTCGCGACGATCACCGCGTCGTCGCGCTCGAGCAGCGACTTCGTCGCCGAGAGGCGCATCTGCTCGATGTGCTCGTTGATGCTCGAGTCCTTCTCGATGTAGAGGTCGCGCGACGGGACGTAGGCCTCCGGCTGGTAGTAGTCGTAGTAGGAGACGAAGTACTCGACCGCGTTCTCGGGGAAGAACTCGCGGAACTCGGCGTACAGCTGGGCCGCGAGCGTCTTGTTCGGCGCGAGCACGAGTGCCGGGCGCCCCACGCGCGCGATGACGTTCGCCATCGTGTAGGTCTTGCCCGAGCCGGTGACCCCGAGCAGGGTCTGGTACGCGAGCCCGTCGTTCAGCCCCTCGACCAGGCGGTCGATCGCCTCCGGCTGGTCGCCCGCGGGGGCGAACGGCTGGTGAAGGCGGAACGCGCCTTTGGGAAAGGTGAGGACTTTCGCCGGCTCGGACGCGAGGACGGCGCGGGCGGGAATCGGCATTGCGGCTGCGCGTTGCGACGAGCCGCGATTTTCGCACAGCGCGCCGCGCGGCACGGACCGGGGGCGCTAGAATGCGCGGGTGTCCACCGCCCTTGCCCACGAGACGATGAGCGCATCCCTGCTGGCCGGCGTCGAGATGGCGCCGCGCGACCCGATCCTCGGCATCAGCGAGCTCTACAACGCCGATCCGAACCCGAGGAAGGTCAACCTGGGGATCGGGGTCTACACCGACGACAACGGGAAAGTGCCGCTCCTCGAATGCGTGCGCCGTGCGGACCGTGCGATCCTGGACAATCCGGCGCCCTGGAACTACCTGCCGATCGACGGCCTGCCCGCGTACGACACCGCCGTGCAGGGCCTGGTGTTCGGCGCCGACTCGCCCGTCGTCAAGGAGAAACGCGCCGTGACGGTGCAGGCGCTCGGGGGCACCGGCGGCCTGAAGATCGGTGCGGACTTCCTGCGGCGGATCAATCCGGGCGCGGGGGTCTGGATCAGCGACCCGAGCTGGGAGAACCACCGCGCGCTGTTCGAGGGCGCGGGGTTCAAGGTGGACACCTACCCCTACTACGACGCGGCCCGCCACGGGGTCGACTTTCCGGCGCTCGCAGTGGCGCTGGAGAAGCTCCCGCCCCGCTCGATCGTCGTCCTGCACGCCTGCTGTCACAACCCGACGGGTTATGACCTGACGACCGACCAGTGGACGAAGGTCATCGAGATCGTGAAGGCGCGCGAGCTCGTGCCCTTCCTCGACATTGCCTACCAGGGCTTCGGGGAGGGCATCGCGGAGGACGGGGCGGCGGTGCGCCGCTTCGCGGAAGCCTGCAGCCCCGTGTTCGTGGCGAGCTCGTTCTCCAAGTCGTTCTCGCTCTACGGCGAGCGTGTCGGCGCGCTGAGCGTGGCCACGGCGAGCGCGGACGAGGCGGCGCGGGTCCTGAGCCAGATGAAGCGCGTGGTGCGCACGAACTACTCGAATCCGCCCACCCACGGGGGCAAGGTCGTGGCGATGACGCTGACCACGCCGGATCTGCGGACCCTCTGGGAGCGGGAGCTCGGCGAGATGCGCGACCGGATCAAGACCATGCGCAAGGCGCTCGTGGACGGCATCCACTCGCGGGTGCCGGGCTCCGACTTCGGATTCGTGCTGCGCCAGCGGGGCATGTTCTCCTACTCGGGGCTGACCAAGGCGCAGGTGGTGCGCCTGCGCGAGGAGTTCTCGATCTACGCGATCGAGACCGGCCGCATCTGCGTCGCGGCGCTGAACTCGAAGAACGTCGACTACGCCGCGGACGCAATTGCGCGTGTGCTGAAGGCCTGAGGCATGGTTGAGGGGAGCCCACCTGCTCCGCTATAATCGCGCCCCTGTTCCCCGATAGCTCAGCCGGTAGAGCGACGGACTGTTAATCCGCAGGTCGTAGGTTCGATCCCTACTCGGGGAGCCAAGGTCATCCAGGGGTTGCCGATCATGCCAAGCGGCAACCCCTTTTCGTTCTCCGCTACTCTCGTCGTGGCACCGCCGAGCGGTGTTCGATCCGCCACACCAGTGCGACGAACACGACCCCGGTCCCGGCCCGCGCGCCGAACCGGATGCACTCCGGCGCGCACGTTTCTTACGATCGCTCCTTCCCGCGGGACGCTCGCGCGCCGCGCTGCCGCACCGGCCACGGCTTCCAGCGGCGGTGCACCCACCACC
>CAZIXQ010000241.1:0-6192 GCA_964543155.1 uncultured Enterobacteriaceae bacterium
TTCCCGTTTTACGGCGGCATCGCCGGCATGCTGTTCGCCCTCGAGACGCTGGGCCGGCTGGGCGAAAGTCCAAGCTTCGTCGCGCGAGACTTCTATAACCTGCTGAATTATATAGCTTTGCGGCCAAAGACCGATTTGTTGCGCGCACGCAACAAAAGACTGCTGAATTGGCCCGCGGAACGGCCAAAAGCTTGCCCTCATCCCTTCTGCAGTTGCAAGATTCCCACAACTTCCCGGTCTCTCGGAGGAGTGACGGCGGCCCGCTCCGGGCTTCCGGTTTCAACGTTCAGAGGAGAACTCTTTGATGAACAAGAAAGTGATGGCGGTAGCCGTCGCCGGCGTGCTCGCGGCGCCGACTGCGTTCGCGCAGTCGAGCAACGTGCAGCTCTACGGCCGCGCCGTGCTCGGCGTCGACTACTACTCGGCGACCGGCGCGCGGGACCAGGGCGCCACGCCCGGCAGCCAGATCAACCAGGAAGGCCGCATGCGGGTGTTCGACAACAGCTCGCGCGTTGGCCTCCGTGGCACCGAGGATCTGGGCAACGGGCTGAAGGCGATCTTCCAGATCGAGACGGGCGTCAACATCGACAACGGCTCGAACGTGGGGCAGGCCGGTACGGCGAACGTGTCGACGGGCTTCTGGGCGTCGCGTGACTCGTTCGTGGGGATCGACTCGAACTTCGGTCGTCTGACCTTGGGCCGCCAGTCGATCTACTGGGCGAACGGCGTGAACGCGCAGTTCGCGGCGAACTACATCAACACGGAGATTCCGTGGACGAACGGCACGGGCTTCGGCCGCGTGGGTATTCCCACGGCGCGGACCTCCAACACCGTTCAGTACACGACGCCGACCTTCGCGGGCATCAACGGCACGATCAGCTGGTCGCCCTGCGCGGGGTACGGCGCTTTCGGAACCTCCGCCGCCGGAGCCGGAGCGTTCTGCTCGGAGTCGGTGCAGAACAACAACTCGGTGGACACCGACGGCCGGGTTTGGGGCGTCACGTTGCGCGGCGAGTGGGGCCCGTTCTACGCGCAGGTGGACTACCTCGACGGCAGCGGCAGCACGTCGCTCGCTGCCGCGCCCGTTCCGCGCCCGGATGGCGAGTTCTGGAAGGTGGGCGGGAGCTGGGGCTACATGCCCGGCGCGCGGGTCGGCCTGATCTGGGTCCGCGGCGACCGCAACTATGTGCCGGGTCTCGCGACCGGAACCAACGCCTACCAGCAGGGCTGGACGCTCAACTGGGAGCACACCTTCGGGAACTTCCAGGTGATGGCGCAGTACGGCCAGACCGGCGACATCAAGGACTGCGGCGCTATCCCGGTCGGGGGCATTTCCTGCGACGACTCGGACTCCAGCGGCTACATGATCGGCGGCCGGTACTTCCTGTCGAAGCGGACGTGGCTCTTCGCCTCGTACAACCGGGTCACCAACGGGGACAACCAGTTCTCGGACTACACGGGTGGGAACCAAACGTCGACGGGCGGCGGCATCACGCCTTACGGCGCGAACCCGCAGATCTTCGCGGTGGGGCTGTTCCACCAGTTCTAAGCCGGCTTCGGTCAGCTCGAACGAAAACGGGCGCTTCGGCGCCCGTTTTTTTTGCCCGATTCCCGCGGACCGGCTACAGTCGCCGGAACGCTGCGACCGGGGCATGCCGTCCATGCTTTCCCTCGACGAACTGATCATCGGATTCGACCGGGGCCTGCGAACGCTCACCGGCACGCCGCGCGCGGCGCGCCCGATGCCGGGCGAGGCGCTACCGGAAGCGGGGTTGTCGGCCGACGAGCGGCGAGATGCCGCGGCGCTGATGCGCGTGAATCACTGCGGCGAGATCTGCGCGCAGGCGCTCTACCAGGGCCAGGCGCTCGCCTCGGAGAACGAGGCGCTCAAGCGCGCGCTCGAGCAGGCCGCGCGGGAAGAGGAGGACCATCTCGCGTGGACCGAGCAGCGCATTGCCGAGCTCGGCGGGCGCACGAGCCTGCTCAACCCGGTGTGGTATGTGGGATCGCTGGCACTCGGCTTCGCGGCCGGGAAGGCCGGCGACGCCTGGAACCTCGGCTTTCTCAACGAGACCGAGCGGCAGGTCGAGGCGCATCTGCAGGGGCACCTCGACCGGCTCTCGCCGCGCGACGCGAAGACCCGGGCGGTCGTCGAGGTGATGCAGCGCGACGAGGCGCAGCATGCGCGAATTGCAGAGTCGCTCGGTGCCCGGGAGCTTCCGGGGCCGGTCAAGGCGCTCATGAAAGCGAGCGCCAAGGTGATGACGACGATTTCCTATCGGCTTTGATCGCTCGCGCGCCTGCGCGATCGCAGATGAAAGACGGCCGCCCGCAGGCGGCCGTTTTCGCGTCCGTGCCCAGTGCGCGCGGGTTTAGAACGAGTACCGCACCTGCGCGCTCAGGATATTGACGTTCGCGTCGTAGTCGCCCACGAGCGCGCCCTTGGGCGAAGCGCGGAACCCGGCCGGCGGGGCCGGATCGAGGTTCGGCAGGTTGCTCGAGCCGTCCTTGGCGAAGATGTAGACGTAGCCGAAGTCGAGCACCAGCTGCTTCGTCATCGCGTATTGCGCACCGATGCCGAGCCAGGTGCGGTCGGTGTCAGGCAGGCGCGGTGTGCGGAACTCGTCCTTTACGGGCGTGTTGTCGTACGCGATACCGCCCCGGAGCTTCCACTGGCCGGTCAGCTGGTAGTTCACCCCCAGCCCGACCCGCCAGCTGTCGTCGAACCTCAGCGGCGTGCTCGTGAGCCCGCTGCCGTCGCTGCGGTAGATCGACAGCTCCTGGACTGAGCTCCAGCCGGTCCAAGTGTAGTCGGCGAGCACTTGCAGCCGGTCGCTGAAGTTGTGCGACAACGCGATCGACGCCGTGTCGGGCAGCTCGATCTCGCCCTTGATGCTGCCGTTGGCGAATGTTGCATTGAGTGCGGCACCTAGTGCCCCAAGCCCTGCGCCGAACACCGGCGCGTTCTCGAAGTTCACATCCCCCTCGAGCTTCTGCGTGATCTTCGAGCGGTAATGCAGGCCGACACGCGTGGCCGGGCTGATCGTGATCATCGCACCCAGGTTCCAGCCCCATCCCCAGTCGTCGCCTTTGACCGTCGCCACGCCTTCCCGGGCGGGTCCGCCCGGTCCCAGCGCCGCGGTGACCGCTGCCACGGCACCGGCGCCGAATGGCGCGGCCGCGCCGATTGCGCTCGCGCCGTAGGCGACCGAGTTGCTGAGCTCGGTGTCGAAATACATCGCGTTGATGCCCCCGCCGACCGAGAACATCTCGTTCACCTTCCACGCGACCGAGGGATTGACGTTGATCGACATCACTTCCGACTTGATCGCATGGAAGCGGCCCATCCAGTCGGTGTCCCATTCGGTGGTGAGACCGAACGGCGTGTTGATCCCGACTCCGAGCCACAGCTTGTTCGGCATCGCCTCCCAGGAGAGGTATGCGTTCGGAACGAACGCCCAGCCGCCCGCGTCGCCGCCGGTGCTGCCCAGGGGAATGCCGAGCGGCGCGCCCGTCAGCGTCGGCGGCGAAGACCCGGTATTGGCGAACTCGACCTGCGGCTTGATCGCGTTCAGGGCGCCCACGACTTGCCGGCCCGGGAGGCGCGTCATGCCGGCCGGGTTCCAGTAGACGGTGCTGGCGTCTTCGGCAGCGGCGGCCTGACCCGAATAGGCGTTTCCCAGGCCGCTGGCGTTCTGTTCCTGGAGCTGGAACCCCGATGCGCTCGCGGCGCCGCCCCAGCCTGCCAACGCGCTACCGACCGCGAACGCGGCGGCCGTCTTCGCCCACTTCTTCGCCATCTCTACCCCCTCCGTTTGCCCGCGCAAAGGTGTCGGGCGATTTAGTTTTGGGACCCTTCCGACCTGGCAACGAGTATAGGAAATGCGTTGCGGCGGAACAACGCACCGGATCAAAGACATCCGGGTCAGCTGCACGATCGTTGCGCCCGCGCAACAGCGTATTCGGAGGCCCAAGCGCGGGTTTGGCGACTGCACGAGCCGGGCAGTCCCAACCCGTCCACCGGTTGCTCAGGGCACCTGCCCGGCGGTCGGTTCCTCGACCATCTCGTAGTCGTGCGTGATGGCCGCGGTCTTGCCGAGCATCGCCGAGGCCGAGCAGTACTTGCCGTGGCTCAGCTTGATCGCGCTCTCGACGACGGAGCGCTTGAGCCCTCGCCCCCGCACGACGAAGTGCATGTGGATCTTCGTGAAGACCTTGGGATCGGTCGCGGCACGCTCGGCTTTCACGTCCACCTTACAGGCGGTGACGTCCTGGCCGCTCCGCTTCAGGATCAGCACCACGTCGAAGGCGGTGCAGGCGCCGGTGCCGGCGAGCACGGTCTCCATCGGGCGCGGACCGAGGTTGCGGCCGCCCGCTTCGGGGGCCCCATCGATGACGAAGGCGTGCCCGCTGCCCGTCTCCGCCACGAAACTCATTCCGCCCTCGATCCACTGCACCGTGCATTCCATGCTTGGCTCCGGATACTTAGAGGCGGCATTCTACGCCGCCGAGGGTGCTCCGAGGACAGCTTGGCTGGCGCATAAATCATTGATTTAACAAAGACCTCTTTCTATCATCGACCCAATGCCACAGTCTTCATAAAGCGTCCTTGTGGCATCGCACAAAATTTTTCTTGCATCGCACAATCGAGCTCCGGATAATTGGGCCCGTAGTGAGCGTCATCGAGCAGCACGGCGCTCCAAGTCTCCTCCACCCTCCTCCTTTGGTGGATTCAGCGCAGCCGCAAAGGCTGCGCTTTTTTTTGCCCGGGAGCGTCCCAGGAGTCAGGTCAACCTTATGATTTGACGAGGGTCCTGCCGGGCCGATAAAATCGCAGTCTTTTCGCCGGAACCCCGCTGGACGCACCCCGATGAAGACCTTCACCGCCAAGCCTCACGAGGTCCGCCGCGACTGGTTCGTGGTCGACGCCTCGAACAAGGTGCTCGGCCGGCTCGCCGCCGAGATCGCCTACCGGCTGCGCGGCAAGCACAAGCCCGAGTTCACCCCCCACGTCGACACCGGGGACTACATCGTCGTGGTGAACGCCGCCAAGCTGCGCGTGACGGGCAACAAGGCGCAGGACAAGACGTACTACCGGCACAGCGGGTACGTCGGCGGCCTGAAGGAAACCTCGTTCGAGAAGCTGCACGAACGCCATCCCACCCGCGCGCTCCAGAAGGCGGTCAAGGGCATGCTGCCGAAGGGACCCCTCGGCTACGCGATGGCGCGCAAGTTGAAAATCTATGCGGGCGGCGAGCATCCCCACACCGCCCAGCAGCCGCAGAGCCTGGAGATCAGCTGATGATCGGCAACCATCACTACGGCACGGGCCGGCGCAAGAGCGCGGTCGCGCGCGTGTTCATCAAGCCCGGCAAGGGGCGCTTCGTCGTCAACGACAAGCCGGTCGACGAGTACTTCGGCCGCGAAACCGGGCGCATGGTCGTTCGCCAGCCGCTCGCGCTGACCAACCACCTCACCACCTTCGACGTGATGGTGAACGTGGACGGCGGCGGCGAGTCGGGCCAGGCGGGCGCGGTGCGGCACGGTCTCACCCGGGCGCTGATCGAGTACGACGCCGCGTTGAAGCCCGCGCTGTCCAAGGCCGGGCTGGTCACGCGCGACGCGCGCGAAGTGGAGCGCAAAAAGGTCGGCCTCCACAAGGCGCGCCGACGCAAGCAGTTCTCCAAGCGCTGATGTAGGGCCAGGGAATCCGACGAAAGCCGCCTCCCGGGCGGCTTTGTCGTCTCTGGGGGCGCAAGTGTCGTCGCGGAGTGACAACGGTCGCACCGCATGGGAGGTCCGCGCATGATCAGGATCGGAATCGTCGGGGGCACGGGATACACGGGGGTCGAGCTGCTGCGGCTGCTCGCGAGGCACCCGCACGCCGAGCTCGCCGTGATCACCTCGCGCAGGGAGGCGGGCACCCGCGTGGCCGACATGTTCCCGAGCCTGCGCGGCCACGTCGACCTCGCGTTCTCCGAGACGGGCGGCGCCAGCCTAGAGAGGTGCGACGTCGTCTTCTTCGCCACACCGCACGGGGTGGCGATGAACGATGCGCGCCGGCTGCTCGACGCGGGCGCGCGCATCATCGACCTGGCGGCCGACTTCCGACTGCAGGACCTCGTCGAGTGGAAGAAGTGGTACAAGCTCGACCACGCTGCGCCGGATCTCGTGCGCGAAGCGGTGTACGGC
>CAZIXQ010000242.1:0-6187 GCA_964543155.1 uncultured Enterobacteriaceae bacterium
CGAGTCGTCGCCACCGGAGAAGCAGCGCCGCGCCCGCCAGGTGAGCGCGGAGCGGGCGCGGCGCGATGAAGTGCTCCTCAGCGCGCAGGTGCTCGAGGAGTTCTATGTCACCGTCACGCGCAAGCTCGCATCGCCCCTGAGCGGCGAACAGGCGGAACGGCTGGTCCGGGACTTCTCGGCGTTTCCGGTCGTCGAGATGGACGCCGAGCTGGTGATCGCCGCGGTGGTGCTCGCGCGACGGCACAAGCTGTCGCTCTGGGATGCCCTGATCGTCGTCGCGGCAAAGGCCGGGGGCGCGGCCGAACTCCTGACGGAAGATCTGCAGCACGGACAGACTCTGGAGGGCGTCCGCGTCGTGAACCCGTTTCTCCGCGCCGCGGCGTGATTCGCATGGGCCGAAGATTCGGACGCTCGCACCGAGTACCGGTGTCCGGTGAACGCCGCACCGCACGAGCCTCCGCCAAGACCGGTCACCAACCATGATTCTCGTCACTGGCGCAGCCGGTTTCATCGGCTCCAACTTCGTGCTCGACTGGCTGCGCGAGTCCGATGAGCCGGTCGCGAGCCTCGACAAGCTCACCTACGCCGGCAATTTGCGCAACCTCGAAGCGCTCGACGGCGACACCCGGCACACGTTCGTGCGCGGCGACATCTGCGACCGCGCGCTCCTGGACGACCTGCTCGCAAAGCACCGCCCGCGCGCCATCGTGCACTTCGCCGCCGAGAGCCACGTCGACCGCTCGATCCACGGCCCGGCGGACTTCATCCAGACCAACGTCGTCGGCACCTTCACGCTGCTCGAGGCCGCGCGCGCGTACTGGGGCGCGCTGCCCGCGGCGGAGCGGGACGCCTTCCGCTTCCTGCACGTCTCGACCGACGAGGTCTACGGCTCGCTCGGGCCGAACGATCCGGCGTTCTCCGAGACCACGCCGTATTCGCCGAACAGCCCGTACTCCGCCTCGAAGGCGGGCTCGGACCATCTCGTGCGCGCGTACCACCACACTTACGGCCTGCCGGGCCTCACGACCAACTGCTCGAACAACTACGGGCCGTACCAGTTCCCGGAGAAGCTGATCCCGCTGATGGTGCTCAACGCCCTCGAGGGCAAGCCGCTCCCGGTGTACGGCGACGGCTCGAACGTGCGCGACTGGCTCTACGTGGGCGACCACTGCGCCGCGATCCGGCTGGTGCTCGCGCGCGGCCGGACCGGAGAGACCTACAACGTCGGCGGGGGCGCCGAGCGCCGCAACCTCAACGTCTTGCGGCAGGTCTGCGCGCTCCTCGACGAGCTGCGCCCGCGCGGCGCGGGGCGCTACGAGCGCCTCATCAACTTCGTCACGGACCGGCCCGGCCACGACTGGCGCTACGCGATGGACACGCGCAAGATCGAGCGCGAGCTCGGCTGGCGCCCGCGCGAGTCGTTCGAGTCGGGGCTGCGCAGGACGGTCGAGTGGTACCTCGCGCACGCGGACTGGGTGGCGTCGGT
The DNA here is from genome assembly GCA_964543155.1 of uncultured Enterobacteriaceae bacterium. Classification (GTDB taxonomy): domain Bacteria; phylum Pseudomonadota; class Gammaproteobacteria; order Burkholderiales; family SG8-39; genus JAGVSZ01. Next base: position 1,487 of record CAZIXQ010000242.1, read on the forward strand.
GCGCTCCGGCGACTACCGCAGGTGGATCGAGACGAACTACGGAGGCCGGTGACGATGGCATCGTCGAAGCGTCCACGTGCCGGACTCAGCGCTGGGGGCCCGGTCGTGCGAGTCGTCCCTCGCACACCTTCCCCACAAGGTACGCAGGCGCGAGCACCGCGGAAGCCCGGCGCGCTCAAGGGAAGAATCCGGATCACCAAGGCATTCTTCGAGCCACTCCCCGAGGACGTGCTCGCAGCGCTTGAGGGCCGTGTACCAAAGAAGGGCAGGCCGAGACTCAAGTGAGAGCGCTCCTCCCATCATGAAAGGCATCATCCTCGCCGGCGGCTCCGGCACCCGCCTCTACCCGGTCACGCAGGTCGTGTCGAAGCAGCTGCTGCCGGTCTACGACAAGCCGATGGTCTACTACCCGCTCAGCACGCTGATGCTGGCGGGCATCCGCGACATCCTGGTCATCTCGACCCCCCAGGACACGCCCCGGTTCGAGCAGCTCCTCGGCGACGGACGGCGCTGGGGCCTCAACCTCGAGTACGCGGTCCAGCCCTCGCCCGACGGGCTCGCACAGGCATTCGTCATCGGGCGGTCGTTCATCGGGCAGGACGGCGTGTGCCTCGTCCTCGGCGACAACATCTTCTACGGGCACGACCTGTCGGGGGACCTCCAGGCCGCGCAGGCCCGATCGGGCGCGACCGTCTTCGCCTATCCGGTCGCCGACCCGGAGCGCTACGGCGTAGTCGAGTTCGACGCGAGCGGGCGCGCGATCAGCGTCGAGGAGAAACCGCAGCGGCCGAAGTCGCGCTACGCAATCACCGGGCTGTACTTCTACGACAACCAGGTGGTGGACATCGCGGCCGCGCTCAGGCCTTCCGCGCGCGGCGAGCTGGAGATCACCGACGTCAACCGGACCTACCTCGAGCGCGGCGCGCTCCACGTGATCACCATGAGCCGCGGCTACGCGTGGCTCGACACCGGGACGCACGCCTCGCTCCTCGAGGCCTCGCAGTTCATCGAGACGATCGAGCGCCGGCAGGGCCTCAAGATCGCGTGCGTCGAGGAGATCGCCTTCCGCATGGGCTTCATCACGGCCGAGGACCTCGAGCGCCTCGCCGCGCCGCTCGCGAAGAGCGGCTACGGCGAGTACCTGCTTCAGGTGCTCCGGGAGCGCACCCCGACGTGATCGTCACGCCGACCGCAATCGCCGACGTCCTGCTCGTCGAGCCGAAGGTCTTCGGCGACGCGCGCGGCTTCTTCCTCGAGAGCTGGAACGCGAAGGTCTTCGCCGAAGCCGGCATCCCGGCCGCGTTCGTGCAGGACAACCACAGCCGCAGCCCGCGCGGCGTGCTGCGCGGGCTCCACTACCAGATCCGCCAGCCGCAGGGCAAGCTCGTCCGCGTCGTCGCGGGCGAAGTGTTCGACGTCGCCGTGGACCTGCGCCGCGCCTCGCCGACCTTCGGCCGCTGGACCGGCGAGCGCCTGTCCGCCGACAACAAGCGGATGCTGTGGATCCCGCCCGGCTTCGCGCACGGCTTCCTGGTGCTCTCCGAGTCCGCCGACTTCCTCTACAAGACGACCGACTACTACGCCCCCGAGCACGAGCGCGTGCTCGCCTGGAACGACCCGGCGCTCGGCATCAGGTGGCCGCTCGCGGGCACGCCGACGCTGTCGGCGCGCGACGCCGCCGGCACGCGGCTCCGCGACGCCGAAGTGTTCGCGTGAAGATCCTGATCACCGGCGCGAACGGCCAGGTCGGCTGGGCGCTCCAGCGTGCGCTCGCGTCGCTCGGAGAGGTGATCGCCGTCGACCGGAGCGAGCTCGACCTCGCGCAGCCGGACGCGCTGCGAGCGCAGGTGCGGGCGATCGCACCCGATGCGATCGTGAACGCGGCGGCGTACACCGCCGTCGACCGCGCCGAGCGCGAGCCGGAGCTCGCGCGCGCGGTCAACGCGATCGCGCCGGGCGTACTGGCCGAGGAGGCGCAGCGCCTCGACGGCGTGCTCGTCCACTACTCGACCGATTACGTCTTCGACGGCACGAAGGCGGAACCGTACGTCGAGACCGACCCGACCCACCCGCTGAACGTCTATGGCCGCACCAAGCTCGAAGGCGAGCGCGCAATCGGCGCGAGCGGCTGCCGCCATTTCACCCTGCGCACGAGCTGGGTCTACGGCGCGCGCGGCAGCAACTTCCTGCTCACGATGCTGCGGCTGGCGAGAGAGCGGCGCGCGAGCCTGCGGATCGTCAACGATCAGATCGGCGCGCCCACCTGGTGCCAGGAGATCGCGACCGCAACCGCGGCACTGCTCGCGCGGCGCGACGTCGCGGTGCCCGGCGCGGAGGGCCTCTACCACCTGACCGCGCGCGGCGCGACCTCGTGGTTCGGCTTCGCGCAGGCGATCTTCGCGTCCCCGGAGCTCGCGCGGCTCGGCCTGACGCCGCCCGCGCTCGAAGCGGTTCCCTCGAGCGCCTACCCGACGCCCGCGCGCCGGCCGGCGAACTCGCGGCTGGACTGCGGGCGGCTTGCGCGCAGCGCCGGCATCGAGCTCGCGCCGTGGGACGAGGCGCTACGCCGGTGCATGGCGGAGTTGCCGAAGTGAAATCCGTGTGAACTTTTGTAGCGCAGCGTGAACTATTCGCGGTGCCGCGAAGCGAGCCCGAGCGCGCGATCGAGAGCACCTATAATCGCAGGCGTTTTTTCCGAGCACACTCAATCTCCAAATGTCCGATCGCGTTGCCCTCATTACCGGCGTCACCGGCCAGGACGGTGCGCTGCTCGCCGAGCTCCTGCTGTCGAAGGGCTACGCCGTGCACGGCGTGAAGCGCCGCTCGTCTTCGTTCAACACCGGGCGGGTGGACCACCTCTACCACGACCCGCACGAGGCGAACGTCCGCTTTCATCTCCACTACGGCGACATGACCGATGCGACGAACCTGATCCGCATCGTGCAGGAAGTGCAGCCGACGGAGATCTACAACCTCGCCGCGCAGAGCCACGTGCAGGTCTCCTTCGAGACGCCGGAGTACACCGCCAACGCCGACGCGCTCGGCGCATTGCGGCTCCTCGAGGCGATGCGCATCCTCGGCCTGAAGGACCGCACGCGCTATTACCAGGCGTCCACGTCCGAGCTCTACGGCAAAGTCCAGGAGACGCCGCAGCGCGAAACCACGCCGTTCTACCCACGCTCGCCGTACGCCGCGGCCAAGCTCTACGCCTACTGGATCACCGTGAACTACCGCGAGGCCTACGGCTTCTACGCCTGCAACGGGATCCTGTTCAACCACGAAGGGCCCACGCGCGGCGAGACGTTCGTCACCCGCAAGATCACCCGCGCCGTCGCCGCGATCCAGCTCGGCCGGCAGAAGCGGCTCTACGTCGGCAACCTCGACGCGAAGCGCGACTGGGGCCACGCGCGCGACTACGTCGAGGGCATGTGGCTGATGCTGCAGCAGCCGACCCCGGAGGATTTCGTGCTGGCCACCGGCGAGACCCACGCGGTGCGCGAGTTCATCGAGGTCGCCTTCGCGGAAGTCGGACGGAAGATCGAGTGGCGCGGGAAAGGCACCGACGAGCAGGGCGTCGATGCGAAGACCGGGGAGGTTCTGGTGTCGATCGACCCGCGGTACTTCCGTCCGACCGAGGTGGAGCTGCTGCTCGGCGACCCGACCAAGGCGCACGAGAAGCTCAAATGGAAGCACAAGACGAGCTTCCGCGATCTCGTGAAGGAGATGGTTGCCGCCGACCTCGTCGAGGTCGAGCGCGAATACCGGCGCCATGACGTCAAAGACTGATTACAGCCTAAAGGGCAAGCGCGTCTGGGTCGCCGGCCATCGGGGCATGGCGGGCAGCGCGATCGTGCGGCGGCTCGCGGCCGAGGACTGCGAGGTGCTCACGGTCGGGCGCGACGCGGTCGATCTGCGCCGGCAGGAGGCCGTCGAGTCCTGGATGGTGAAAGCCCGGCCGCAGGCATTGTTCGTCGCCGCGGCAAAGGTCGGTGGCATCCTCGCAAACTCGACGCGACCGGCCGAGTTTCTCTACGAAAATCTCGCGATCGAGACCAACATCATCCACGCCGCGTGGAAAGCGGGCGTCGAAAAGCTGCTCTTCCTCGGCTCGTCGTGCATTTACCCGCGCCTCGCGCCCCAGCCGATGACCGAGGAGATGCTGCTCACCGGCCCGCTCGAGCCGACGAACGAGTGGTACGCGGTCGCCAAGATCGCCGGAATCAAGCTCTGCCAGGCCTACCGGCGCCAGTACGGCTGCGACTTCATCAGCGCAATGCCGACGAACCTCTACGGCCCGGGCGACAACTACGACCCGCAGTCCTCGCACGTGGCCGCGGCGATGCAGGTGAAGGTGCACCGGGCGAAGGAATCGGGCGCGGACTCGATCGAGATCTGGGGCACGGGCACCCCGCGGCGGGAGTTCCTGTACGTCGACGACCTCGCCGACGCGCTCGTGTTCATGATGAAGCGCTACTCGGACGAGCCGCACCTCAACGTTGGCACCGGCACCGACATCACGATCCGCGAGCTGGCGGAGCAAGTGGCGAAGGTCGCCGGCTGGAGCGGGACGTTCGTCTACGACCGGTCGAGACCCGACGGCATGCCGCGCAAGGTGATGGACGTCTCGAAGCTCGCGGCCATGGGGTGGACGGCGCGGACGCCGTTCGAGGAAGGCATGCGCCGGGCGTACGAGTGGTACGT
>CAZIXQ010000243.1:0-6183 GCA_964543155.1 uncultured Enterobacteriaceae bacterium
GGCCCCGCGGGCCGCTCCGAGGGGTCTCCGCGCGGCGACGTCCCCGGGAACGGCGCCGTTCCGCGGCGGTGAACCGTACGCCCGCTTCGCCGGTGCGGTGGCGCGGCCGGTAGCGGCTCAGGCGGCAGTCGGCACGCGACGGTCCCAGCACTCGTGGATGAGCTGGTTCGTCTGGCGGATGTTGGCGCGGCTCGAGGCGCCGAAAACGATCGACTCGACGCCTTCCAGCGCGCAGACGTACTCGATTGCCTCGCGTGGCGGGATCGCCCCCGAAGCGAACACCGACATCGCGATCGCGCGGAACTGCCGGGTGGCGAGCCGCGCCTCGTAGCCCGGCAGCCCTCCGCACATCCGGAAACCGATCTTGTTGATGTTGCTGCACACGATCGGGTTGCGAATGCCGACCTCCTCCAGCGTGTCGAGCATCCTGGGGAGATTCATGGTGATGAATCCCGGTTCGGCGTCGTACTTCCGCCGCACGTGATCGGCGAAGATGCGGAAGGCGTCCTTGAGGCCCATTCCGAGCAGGAGGTCGGCGACCACGTTTTGCAGGAAGATGACCGGCGTCTTCAGCCCGGCGAACATCTTCATCTCGGCATCGACCAGGAGTTGCGCGATGCCTTCGACGTCCTTCTTCGCGGCCGAAATGCCCCCGCGTACGAGCGCGCCAAGCGCGCCTTCTTGCGGCAGGAACTGGCGCAGCGCCTCGACGATCCCGTGTTCGGTCACGGCATCCGCGTACTTGTGCGCGTAGGGCATGCAGGGATAGAACTCGAAGTCCGGAAAGCGCGCGGCGTTCGCCCGGAAGTGCTCGCAGATTGCCGCGACCCGCTCGTGCGTCGTGCACATGAAGACCCGGATGCCCTCCGCGTAGGCGGCCTCGAGCACGTCGAGGATCGCGCGCGTGTCCTGGAAGCGCATCGACTGCGCGCGCGCCTTCTCGTCCGACATGTGGTTGATGCCGAAGAACTGATTGTCGCCGAAGAGAACTCGATGCATGCTCGCGCAGCCTCAGTGGGAGAAAACGCGCTTGAACGACGCAAGCAGCCCGCGGCGCGCGGCGACGGGCGACTGGGGAAGGGGCGCGGTGCTTCCGCTCGCGCGCGGAGACTCGGCGTCGCGCAGCAGCATCTCCACCACGCGATCGGCCGCCAGCGCGGAGGTGAAGGAATTCACGCCGTCGGTCCGCCTCAGTTTCACGTCCTGGACGAACCGGTCGATCTGCGCGGAGTACTCCTCGCCCCGCAGGTAGAACCACACGGGTTCGGTGAGCTCCGTCGTGTACCTCACCGTCCATCCGGGTCCGACGTCCGGTACGCCCTCGGCCCGCTCGCGCAGGTAGATCTGGCACTCCTGCCGGTCGGCGTTGATCCGGCCATTGCTGCCCCAGACGCTCACCCGGGTCGTCATGCGGCGATAGCTCGGATCGCTCCAGTTCACCGCCAGCTGCCCGCTCGCGCCGTCCGGGAAGTGCAGGGTCGCGTACACCTCGTCCTCGACGTCGCGGGAGAAGACCTTTCCGAGCGACGTTCCGCTCACCGCGGCGGGCGGGCCGACAAGGTAGTTGACCAGGTCGATCGCGTGGGAAGCGTAGTCGTAGAGGCAGCCGCCGCCCTCGGCGCGCGCGCCGCGCCAGGTCGAGCCCTTCGGTCGCAGCACGACCGGGCCGTACGCTTCCGCACGCACGTGGTGGATGCGTCCGATGGCGCCGGCGGAAATGAGCCGCTTCGCCTCCCGGAACGCGCCCACGAATCGATAGTGGTAGCCGACCTGCGTGACCCGGGCGCGCTGCCGGGCGAGCTCGACGAGCTGCTCCCCGTCGCGAGGATCGAGCACGAAGGGCTTCTCGCAGAAGACATCGAGATCGTGGTCGAGCGCGTAGCGGACGATCTCGGCATGGGTCTTCGACGGCGTGGCCACGACGACGCAATCGAGCGCGGCTTCATCGATCATCCGACGGTAGTCGGAGTAGGTGCGCACGCCGGTGTACTTGCTCAGGACCCCGAGCACGTACTGCGCGGAGTCGCAGACCGCCGCGAGATCGACCTCGGGATGCGCGTTGAGGATGGCGTAGTGGGAGATTCCCATCTTTCCCAGGCCGACCAGGCCGACTCTGATCATCGTCTGTTCCATTCTCCGAAAGGGATGCGGACACGCAGGCGAGCCTGCCCGGCGCCTATCGCGCGGACGGCTTCCTCATGAAGCGGCCGGACGCCAGCCCTTCGGCGATCGCCTCCACGACGTAGACGAACGACCACCAGTAGCGCCGCGCCCGCAGTCGCGGCTGGAGGACGAGGCGAAAGACCCATTCCAGCCCAAGCCGCCGCAGGACCGGTGGCGCCCACGGAATCGCTCCCGACAGGTAGTCGAAGGACGCGCCGACGCCGATCATCCAGGGCGCCTTGACTCGACGCAGGTGAGCGGCGATCCACCGCTCCTGCTTGAGCAGCCCGAGCCCGACCCAGACGATGTCGGGCCGGGCCTCGTTGATCATCTGCACCACCGCCTCGTCCTCCTCCGCCGTGTGGTCCCGGAACGGCGGGCAGTAGGTGCCGCATACGACCATTCCCGGGAACTGGGCCTTCAGTCGCGCCGCCATCGCCTCCGCGACGCCTTCCTTGCCGCCATAGAAGAAGTGACGCCAGCCGGGCGCGACGCCGCGGCGCGAACACTCGAGCTGGAGGACGGGCCCGTTCAGGCGGCGGATGCGATGCCCCCATGCCCAGCCGGCGGCGATCACGCCGACACCGTCGCAGAGTGAGAAGTCGGCACCGCGGATGTACGCGCCCTGCGCCGGGATCCGGAGCCCGTGGTACATCGCCTCCGTGTTCGTGATCGAGATGTAATGGCCCGGCTCGCGCGACTGGATCGCGCGGGCCATCTCCACCAGCACGTCTTCAACCGAGGCGAGGCTGACCGGCAATCCCTTGATGTAAGCCGCGCGCGGCGCGCTGGCGACGGGCAGCGTGTTCATTGAGTGCAGCACTTGCGTCCTTCTGTCGGCGTATGCCGCGTGCGGCAGGAGCATTCCCGCACGCGCGCAGAGGACCGCACGCTATCGCCGATCGGGTGCTGGCGAATGACAACTTTTGTTAAAACGGGGACGCCGAGCACTATGTCACGACCCGGCGATGCGGCGTGATCGAATCGCTTGCGCTCGTGCGCCAAGCTATCGCCGCATTTACCGCGCGAGGCGGTTTTCGTAGACTCCGCTCGGCGACGCGACACGGCGAACGCCGCTCCGACATGACACCGACGATCCCGATCCTCCTCTATCACCACGTCAACGACAGCGGCGACGCGTTCTCCACGCCGCCGGCGACCTTCGAGCGCGAGCTGGCCTGGCTCGCGGATCGAGGCTACCGTTCGCTCACCCTCGCGGAGTTCGATCGCGCGCTCGCGGGTCCGGCGAGCGCGGCGCCCGGCAAGGCGCTGCTCTTCACCTTCGACGACGGGTACGCCGATCTGTCGGAGACCGTCGCCCCCGCGCTGCGGCGCTACGGGTTCACCGGGGTGGCGTTCCTGATCACCGGACTCTGCGGGCGCTCCGGGCCCACCGGCGAGGTGGCGGGTGCGAGCAGCAACCACGTGTCCTGGAGCGAGGCGCGTGCGCTCGCGGCCGACGGGGTGCTCGAGTTCCAGTCGCACTCGCATTCGCACGAACGCTGGCCGAGCGAGGCCGGCACGGAAGGGGTGGTGGCCGAGAACCTCGCCACCTCGGTCGACCTGCTGGTCGACGAGCTGCGACTTCCGCGCGCCTATTTCCGTCACCTCGCCTGGCCGTGGGGCCGCTGCAACGCAGCCTGGGAGCGCGTCGCCCGCGACCTCGGGCTGACGCACCAGCACATCGTGCAGCGCGGCGCAGTCACACGGGCGGGCCAGACGACGCGACTGCCGCGAATCTGCTTCGACGGGGTGCCAGCGCCGTCGTTCCGCCGCTGGGTGACGATCGTGTCCTCGCCCTTCGGCGCACGAGCCTGCAATCGAATCTTCGGGACCGTCAGGGCGCACAAGCACGGGCTGGGGTACGTGTGACGCGGGACGTGCCGCAGCTCGACGACGCGCGCTCGCGCGAACGGCACGCCGGTCCCGCCGCACCGTGATCGCCGCGCTGGTTGCCGGACTGAAGCGGCTGCGCACGGCGCTGACCGTCCTGCGTTCGCGGTCGGTGGTGTACCGCGGGCACGGTCTGCACATCGGCCGCAACGCGACGCTCTGGGCCCCCGACCGCATCACGATCGGGAGCAACGTCTACATCGGCAAGGACGTGCATGTCGAGTGCAACTGCGAGATCGGTGATCACGTCCTGATCGCCAATCGCGTTGCGTTCGTCGGCCGGCACGATCACGATTTTCGCGCCGTCGGCTTTCCGGTCCGGTTCGCGCCGTGGATCGGGAGCGCGCGCCGGCCCAGCCCCTGGCGCCGCGAGCAGGTCGTCGTCGAGCCCGACGTCTGGATCGGCTACGGCGCGATCGTCCTGAGCGGCGTGCGGATCGGGCGCGGCGCGATCGTGGCGGCGGGATCGGTGGTCACGCGCGACGTGGCGCCCTATGCCATCGTCGCGGGGTCGCCGGCGCGGGCCGTCGGCGAGCGGTTCCCCGCTCCGGGGGACATCGCGGCCCACGAGGCGGCGATCGCGGCCGGCACGTTCGCCTTCTCGGAGCGGGGCTACGACCATTGCACGATCGCGCCGGCGCTCGACGGTGCCCCGCCGGAGTCGCGGTCGTGAGCGCTCGCCCCCGGGTCACCGTCCTGCAGCATCGGCTGCTGCATTATCGCGTCGGGCTGTTCGAGGCCCTCCGCGCCGAATGCGAGCGCCGGGGCATCGAGTTGCGCCTCGTCCACGGCCAGCCCTCGCCGCGCGAGCGGCTCAAACGGGACACCGGTACCGTCGCCTGGGCCGATCAGGTCGCCAACCGGTGGGTGAGCGTGCTGGGGCGCGACGTGCTGTGGCAGCCCTTTCCGCGCGCGCTGCGCGACTCGGACCTGGTCGTCATCATGCAGGAGAACCGGATCCTGTCGAACTATCCGATCCTGCTGCAGCGCGCCCTCGCCGGGAACCGGGTCGCGTACTGGGGCCACGGCCGGAACTTCCAGAGCGGCGCGCCGGGCGGGCTCCGCGAGCGCTGGAAGCGCTTCTGGCTGACGAAAGTGGACTGGTGGTTCGCCTACACCGAACTCACCCGGAGGATCCTGGCCGAAGGCGGTTTCCCGGCCGACCGCATCACGTGCCTCAACAACGCGATCGACAACGAGCGGTTCCTCGCCGATCTCGCGGGCGCGAGCGACGCGTCGCAGGCGGCGGTGGCGGACGAGGCCGGCCTCGCGCCGGGCGCGCCGCTCGGGCTGTATTGCGGCTCGCTGTATCCCGACAAGCGCCTCGATCTGCTCGCGGAGGCGGCCGAGCGCATCCATGCCGTCCTGCCGGACTTCCGCCTGGTCGTGATCGGGGACGGCCCGAGCCGCGGCATGCTCGAGGCGCGGCTGGCGGGCCGGCCGTGGGCGCGCTGCGTCGGGGTGAAGAAGGGCGCCGAGAAGGCGGCCTATTTCCGACGCGCGACCGCGATCCTCAGCCCGGGCGCGGTCGGCCTCCACGTGCTCGACGCGTTCTGCGCCGGCCTGCCGATGTTCACCACCGCGAGCGCCCGGCACGGACCCGAGATCGCGTACCTCGAGCACGGCGTGAACGGCTTCGTCCTCGCCGACGACGCGACGGCCTACGCCGATGCGGTGATCGCGATCCTGCGCGACCCGGCGCGGTATGCGGCGGTCGCGGCGGCCGCGCGTGCGTCGGCGCGCGAGTACACGCTGGACAACATGGTCCGGAACTTCGTCCACGGCATCGAGGCGTGCCTGGGCCTCGGCGCGCAGGCGAGCGCCGAGCGCGCCTGAGGGGCGAGCGCGCCCGCCACCGTCCGCGCGATTCGCCGCGACGCTCGGAGACCGCGCCTCGAGGCTCGTAGAATACGCGCCGAGGAGCGATCGAGCGATGGCCCGACTGCGCATGACCCTGGCGTGCTGGGACTACGACCGCACGCGCGCGCTCGCCGACGGGACGGTCCGGCCCGAGGGAATCGAGCTCACGTACCTGCCGCTGCCGGTGGAGGAGACGTTCTTCCGCATGCTGCGCCACCGCGAGTTCGACTGCGCGGAGATGTCGCTCTCGTCGTACGTGATGTCGCT
>CAZIXQ010000244.1:0-6162 GCA_964543155.1 uncultured Enterobacteriaceae bacterium
CAGAACGCGCTGCTCGTGGCGCAGCGCAACCTGCAGCAGATCATCGGCCAGCCGCCCGACGCGCTCACGCCGCTGCGCACCGACCTCGCGATCCAGCCGCCGCAGCCGGCAAACCAGGACGACTGGGCGAAGGGCGCGCGCGCCAACAACTTCACCGTCCGCGCGAACGAGGCGGTGCTCGAGATCGCCGACCGCGAGATCGGCCGCCAGCGCGCGGGCCACTACCCGACCCTGGACGTGGTCGCGAGCGCGACGGAGAACACGAACGCGAGCCTCGCGATCGGCGGCAGCACGCGCTCGACGGTCAACCAGAACGCGATCGGGCTGCAGCTGAACCTGCCGATCTACGCCGGCGGGTCCGTGATGTCGCGCACGCGCGAGGCGGTCGCGCTGAAGGAAAAGGCACGCCAGGACCTCGAGGCGAGCCGCCGCGCGGCCGAGTTCAACGCGCAGCAGGCCTACCTCAACGTGACCAACGGCCTCGCGCAGGTGAAGGCGCTCGAGCAGGCGCTCTTCTCGAGCGAGACCGCGCTGCAGTCGAACCGCGTCGGCTACGAGGTGGGCGTGCGGATCAACATCGACGTGCTGAACGCGCAGCAGCAGGTCTTCCAGACCAAGCGCGACCTCTCTCGCGCGCGCTACGACACGATCGTCAACGGCCTCAAGCTGAAGGCCGCCGCCGGCGCGCTCTCCGAGGCCGACGTGGAGGAAGTGAACCGCCTGCTCGGCGTCGACCAGCCCAAGCCGAAGGCGAGCGCCCCGCTGGCGCCGCTCGCCGCCGGCGTCGCTCCGGCCGAACCGTCCGGGCCGCTCACCACCACCCTGCCCGCTGCCGCGTTGGCGGCGCCCGAGGCGCCCGCGATGAGGACCGACGCTCAACCGCTCAAGGCCGCCATTCCGGTCGCCGAGGACATCGCCCCGGCGAAGCCGCGCTCCGCCAAGACGACCGCGAAAGCCGAGCCGGCGAAGAAGGCCTCGAGCCGCGCCGAGGCCAGACCGAAGACCGTAACGCCCCCGACCGCGGCGGCTGCGGCCCTGCCCGAGAAGGCCGCGCCGGCCGAAGCCGTGCCGGTCGTGCTCGCCCAGCCGGCCGCCGCCGAGCCGGTGCGCGCCGTGTCCGAGCCTGTCGAGCCCGCGACCGAGCGCAGGACCGTCGCCTCCGACGGCACGACGCGCGTCGTCAAGTTCGTCGACCCGAAAGTCCCCGGCGCCGAGTAGCGCGAGCGCGCGAGCCGTTGCGGGCCGCGCTCAGCGGCTCGAGCGTTGTCTTACCGTGGTAGGATGCCGGCGTTCCCAGCGGAAGGGGATGCCGTGAGCACAGTCACCGTGTCGGAGAAGGGGCAGATCGTCATCCCGGCGGAGTTGCGCCGGCAACTCGGCATCGGGCCGGGCACGCGTCTGGAGGTCGTCGCCGAGACCGGCGGGTTCAGGGTGATCGTCGAGCCGCAGCGCAAGGGACGCAGCGCCGCAGACTGTCTCGGGGTGGCCGGATACTCGGGACCGCGGGTTCGCGCCGAGGACATCAGCGGCGCGGAGGCCGCGCGTCGCCTGGCCAAGCGAGGCACCGTGTGATTGCGCTCGACACCAACGTGCTCGCACGCCTGGTAACGAAAGACGACCCGAAGCAGGCGCGCGCGGCGGCCGAGCTGATCGACGATGGCGAAACGTGCTTCGTCCCGCTGACGGTCGCACTCGAGCTCGAATGGGTGCTCCGTGGCGTGTACGAATTGGGGCCGGAGAAGATTGCAGAAAGCTTCAACGCCCTCCTCGGCGTCCGAAACCTGCACTTCGAGCGTGAGGCCGCCGTGCTCGAAGCCACGCGCCTGCTCGCCGACGGCTTTGACTTCGCCGACGTCCTCCACCACGCCGCGACGGGAAACTGCGAGTCTTTCAGGACGTTCGACCGCAGGCTGTTGGCCCGGGCCGAGCGTGCGGGCATGCGGCCGCCCGTGCGACTGATCGGGGACTGAAGGCGCCGCGCGCCCGCTCAGCGCCCCGCGACCAGCCGCGCCACGATCGCCATCGTGCGCTCGGTCGCGCCGCGGTGCGCCGCGCAGAACCCCTCGCCCGCTTCGCCCATCCACGCGCGCGCGCCCGCGTCCGCGAGCAGGCGGGCGGCTTCGCGCAACAGCCCCGCCGCGTCCTCGACCTGCAGCGCCGCACCGCACCGCACCGCCTCGGCCGCCGCAGCGGTGAAGTTGAAGGTGGACGGCCCGATCAGCACCGGGGCGCCGACCGCGCAGGCCTCGATCAGGTTCTGCGCGCCGAACGGCATCAGGCTCCCGCCCACGAAAGCGACGTCGGACGCCGCGTAGTAGGCGCTCATCTCGCCCATCGAGTCGCCGAGCACGAACCCGCAGTCGGCCGGCACCGCGCGCGCCTCGCTCCGGCGCACGAACGCGAGGCCGCGACGCGCGAGCAACTCCGCCACCTCGTCGAAGCGCTGGGGATGGCGCGGCACGATCACGGTGAGCGTGCCCGCGGGCAGCGGCGCGCGCGCGAACGCATCGAGAAGCAGCGCCTCCTCGCCTTCTCGCGTGCTCGCCGCCAGGAAGACCGGCCGCTCGCCGAAGAGGGACCGCAGGGCCGCCGCGCGCGCCTCCGTATCCGCCGGCGCGGTGGCGTCGAACTTCAGGTTTCCGGTGACCTCGACCGCCGTCGCCCCGAGTGCGACGAGCCGCTCGGCGTCGGCCGGCGTCTGCGCGCCGATCGCCGCGAAGTCGGCGAGCGCCTCGCGGGCGAGCGTTCCGACCCGCGCATAGCCGCGCGCGGATTTCTCCGACAGCCGCGCGTTCGCGAGCAGCACCGGCACGCCGGCGGCACGGCACGCGCGGACGAGGTTCGGCCAGACCTCCGTCTCCATGATGACGCCGAGCTGGGGGCGAAAGTGCGCGACGAACCGCCGCACGGCCCACGGCAGGTCGTACGGCAGGAACGCGAGCGTCGCGAAGTCCCCGTACAGGCTGCGCGCGGCCTCGCGACCCGTGGCGGTCATGTGCGTGACGAGCAGGGTGTGGTCGGGGAAGCGGCTGCGCAGCGCGCGCACCAGCGGCTGCGCGGCGCGCGTCTCCCCGAGCGAGACCGCGTGGATCCAGATGACCGGACCGTCCGGACGCGGGCCGTAGCGCCCGAAGCGCTCGCCGATCGAATCGCGGTAGCCGGGCTCCTTGCGCCCGCGCCACCACAGCCGCAGCGGAAGCAGCGGCAGGGCGACGTGCCAGAGCACGGTGTAGAGGGAGCGCAGCATCACGCGATCCCCGGCGCGACCTCGCGCAGGGCATCGAGCACCGCAGCGGCGGTCGGCGGCGCGCCCACGCCGCCGCAGTACGCGGTCGGCCCGGCGCCGACCGGGCGCGCATCGAGCGGCTCGGAGTCGCAGAAGACGCCGACGACGGGCACCGCGAGCGCCGCGGCGAGATGCATGAGCCCGGTGTCCACGCCGACCACGGCCGCCGCGTGCCCGATCAGGCCGGCCGCGTCCTCGATCGGCAGGCGCGGGGGAACGACGGCCCGCTCGAGCGCGGCGGCGAGCCGCGCCGAGCGCGCCCGCTCCGCGTCGGAGCCCCACGGCAGCACGCACACGACCCCGCGCGCCTCGAGCGCCCGGGCGAGCTCGATCCACGCCGGCTCGCTCCACAGCTTCGCGGCGCGCGCCGTCGAATGCAGCAGCACGCAGTACGGCGGCCGCGGCGCGAAGGCGGGTGCCGGCGGCGCGGCGATGCCGTAGTCGACCGCCGGGCGGGGCGTGTAGCCGAGCGCGCGCGCGGCGACCGTGCGGTAGCGCTCGATCTTGTGGTCGGAAGGCGCGAACTCGCTGGTCGCGTCGTAGAGGCGCGTGGCGAGGCGCTCGCGCGCAGTGCCCGGCCCGAAACCGTGCACCGGACCGTGCGCGAGCTTCGCCACCAGCGCGCTCTTGAGGAGGCCCTGGGTGTCGAGGATCGCGTCGTAGGGGTGCGCGCGCAGCGCGGACGCAAACGCCGCGAGCTCGCGCCAGGCGCGCGGCCGGTACCACTCGCGACGCCAGCGTCGCAGCGCGAAGGGCAGCGCGCGCGTCACGCCCGGGTGCATCCGCACGAGCGGCACGTACGCCTCCTCCACCGCCCAGTCGAGCACCGTGTCGGGCAGCGCGTGGCGGATGTCGGTGGCCGCGGGGAAGGTGTGCAGGACGTCGCCGAGCGAGGAGAGGCGGACGAGGAGGATGCGCTTCATCGTCCGCGCGGGCCGGCGGTGCGCGTCATGCGGCGAGGATGCGCAAGCCGGCCGGCTCGAAACGCCGGAAGTCGGCCGGGTTCTCGGTGGCGAGCGGCGCGTCGAGCCGCAGCGCGGTGGCCGCGATCATGCAGTCGGTCAGCGAGCCGCGGCGCCGCCCCGTCTCGTTGAAGAGCCGGGACGCGGTGGTCGCATCCTCCTCGCCGAACGCGAACCGGCGCGGCACGACCCGCGCGGCAAGCTCGACCTGGTCCGGCTCGATCGGGCCGCACAGCAGCTCGGCCCAGGCGATCGCGCTCATGCCGAGCTCCTCGCCGTTGCGCAGCCACTCGCGCAGCCGCGCATCCTGGGCCGACCCGCGCGCGAGCGCGCGGATGACGAAGCTCGTGTCGAGGACGATCACCGGCCGCCGGACTCGCGGCGGCGCGCAGCCCGGCGGCGCTCCGCTTGCGCACGCTCCGCCCAGGCGGCCGCGGTGCCGGCAGTCAGGTCGAGCGCGCGCTGGAGATCGTCCAGCGCGCGCAGGGCCTCGCGTCCCGCCTCGCGCGGCTCGCGGGCGGCGCTCGCCTGGATCACCCGGCGCAGCGCCTCGGATTTCGAGACGTTCCAGCGGCGCGCGAGCCCTTCGAGCGCGCGGACGGTCTCCACGTCCAGGGAGTAGGTGCCTTTGATCGTCTCGCTGGCCATACTCGGCAGTATGGCCATAACGCGCCGGCCGGTCAATCCGGCGCGGCCCGGGCCGGGTTAGAATGCGCGCGAAAAGCGGTTGAATTCAAAGGAAATCCCCCCTGGTGCAAGCGCCGCTGTCGGCGGTCGTCATCACGCGCAACGCCGCGACCCAGCTCGAGGCCTGCCTCGCGAGCGTCGCCTTCGCGCAGGAGACCCTCGTCGTCGACGCCGGCAGCACCGACGGCACGGTGGAGCTCGCGCGTGCGCGGGGCGCACGGGTGATCGAGCACGAATGGCTCGGCTACGGGCGGCAGAAGCAGTTCGCCGTCGCGCAGGCGGCGCACGACTGGGTGCTGTGCATCGACGCCGACGAGCGCGTGAGCGAGCCGCTCCGCGAGTCCATCGTCGCCGAGCTCGCCGCGCCCCGCGGTTACGTGTACGCGATGGCGCGCTGCAACCAGTTCATGGGGCGGTGGCTCCGCCACGGCGAGGGCTACCCCGACTGGAACACGCGGCTCTTCCACCGCGCTCACGCGCGCTGGAGCGACGACCCGGTGCACGAGCACGTGCTGACGACCGCGTCGGTCGGGCGGCTCGCCGGCGACCTCATGCACGAGTCGGCCGAGACCCTCGAGCGCTACCTCGACAAGCAGAACCGCTACACCACGCTGCAGGCCGAGCGGATGCTCGCCGACGGGCGCGGCGCCGGCGCGCTGCAGATGGTCTTCAGCCCCGTGGTGAGATTCCTCAAGTTCTACGTTTTCCGGCTCGGGTTCCTCGACGGCGTGCCCGGGCTTGTGCACATTGCGATCGGATGCATGAACAGCTTCAACAAGTACGCCAAGCTGCGGGCGCTGCGCCGAGGCCAGGCCGGCCGCACCTGACCCGTGCAACACGGATCCCGTGTTACACTGGTCCTGTGTAACACGAGCAGCCGAGCCGGAGCCATGCCCAACCTCACGATCACCGTGGACGAGAAGATCCTGAAGAAGGCGCGCATCAAGGCGCTGGAGGAAGGGACCTCCGTCAACGCGCTGCTGCGGTCCTTCCTGGAGCGTTATGTTCGCGACGTCGAGGTGCGCAAGAAGGCGATCTAGGACATCCTGTCCCTCTCGCGTTCGTCCTCCGCGTCAAGCCGCGGCAAGCGCTGGTCGCGAGACGAACTCCACGAGCGCGACGCGCAGAGACGGAGGTAGGCGATGCGCTACGGACCCAATGACAAGTTCTGGGTCGTGGTCGACCCGACGCCGGAGAGCACGATGGAGGACATCCTGTTCCAGGCGT
>CAZIXQ010000245.1:0-6133 GCA_964543155.1 uncultured Enterobacteriaceae bacterium
CCGAAGCGCCCGCAGGACCGCATCGACCTCGACCGCGTGAAGAGCACGTTCACCGCACTGTTCTCGAAGCCGGCGGCCGACAACGGCTTCGCGAAGAAGCCCGAAGACCTCGGCCGGCGATTCCGGACCTCGAGCGGGATCGACATCGGCTCTGGCGACGTCCTGATCGCGGCCATCACCTCGTGCACGAACACCTCGAACCCGGGCGTGCTGCTCGCCGCGGGCCTGCTCGCGAAGAAGGCGGTCGAGCTCGGCCTGTCGGTCAAGCCGCACATCAAGACCTCGCTCGCACCGGGCTCGCGCGTGGTGACCGAGTACCTCACGAAGGCCGGGCTGCTCCCGTATCTCGAGCGGCTCGGGTTCGCGGTCGCCGCCTACGGCTGCACCACCTGCATCGGCAACGCCGGCCCGCTCGCCGAGCCGATCGACGAGGCGATCGTCAAGAACGACCTCGTGTGCGCGGCCGTGCTCTCGGGCAACCGCAACTTCGAGGCGCGCATCCATCCCAACCTGCGCGCGAACTTCCTCGCCTCGCCGCCGCTCGTCGTGGCCTACGCGATCGCGGGCACGGTGCTGCGGGACTTCCGCACCGAGCCGCTCGGCAGGAGCAAGGACGGGCAGCCGGTCTTCATCGGCCACATCTGGCCGACCCACGACGAGGTCCTCGCGCTGATGAAGCTGGCGATGGACGCGCCGACGTTCCGCCGGCTCTACGCGAATCTCGCCGACACGAATCCCCTGTGGAAGAAGGTCGCCTCGGCGTCGGGCCAGGTCTACGACTGGCCCGCCTCGACCTACATCGCCGAGCCGCCGTTCTTCGACGGCTTCGCGCTGCAGCCCGGCAAGCCGGCCGGCATCACCGGCGCGCGCATCCTGGGCATCTTCGGCGACTCGGTCACCACCGACCACATCAGTCCCGCCGGGTCGATCAAGCCCACCTCGCCCGCCGGCGTGTACCTGCTCGAGCACGACGTGCCGGTGACGGACTTCAACTCCTACGGTGCGCGGCGCGGGAACCACGAGGTGATGATGCGCGGCACGTTCGCGAACGTGCGCATCAAGAACCTGATGCTGCCGGCGCGCCCCGACGGTTCGCGCATCGAGGGCGGGCTCACCCTCTACAAGGGCGAGCAGCTCCCGATCTACGACGCGGCGATGAAGTACATCGCGGACGGCACGCCGACGGTGGTCTTCGGCGGCGAGGAGTACGGCACCGGCAGCTCGCGCGACTGGGCCGCGAAGGGCACCCAGCTCCTGGGCGTCAAAGCGGTGATCGCCCGCAGCTTCGAGCGCATCCATCGCTCGAACCTCGTCGGCATGGGCGTCCTGCCGCTGCAGTTCCTCGGCGCCGACTCGGCCGAGTCGCTCGGCCTCAAGGGCGACGAGGTGATCGACGTGCTCGGCCTGGACGACATCCGGCCGCAGCAGGAGCTCACGCTGGTGATCCGGCGCGCGGACGGGACGCGGCGCGAGCTAAAGGTCAAGTCGCGCATCGACACCGCGATCGAGGTCGACTACTACAAGCACGGCGGCATCATGCCCTACGTGTTGCGGGAGCTCCTCGCGAAAGCGGCGTAGCCCCGCGCGGGGCGCTTGCCCCGCGGCGGGCCCGCCTCAGTGGTGGTGGTGCCCCCCCGGCCCGTGCGCGTGGCCGTGGGCGATCTCCTCGGGCGCGGCGGGCCGCACCTCGAGGACGGTGCAGCGGAACTCGATCTCCTCGCCGGCGAGCGGGTGGTTGCCGTCGAGGGTCACCTCGGTGTCGGTGACCTTGACCACGCGGTAGGCCATCGGGTGGTGGCCCTCGCCCTGCGCCGTCTCGCCCCGCACCTGCATGCCGAGCTTCGGCTTGCCCCCGAACTTGGCGCGCGGCTCGACGCGCACGAGCGCCGGGTCGCGCGCGCCGAACGCCTCCTCGGGCGCGAGCCGCACGCGCACCTTCTCGCCCACGTCCTTGCCGGCGAGCGCGTCCTCGACGCGCGGGAAGATCCCCTGGTAGCCGCCGTGCAGGTACCAGTACGGCGACTTGCCGCGCTCGACGAGCGCGCCCTTGGCGTCGAACATCTCGAACTTCAGAGCGACGACGCTGTTCCGGATGATCTTCAAGCCGCGGCCCTCCCCGAAAGCGCAGCCGCGATGATACGCGGGCCCGCGGCGCCGGCCTGACGCGGTAGACTCGCGTCCGATGACCCGATTCGCCCTCGCCGCGGCCCTCGCGCTCGCCCTTGCCGCCTGCAGCCCGCCGCCGAAGAAGCCCGCGGCCCCGGAGCCCGACCCCACGCCGCGCAACGGCGTCGTCGCCCTCGTGAGCGAGACGAAGGTGCGCGACATCAAGAACCGCGACGACATGCTCGGGGCGCTGAGCTCGATCTGGAGCGGCGACACCGACAAGGCGGTGGTCTCGAACTACTGGGAGGTGACCGTCTTCTACGAGGACGGCACGACCGGCATCGTGACCGTCGAGCGGCGCCCGCAGCTGCAGCCCGGCCAGAAGATCCGCGTCACCGGCAACAAGATCGAGTTGCGCCGGTAGCGGGGCGTCCGCCGGTCTAGGCGGCCTTCGTCTCCGCCCCCTCTTGCGAGCGGAACTCCGGGATGTCGGGCTTCGAGCCCCACATGCAGAACGACGAGGCCGCGAACGGAAACTGGCGCGGCCGGTAGCTCGCCTCCTCCTCCGGCTTGATGAGGCGCACGCCGGTCGAGTACTCGTACACCATCGCGTCGGGCCCCTCGAAGTACAGGAACACCGCGCCGGAGGTCGGGTGCCGCCCCGGTCCGAACACGATGCGCACGCCGCGCTCGCGCAGGAAGTAGTAGGCGCGCATCACGTCGTCCACGCCGTGCACCTGGTGATTCACGTGCTGCACGCCGGGGTAGGTCGAGGGGAAGAGCGCGATCGTGTGGTGCACCTCGTGGATGCGCAGCAGGGCGGCCGCGCCGATGCGGTCGGACACGCGCGCGTTCATCACCGTGGTCCAGAACGCCTCGTCGCGCGCCGCGTCCGTGGTCCGGAGCCCGACGTGCGAGAAGCTCCACACGCCGCAGTCGCGCGCCGGGAAGTACCGCCGCCCGCTGTGGTGCGGCCGCACGACGAGCTCGTGGGTGTTGCCGCTCGGATCGACGAAGCTCAGGAAGTCCTCGACGTGGCGCAGCTCGGCCTCGTGCCGCGTCCCGGCCCGCGCCGCGATGCCGTGGGCCTCCAGCGCCGCGCCGGCCGCGTCGAGCGCCCGCGCGTCGGCGAGCTCCCACCCGGTCGCGTGCGCGGCGGGATCGCCCTTGTGGTACACGAGCGTGTGGTCGCGGTCGTCCCCGCGCAGGTAGGCCGCACCGCCCGCCCGGCGCACGAGCTCGAGCCCGAGGATCTTCTGGGCATACTCGGCCGCCGCCTCCGGGTCGCGCGTGCCGAGACGAACGTAGCGGAGGTCCTTGAGCTCGATCACGGCGCCATCTTGCACCACCCGCGCGCGCGTCTCAAGCCGCGGTATCCTCGCCCCATGAACGCACCTCGCCTCCCGCCCCGCTACACGCTGCCCTTCAACTTCCAGCGCTGGATCGACGAGCACGCGCACCTGCTCAAGCCCCCGGTGGGCAACCAGCAGGTCTGGAAGGACACCGACTTCATCGTCACGGTGGTCGGGGGGCCCAACGAACGCACCGATTTCCACGACGACCCCTACGAGGAGTTCTTCTGGCAATTCAGGGGCAACGCCCACCTCCTCGTCTGGGACCGCGGCCAGTACTCGCGCGTCGAGCTCAGGGAAGGCGACATCTTTCTGCTCCCGAGCGCCATGCGGCACTCGCCGCAGCGCCCGGAGGCCGGCAGCCTGTGCCTGGTCATCGAGCGGACCCGGCCGCAGGGGGCGATCGACGGCTTCGAGTGGTACTGCGCGAAGTGCGCCGGGCTCGTCCACCGCATCGACGTGCAGCTCGCGAGCATCGTCGATGACCTGCCCAAGGCCTACCGGCAGTTCTACGACGCCCCCGAGGCGGCGCGCAGGTGCGCAGCGTGCGGCACGGTCCACCCCGGGCGCGACGCGCGCGCCTGGCACGCGATGAGGGAAAGCGCGTGACCACGGTCGACATGCACACCCATTTCTTCCCGCGCATTGCGCAGGAGGAAGCGGCGCGGCTCGACCCCGCGCGCGCGCCGTGGCTGCGCACCGATCCCGACGGCACCGGCCACATCATGCAGGGCGACCGGCCGTTCCGCCCGGTGTACGCGGCGCTGTGGGATCCCGCGCGCCGCATCGAGGAGATGGACCGCGACGGCGTCGACGTGCAGCTCTTCTGCGCGACGCCGGTGATGTTCGGCTACGCCTATCCGGTCGAGCGCGCGGCGCCGTGGGCCGAACGCATGAACGACCGCGCGCTCGAGTTCGCCTCCCACGCGCCGGAGCGCCTGAAGGCCCTGGCGCAGGTGCCGCTGCAGGACATCGACGCGGCCTGTCGCGAGGCGAGCCGCGCGCGGGCCGCCGGGCACCTCGGCGTGCAGATCGGGAACCACGTCGCCGAGAAGAACCTCGACGACGCCGGCCTGGTCGAGTTTCTCGCGCACTGCGGCCGCGAGGGCATTCCGGTGCTCGTGCACCCGTGGGACATGCTGGGGGCCGACCGGATGCGCCAGTGGATGCTGCCGTGGCTCGTGGCGATGCCGGCCGAGACCCAGCTCGGGATCCTCTCGCTCATCCTCTCGGGCGCCTTCGAGCGCCTGCCGCGCGGCCTGAAGCTCTGCTTCGCGCACGGCGGCGGGAGCTTCGCGTTCCTGCTCGGGCGCGTGGAGAACGCGTGGCGGCACCGCGACATCGTGCGCAAGGACTGCCCGCAGCCGCCCTCGGCCTACGTCGATCGCTTCTCGGTCGACTGCGCGGTCTTCGACGAGCGGGCGCTCCGCCTGCTGGTCGAGGTGATGGGCGAGGACCGCGTCATGCTCGGTTCCGACTACCCCTTCCCGCTCGGGGAGCAGCGGGTCGGCGCGCTGGTCGGCGGCGCCACCGCCCTCGGGGAAGGGGCCAAGCGCAAGATCCGCGGCGGGAACGCCGCGGCGTTCTTCGGGCTCGCGTCGCCTGCTTCGGGCGCGCCGGCCGTTTCCTAGACACTTCCGCGGAGGGCTTGGTAGACTGCCCGCCACAAATCGGCCGGCCGCGCCCGAAGCAGGCGCGGCGGCGTCCCAGGATTCTCGAGGAGGGTATCGTGCAGAGTGCAATTCGCGTGTTGTGCGCCGGCATCGTCGCCGCCGGTCTCGTCTCCAGCCCCGCAATCGCTCAACAGAGGCTGAAGATCGGCTTCATCACCACCCTGTCCGGTCCGCAGGGGGTGATCGGCGAGGACATGAAGAACTCGGTCGAGCTCGCGCTCGACATCCTGAACCGCAAGGTCGGCGGCCTCGACACCGAGGTCATCTACGGCGACGACCAGGTCAAGCCCGACGTCGGCAAGCAGCTCGCCGACGAGATGCTGAAGAAGCACCAGGTCGACTTCGTCGCCGGAATCATCTGGTCCAACGTCATGCTGGCGGTCGCCCCGACGGTGACCGAGGCCGGGAAGCTGATGATCGGCACCAACGCCGGCCCGCACCAGCTCGCCGGCAAGGAGTGCAGCGAGCGCTTCTTCACCACCTCGTGGCAGAACGACCAGACGCCCGAGGCGATGGGCAAGTTCATGTCCGACCAGGGCATCACCGACGTGTACGTCATGGCGCCCAACTACGCCGCCGGCAAGGACATGGTCACCGGCTTCAAGCGCTACTTCAAGGGCAAGATCGTCGACGAGGTCTACACCAAGCTCGGGCAGGCCGACTACCAGGCCGAGATCAGCCAGCTGCGCGCGAAGAACCCGAAGGCGGTGTTCGTGTTCTACCCCGGCGGCATGGGCATCCAGTTCATGCGCCAGTACTCCCAGGCGGGCCTGCGGCAGTCGATCCCGCTCTACTCGGTCTACACCGCCGACGAGCTGTCGCTGCCGGCGGTGAAGGAAGCCGCGCTGGGCCAGTTCGAGACGCGCTTCTGGAGCCCCGACCTGAAGGTGCCGGCGAACGAGAAGTTCGTCGCCTACTACCGCAAGAAGTACGGCAAGACGCCGTCCTTCTACGGCGCGCAGAGCTACGACGGCATCATGCTGATCGACTCGGCGGTGCGCG
>CAZIXQ010000246.1:0-5989 GCA_964543155.1 uncultured Enterobacteriaceae bacterium
TCACGAGCACCGGCGCGGTCGCGGTCAACAACACGATCACCGCCTCCGGCGGCACCGCAGCCACGAATCAGAGCGGTCGGGCCGGCGGCGCGGTGACGATCACCGGCGGCTCGGTCGCGACGCGCGCGATCACCGCGAGCGGTTCGGCGGCGGTGTCCGCGAACCAGAACGGCGGCCACGCGGGCTCGATCAATCTCACGTCGACGGCGGGCGGGATCACCGTCAACGCCGGCGGCGCGCTCGCCGCGCGGGCCGGCGCGGCCACCGGGACCGGCGTCGGCGGGACGGCCGGCAGCATCACGCTCAGCGCCACCGGCGGCAACATCGCGGCGAACGCGATCACGACGCAAGGCAACGCGAAGACCGCGGGCGGGACGGTGACGCTCGCCGCGACCGGCACGACGACCGCCGGTGCGATCACCACGAGCGGCGGCGCGGGGATCGCCAGCGCGGGACGTTCGGGCGGCGCGGTGTCGGTCACCGGCGCCGACGTGACGGTCGGCGCGGTCACGACGAGCGGTGGGGCCGGCGCCGGAACGAACCAGGCCGGCGGCAACGCCGGCACGATCCTGCTCGACGCCACCGACGGCAGCCCGACGATCACCCTGAATGGAAACCTCGCCGCGGCCGGCGGCGCGCGCACCGGTTCGGGTGCGCCGGGCAGCGGCGCGGCCATCACGCTCGACGGCGACGTGGTCCTGTCCGCGAACCGCACGATCAATTCGGCCGGCGCCGCAGGCGGCGGTGTCGGCGGCGCCGCGACCTTCGGGGGCACCGTGAACTCCGTCGGCGCAGCGCGCAACCTCACGGTGAACGCCGGGACCGGCGCGGTCGGCTTTGGCGGCGCGCTCGGTAACACGCTCCCCGCGATCGGCGCGCTCAGCGTGACCGGCAACGGCATCGTTCTGCCCGCGACCAACGCGGCGTCGATGACGCTAGTGAGCACCGGCGGCAACATCACCCAGACCGGCCCGGCCGTGATCACCGGCGCGACCGCGATCACCGGCGGCACGGGCGCGGTCACGCTCGCGGACGCCGGGAACAACTTCAGTACCGTGACCGTCGCCAGCAGCGCCTCCGCGTCGATCTTCGACTCGAACGCGTTGACGGTCGGGCCGGTCACCGCGACCGGCGACGTGCTGATCCGGACTGCCGCGGGCGTCGGCAACGACCTCACCCTCGCCGGCAATGTCACCTCCACGACCGGAAACGTGACGCTGGCGAGCGGCGAAGACATCAATTACGGCGCATTCGGCCCGGCGGCGGCGGCGGGGCGGTGGCTCACCTACTCGCGCAATCCCGCCAACAACACCGGCACGATCCCGGTCCCGGGCGGGGCCAAGCCGAACATCTACAACTGCACGTTCGGCGGCCCGTGCGGCGCGACGGTTCCCGCCACCGGCAACCACAACGTCTACAGCTACCAGCCGCTCCTCACCTACACGGCGAACCCGGCGACCCGGAATTACGGCGACCCGAATCCCGCCTTCGGCGGGTCGGTCAGCGGGCTGGTCAACGGCGACACCGCTGCCGACGCGTACGGCGGCACGCTCGCGTTCACCTCCCCCGCGGTGGCCACGACGCCGGTGGGCACCGCCGCGATCAACGGCTCGGGCCTCACGTCGGACATCGGCTACGGTTTCGTGCAGGCGCCGGGCAACGCGACCGCGCTCACCATCACGCCGCGCCCGATAACGCTGACGGCCGGCAGCGCGGCGCGTCTCTATGGCGATGCGAATCCGGCACCCGCGCCGCTCTACACCGTCGGCGGCAACGGCATGGCGAACGCGGAGGACGCCCAGACGCTCTTCGGGTTCACGGTGGCGAGCGGGGCGGTCGGCACGACCGCAGTGGGCGCCTACGCCGCGGGGCCGAATGCGTACAACATCGCCGGGGTCGGGGTCGGCGTGAACGGGAACTACGACGTCACTGCGATCAACGCCGGCACGCTCACGATCACGCCTGCCCCGCTCACGATCACGGCGAACGACGCGTCCCGGCAGGAAGCGCGGCCGAATCCGCCGTTCTCGGCGACCTATGCCGGGTTCAAGAACGGCGAGACGCCCGCCGCCCTCGCCGGTGCGCTGGCGTTCACGACGCCGGCGACGATCGCATCGCCGCCCGGTGCCTACGCGATCACCCCGCTCGGACAGACGGCGACGAACTACGTCATCACGTACCTCGACGGCGTCCTGACCGTCACGCCGGTGCCCGTGGTTCCGGTGCCGCCCGCCGCGGCCGACAACGCGCTGATCACCGCCACGCAGCGCAGCGCGGCGAGCGAAGACGAGCTTGCCTCGCGTGGGCCGGGTGGTGAGCGCCTGGACTGCCTCGAGCTCGAGCGCGCGGGAGCGCGCCGCGTCCTGACGCGCTGCTTCTGACCTTCAGCTTCCCTTCCGCGCGAGCCAGATTCCGGCGAGGATGACCGCGCCGCCCGCGAGCTGCGCGAGACCCGCGCGCTCGTCCAGGATCGCCCACGCGTAGAGCGTCGCCATCGCCGGCTGCAGCAGCAGGCTCACCGACGAGAACGACGCGGGCAGATGCGCCATCGCGTAGGCGATCAGGCTCTGTCCCGCGGTCTGGCACACCAGCGCGAGTCCGAACAGCGTCAGCCAGCCGGACCCCGTGGCCGGCAGCATCGTCTCGCCCGAGACGGCCGCGAGCGGGAGGAGCGCGGCCGCGCACACCGTCGTGCTCACCGCCATGACGCGCGCCGTCGAGCGCGCCTCCCGCAGGTGCTTCACCGCGAGCATGTACGCGCCGTAGAACATCGCGGTCACCACGCCGAGCGCATCGCCGAGGAGCTGCGTCTCCCCCAACCCGAAGCTCGGGCCGACCAGGACGAAGGCGCCCGCCATCGCGATCGACATGCCCGCCAGAAACGTCCGCGTCACGCGCTGCCCGAAGAGCGCCCATGCGCCGACCGTCACGAAGATCGGCGCGAGGTTGGCGAGCAGGGTCGAGTTCGCCACCGAGGTGAACAGGATCGAGAAGTGCCAGACCGCGAGATCGCCCGCGAAGAACAGTCCGGCGAGCAGCATCGGCAACGCGAGCGGACTCGCGGAATCGCCCGGCGCGCGCGGGGCCGCCATCACCCAGCCCCAGAGGAAGGGCACCGCCAGGGCGGTGCGCCAGAACGCGCTCGCGGTCGGACCGGTCTCGGACAGCCGCACGAAGATCGGCGCGAACGCAATCGAGCATGCACCCACGAGGAGCGCCGCGAGCGCGAGGGTCGCCCGCGATCGGGTCGTTGCGGCGCCCGCCGCGGGCGCGGTGTTCGCGGGCGCGCTCAATGCGGGATGCTCGCGCCGCGCTAATTCGCCGCGTTGCGCGCCGCGACCGCGCGCTGCAGGCGCGCCTCGGCGTCGGCGACCGCCTTCTGGTTCGCCGCCTGCCGCGCCTCGTACGCCTCGTTGAGGCGGCTCCCGCCCTTCGCGGTGCCGGTGCGCTCGCCCGGCAGCGGCTCGATGCCCGCCTCGAACTGGGCGCGCGCGCGTTCGAGCGCCTCGGTCGCCGCGCGGAGCTCGGCCTCGGCCTGGGTGCGGCGCTGGATCCGTGCCGCCGCCGGATCGGTGCCGGGCACGGGCGCGGGGGCTCTGCCCTCGCGCGCCGGCACCGACGGGGGCGGAGGCGGCGCGACCTCGTTCGCGAGCTTCGCGCCGGGTACCGGCTGGTCGGAGTACACGACGCGCCCGTCGGGAAACACGTAGCGGCCGATCTTCTGCGCGTCGGCGGCGCATGCGGCAGCGAGGGCGAGAAGAAGGACGAGCGGGCGGGCGATGCGCATGGCGTGGGGATGTCGAGTCGTAGACAAGCGACTTGTACACGACGTGCGGCGAGCCGGCAATCGCGGCGGAGGGACGATCGGCGCTAGAATCCTCACCGCCCCCCGCACGACCATGCCGCAGCCGTCGTTCGTCCATCTCCGCCTGCACAGCGAGTTCTCGATCGTCGACGGGATCGTCCGCCTGGACGACGCGGTCGCGCGCGCCGCCGCGGACGGGATGGGCGCGCTCGCGCTCACCGATCTCGGCAACGTCTTCGGCATGGTCGACTTCTACAAGGCCGCGCGCAAGAGCGGGGTCAAGCCGATCGTCGGCTGCGACGTGTGGATCACCAACGACGCGGAGCGCGACAAGGCGCATCGGCTGCTGCTGCTCGTGCGCTCGCACGCCGGCTACCTCCGCCTGAACGAGCTGCTCACCCGGGCCTACCGCGAGAACCAGCATCGCGGGCGCGCGGAGCTGCGGCGCGAGTGGCTCGCGGCGGGTGGGGGCGAGGGCCTGATCGCGCTGTCGGGCGCGGCCGCAGGCGACGTCGGCGCGGCGCTCCTGCAGGGAAACTTTCCCGCGGCCGAGCGCTGCGCGCGCGAGTGGGCCGCGAGCTTCCCGGGCGCCTACTACCTCGAGCTCCAGCGCGCCGGCGCCGCGCACACCGAGGCGTACATCGCGGCCGCGGTCGACCTGGCCGGTGCCGTCGGACTGCCGGTGGTGGCGACGCATCCGGTGCAGTTCCTGAGGCCCGAGGAGTTCAAGGCGCACGAGGCGCGCGTGTGCATCGCCGAGGGCTACGTGCTCGCCGACCAGCGGCGCCCGCGCGCATTCACGCCCGAGTCGTACTTCAAGACGCAGGCCGAGATGGCGGCGGCGTTCGCCGACCTGCCCGAGGCGCTCGCCAACGCGGTCGAGATCGCGAAGCGGTGCAACCTCGTGCTCGAGCTCGGCAAGTCGAAGCTGCCGCGGTTCCCGACGCCGGAGGGGGTGAGCCTCGACGAGTACCTCGTCGCCGCGGCCGAGAGGGGGCTCGGCGAACGGCTCGTGCAGCTCTATCCCGACGCGCTCGAGCGGGAGCGCCACGCGCCGCGCTACCGCGAGCGCCTCGCGTTCGAGGCGAAGACGATCATCCAGATGGGCTTCGCCGGCTACTTCCTCATCGTGGCGGACTTCATCAACTGGGCGAAGTCGAACGGCGTGCCGGTCGGGCCGGGCCGCGGATCGGGCGCCGGGTCGCTCGTGGCGTACTCGCTCGGCATCACCGACCTCGACCCGCTGCGCTACGACCTCCTGTTCGAGCGCTTTCTCAATCCCGAACGCGTGTCGATGCCCGACTTCGACATCGACTTCTGCCAGGACGGGCGCGACCGCGTGATCGACTACGTCAAGCGCAAGTACGGCGCCGAGTCGGTCGCGCAGATCGCCACCTTCGGCACGATGGCGGCGAAGGCGGTCGTGCGCGACGTCGGCCGGGTGCTCGAGTGGAGCTACACGCGCGCCGACGAGCTGGCGAAGCTGATCCCCTTCCAGCCCGGCAAGCTGATCACGCTGAAGATGGCGCGCGAGATGGAGCCGCGGCTGGCCGAGCGCGAGGAGGCGGAGGAGGAGACGCGCGAGCTGCTCGCGCTCGCCGAGGAGCTCGAGGGCCTCACGCGCAACGTCGGGATGCACGCCGGCGGCGTGCTGATCGCGCCCGGCAAGCTGACCGACTTCTGTCCGCTGTACGTCGCGCAGGGGTCGGAGGCGATGGTGTCGCAGCTCGACATGAAGGGGGTCGAGGCGATCGGGCTGGTCAAGTTCGACTTCCTCGGGCTCACCACCCTCACCGTCCTCGACTGGACGCTGCGCTACGTGCGGCAGCTCGATCCGTCCGCGACGCTCGCGCTCGAGTCGATCCCGCTCGACGACCGGGAGACCTACAGGCTGTTCGCGGCGGCCAACACCACTGCGGTGTTCCAGTTCGAATCGCGCGGCATGCGCGACCTGCTGAAGCGCGCCCGGCCCGACCGCTTCGAGGACATCATCGCGCTCGTCGCGCTCTTCCGGCCCGGGCCGATGGACCTGATCCCGGACTACATCGACCGCAAGCACGGGCGGAGCCGGGTCGAGTACCTCGATCCGCGCCTCGAGCCGATCCTCGCGCCGACCTACGGGATCATGGTGTACCAGGAGCAGGTGATGCAGATCGCGCAGGCGATCGGCGGCTACTCGCTCGG
>CAZIXQ010000247.1:0-5967 GCA_964543155.1 uncultured Enterobacteriaceae bacterium
GACACACCACGTCCACGCGCCGCGTCCCCGCGCGCCCCAGCTCGGCGAGCACCTTCGCGGTGTACGGCTTGAGCCATTCCGCCCGCCCGAAGCGGGACTGGAACGCGATCTGCCACGCCGAGTCGGGCAGCTCGAGGTCGGCGGCGAGCAGGCGCGCGGTCTTCTGGCATTCGCAGTGATAGGGGTCGCCGCGGTCCAGCGTGTACCGGGGCACGCCGTGGAAGCTCATGACCAGCTTGTCCGGCCGTCCGCGCGCGCGCCAGAAGTCGCGGAGCCGATCGCCGAGCGCGCGGATGTAGGCCGGGTGATCGTGGAAGTGCTTCACGACGCGCAGCTCCGGGGGGTTGCGCGCGCGGCGCAGCCAGTCGGCGACCGCATCGAGCGCGCTGGCCGTGGTGCTGGCCGCGTACTGCGGGTAGAGCGGGAGCACGAGCAGCCGCTCGACGTGCGCGGCGCGCATGCGGGTGAGCACCGCCGGGATCGCCGGCTCGCCGTAGCGCATCGCGTGCGCCACGACCATCGGCGCCTTCAGGCGCTCGCCGAGGAGGCCCTGGAGGAGCTTGGCCTGGCGCGCCGTGTAGAGCTCGAGCGGCGAGCCGTCCTTCGTCCAGATCGCCGCGTAGCGCTGCGCCGAGCTGCGCGGGCGGGTGGTGAGAATGACTCCGTACAGGATGGGGAGCCACGCGAGGCGCGGAATCTCGACGACGCGGGGATCGGACAGGAACTCGCGCAGGTAGGTTCGCACCGCGCGCGCGGTCGGCGCGGCAGGCGTGCCGAGGTTGACGAGCAGGATGCCGGTGCGGGGGAGGGTGCCGTGCGCGTACGGCGGCTCGTGCGCGAAGCCCATGCCGGGGTGGCGACTCGGGCGCGCTAGTGCTGGGAGAGCGCGCTCGACAGCAGCTTCGCGGTGATGTCGACGATCGGGATCACCCGCTCGTACGCCATGCGCGTCGGGCCGATCACGCCCACCGTCCCGACGACCACGCCGTCGACCTCGTACGGCGCCGTGACGACGCTGCACTCGTCGAGCGGGGCGATGCCGGACTCCCCGCCGATGAAGATCTGCACGCCCTGGGCGCGGGTCGAGACGTCGAGGAGCTGCATGAGCAGGGTGCGCGACTCGAAGAGCTCGAACAGCTCGCGCAGCCGCTTCATGTTGGAGGCGAGGTCGGCCGAGTCGAGCAGGCGCCGCTCGCCGGAGATGACGTAGCTCTCGGCGCTCTGGGAGAGCGCCTCGTCGCTCGCCTGGAGCGCCGCGGTCATGAGCGCGGTCATGTCCTCGCGCAGCCGGGCGAGCTCGTCGCGCACGCGGTGGCGGACCTCGTCGAAGGTGAGGCCGGCGCAGTTCTGGTTGAGGAAGTTCCCCGCCATCGTCAGCTCGGCCGGCGAATACGCGCGGTCGGTGACGAGGATGCGGTTCTGCACGTCGCCTTCCGGAGAGACGATGATCAGCAGCACCCGCTTCTCCGAAAGCGCCAGGAACTCGATGTGCCGGAACGCCGGGGTGCGACGCCGCTGGGCGGCGACCACGCCCGCGAAGCGCGTGAGGTCGGCGAGGGCCTGCGAGGCCTGGCTGATGAGCCGCTGCGGGTGATCCGGGTGCAGGTTGCCCTCGAGGCGGTCGAGCTCGTCGCGGTCGAGCTGCCGGACGGTGAGCAGCGTGTCGACGAAGAAGCGGTAGCCGCGCGGGGTCGGGACCCGCCCGGCCGACGTGTGGGGACTCGCGATGAAGCCGAGCTCCTCGAGGTCGGCCATCACGTTGCGGACGGTGGCCGGGCTCAGATCGAGCCCCGAGTGCTTCGACAGCGCGCGCGAGCCCACCGGCTCGCCTTCGGCGATGTAGCGCTCGATCAGGGTCTTGAGCAGCAGTTGCGCGCGCTGGTCCAGCATGCGGGCCATTCTAACCAAACTCGGCGGGCCACAGCCGGGCGCGGTCGCGCCGCGGTCCCGGCCGGCCACTGGTGTAAATTTGGTGCCATGCCCGCCGCCTTCAAGACCGTGGCGCTCGTCGGCCGCTACAAGAGCCGCGACGTCGCCGAGCCGCTCCGCGTCCTCGGGCGATTTCTCGTCGATCGGGGCCTCACCGTCCTGATCGACCAGGACACCGCATCCGAGTCGGGCGTCGCCGATTTCCCGGTCGTGGACTTCGCGGCGATCGCCGCGCAGGCCCACCTCGCCGTGGTCCTCGGCGGGGACGGCAGCATGCTCTCGGCCGCGCGCACCCTGGCGCCCGCGGGCGTGCCGCTCGTGGGCGTCAACCAGGGACGGCTCGGGTTCCTGACCGACATCGCGCTCGGCGCGATGGCCGACGCGGTCGGCCGCATCGTCGCCGGCGACTACGCGACCGAGACGCGCACGATGCTCGATGCGAGCGTTTCGCGCGCCGGGCAGGCGGCGCTCGACCTCGGCGCGATGAACGACGTCGTCGTGAGCAAGGGCGCGAGCGGCCGGCTGATCGAGCTGATGGTGCGCATCGACGCGCAGTTCCTCTACGACCTGCGCGCCGACGGCCTGATCGTGGCGACGCCCACCGGGTCGACCGCGTACGCCCTGTCGGCCGGCGGGCCGATCATCCAGCCGGGGGTGCCGGCGCTCGCGCTGGTGCCGATCTGTCCGCACACGCTGTCCAACCGGCCGATCGCGGTCGCCGAGACCGCGACGCTCGAGATCACCATGAAGCGCGGCGCCGACGCGCGGCTGCACCTCGACGGCCAGCCGCAGTTCGACCTCGCCGAGGGCGACCGCGTCGAGATCCGCCGCGCGCCGCACGCGGTGAAGCTCGTCCACCCGCCCGGATACAGCTACTACGCGATGCTGCGCGAGAAGCTGCGCTGGAGCGAGAGCCTCTTCTAGCCCCGCGCGCGCCGTGCTCCTCCGCCTCTCGGTCCGCGACTTCGCGATCGTCGATGCGCTCGAGCTCGAGTTCGGGCGCGGCTTCACCGCGCTCACCGGCGAGACCGGGGCGGGGAAGTCGATCCTGCTCGACGCGCTCGAGCTCGCGCTCGGCGCGCGCGCGGACGCGACGGTGGTCCGGGCCGGCGCCGAGCGGGCCGAGGTCGCCGCCGAGTTCGCGATCGAGCGCCTGGCGCCGGCGGCGGCGTGGCTCGCCGAGCGCGCGCTCGAGGGCGACGAGGGGCGGGTGCTCCTGCGCCGCGTGGTGGACCGGGGCGGGCGCTCGCGCGCGTTCATCAACGGCGCGGCCGCGACCGTGCAGCAGCTCGGGGAGCTCGGCGAGCTGCTGGTCGACATCCACGGCCAGCACGCGCACCAGTCGCTCGTGCGCGCCGCCGCCCAGCGCGACCTTCTCGACGCGCACGCGGGCCTCGCCGGCGCGGTGCGCGAGGTCGGCGCCGCCTACCGCGAGTGGCAGCGGCTCGCGCGGCTGCGCGCGGAGCAGGAGACGCACGCGGCGGCGCGCGCGGCCGAGCGCGAGCAGCTCGCCTGGCAGGTCGACGAGCTCGCGAAGCTCGCGCCGCGCCCGGGCGAATGGGACGAGGTCCAGGCCGAGCAGAGCCGCCTCGCGCACGCGGCGAGCCTGATCGAGGGCGCGCGCGCCGCGCTGGAGGCGGTCTCCGAGTCCGACGGCGCCGCGTCGGCGGCGGTGGCCGCGGCGGCGTCGCGGCTGCGTGCGCTCACCGGGTATGACAGCGGCCTTGCCGAGCCGGTCGCGCTTCTCGACGGCGCGGCGGCGCAGATCGAGGAGGCCGCGCACGCGCTGCGCCGCTACGCCGAGCGCGTGGAGCTCGACCCGGCGCGGCTCGCGGACGTGGAACGCAGGCTCGACGCCCTGCATGCGACCGCGCGCAGGTTCCGCGTCGGTCCCGAAACGCTGCCGGATCTCGCCGCGCGGCTCGCCGCGCGGCTGGCGGAGCTCGATGCCGTGTCCGACCCGGAGGCGCTGCGCGAGCAGGAGGCCGCCGCGAAGGGCCGCTACGGCGAGCTGGCCGAGAAGCTCTCCGCCGCGCGCCGGCAGGCGGCGGCGAAGCTCGCGCGGCAGGTGACCGCCGCGATGAAGGAGGTGGCGATGGCGGGCGGCAGGTTCGAGGTCGCGCTCCGGCCGCTCGAGGGGGGCAGCGCGTACGGAAACGAGGCGGTCGAGCTCCTCGTGTCGACCAATCCCGGCGTCGAGCCGCGCCCGCTCGCGAAGGTCGCCTCCGGCGGCGAGCTCTCGCGCATCAGCCTCGCGCTCCAGGTCATCACCGCCAAGGCGGCGGCCGTGCCGACGCTCGTGTTCGACGAGGTGGACTCGGGGATCGGGGGCGCGGTGGCCGAGGTCGTCGGGCGGAAGCTCGGGCTCCTCGGCGCGGAGCGGCAGGTCCTGTGCGTGACGCACCTCGCGCAGGTCGCGGCGCAGGCCGATCACCAGTGGTCGGTGGCGAAGCTGACGGTGAACGGGACGACGCGCAGCCGCGTCACCGTGCTCGCGGCGGACGAGCGCGTGGAGGAGGTGGCCCGCATGCTCGGCGGGATGAAGATCACCGAGGCTTCGCGCAGCCACGCCCGCGAGATGCTGCGGTCGGCCGCGCGCAAGGGGTGAGCGCCGCCGAGCGCCGAGCGCGAGCGTCTGTTTGCCGGCCGGTCCCCCGGTCGGCTAGAATTGCGACCGCCGTAGGCGCGTAGCTCAGCTGGCTAGAGCACTACCTTGACATGGTAGGGGTCGTTGGTTCGAGTCCAATCGCGCCTACCAACTTTCTTGCCCGCCCCCGCGACGACCGCCGCAAGGAGAGCAAACGATGGCCGCTGTGACGCCCGGCGCTGCACACCACGCGCAACTCTCCCCGCTCGCCTCGCGCTTCGTCGGCGCTGCAGAGATGCCGTGGCAGAAGACCGCGTACGCGGGGATCGAGACCAAGACGCTGCTCGTCGAGCCCGAGTCCGGGTTGATGACGATGCTCCTGCGGATGGCGCCCGGGGCGAAGCTGCCGGACCACGAGCACGTGCGCATCGAGCAGACCTACGTGCTCGAGGGCAGCCTGGTCTGCGGCGAGGGCGAGTGCAAGGCGGGCGAGTTTGTCTGGCGGCCGGCAGGGAGCCGTCACGACGCGTGGGGCGGTCCCGCGGGCGGCGTGATGCTCGCGATGTTCCTCATTCCCAACAAGTTCTTCCAGGCCGACGGCCGGGAGCTCGACTTCCTCGGCCGCGACTGGAACGAGGT
This sequence comes from uncultured Enterobacteriaceae bacterium, assembly GCA_964543155.1. Taxonomy (GTDB): domain Bacteria; phylum Pseudomonadota; class Gammaproteobacteria; order Burkholderiales; family SG8-39; genus JAGVSZ01. The sequence goes on from CAZIXQ010000247.1 coordinate 5,156, forward strand.
CTGGGGCGAGGCGCTGTTCTCCCCGCGCCGCGACGCGGGGGTCGCGGCCTGAGCATGCCAACGACGACCCGGATCGCCTGATCGCACCGCGGTCGAGCGCGCCACGAAGAAGGTGCGGCCCGTCCGCACCTTTTTTTGCTCCCGCAATCACACCAAGATGATCAACATCCGACTCCCCGACGGCGCGGTGAAGGCCTTTCCCGGTCCGGTGACCGTCGCCGAGGTCGCGCAGGCGATCGGCCCCGGGCTCGCAAAAGCGGCGCTCGCCGGCCGCGTCGACGGCAAGCTCGTCGACACCTCGTTCACGCTCGAGCGCGACGCCGAGCTTGCGATCGTCACCGCAAAGGACAGGGACGGTCTCGAGCTCCTGCGTCACTCGACCGCGCACCTCCTCGCCTACGCGGTGAAGGAGCTCTTCCCCGACGCGCAGGTGACGATCGGCCCGGTGATCGAGAACGGCTTCTACTACGACTTCTCGTACAAGCGGCCCTTCACGCCCGAGGACCTCGTGGCGATCGAGCAGCGCATGGCCGAGCTCGCGAAGCGCGACCTCCCGGTGACGCGCGAGGTGTGGGAGCGGGACAAGGCGGTCGAGTTCTTCCGTTCGATCGGCGAGCACTACAAGGCCGAGATCATCGCGTCGATCCCCGCGGGCGAGCCGATCGGGCTGTACCGAGAGGGAGACTTCGTCGATCTCTGCCGCGGCCCGCACGTCCCGTCGACCGGCAAGCTGAGAGTGTTCAAGCTGATGAAGGTCGCCGGCGCCTACTGGCGCGGCGATTCGAGGAACGAGATGCTCCAGCGCATCTACG
>CAZIXQ010000248.1:0-5962 GCA_964543155.1 uncultured Enterobacteriaceae bacterium
TCGACGTAATGCACGGTACATCGCCATGCGGTATCGCATGCATCGCATCTATCACTGATGCGGGCGGAACAATTGGTCCGCTTGCGGCGCGGCCGCTGCAAAGGGGGGGTCGGCAGCGCCGCAAGCGGCGCGCCGGTTGAGCGGCACGTTGGACCTCAGGAGGGCGGAGGCAGAGGGGGCGACACCGTAACGGTACCAATCCAGGTCCTGGCTCTTCGTTCCAGCCGCTGCGCAACGTCTTCGGATTCGAAGTCAGTCGACACTTCTCCGGGAAAGGCGTGCGCCACCATCGCTTGCACTCTGGCCACCGCACGCAGGCGCCCTTCGATCTCGCACAGCACCGCCGTCAGCACGCCGCACCTCGAGCAGATGATCCACTGCGCCGTGCCGTGACCGAACTTGTAGACGCTCAGCAGCGATCCATCGCGGTACCGTAGCGCCAATCGCGCATGCGGATCGGAAATGTAGCTGGCACCATGCCTTCTGCACATTGAGCAGGAGCACCTGCGTGGCGTGAAGCCATCCACGTTCTTTTCCGTGAACAGGGAAAACTCGACGTTCCCGCAGTGGCAGCTGCCCCTGAGCTCGTTCATCGGCAGATCTCCTCGCGACTCGATCATGGACGTCTCAAGCAAAGGACAAGAGTGTCCGCACCTCGATGCTTTCGCGCGGCGGCGTATGGGATGGAGCATGCGGGTTGGCGAAGCCGGAATGGGCCGTATAGCGCGTGCGTTCATCGCGCGCCGAGTCGAAGCACTTCAGGAGCATGGCTTCGTACCGCTGCATCCGCGAGAAGTAGAACCAGCGCTGCCCGTTGGAGTGCACGGTGTAATAGACCTCTCCGGTGCGGTCGGGGTAGACGAGGTCCACCGCGACGTAGTCGACGGGCGGCACCGTGCGGCCGTCGGCTGCGGCGAGCGGAAAACGCTCAGCGGAGGTGCCGAACGATCGCCAGACATTGACCATCGCGAACCGGCCAGCCAGGAACCGCTCGGCCGCCTCGGGCGCGAGGACCTCTCGCACGCGTTGCGGCCCCGAGCGCTCCGTGTAGTCGTTGTGCACGACAGACACGGGCAGCCGTGTTCCGTGCGCTCGACGCTTGGCCTCGTCCTCGACGCGCAATGTATGGTCGAAGATATGGACCTCGGCGGCCCCGGTCGCACGCTTTACCAACTCGACGATCTCCGCATAGTAGATCCGCTCGATGGCAGTGGAATCGTAGAAATCGGCCACGCGAGTCGAGTGCTCCACTACGGCAAATCCCTCGCGATCCAGGGTCGGGGGTTCCGGCAAGTAGCGAGCATCGGCGATGGTGACCGGCACCGAGCGGAATTCGCCGGTCCGCCTGTTGGCTTCGGCGTGGTCGGCAGACATCAGTACTCGCGGCTTGCCGGGCGAGGAAGCGATGAACGTCAACGGCACTTCGATGGTCGGCAGCGTTGCTCCGTACATGGGCGACTCCTCATCGGCAGCGGGCAAGTGGGTGGGAGGCTAGGCGTTCCCCCGCAGGCCGGAAACCCGGCGCCCGAGAAGGCGGCTTTGCAATTTTCGCAAAACCGGCCACACTTGGTCCGTGAAGCTGCAGCTCGACGACGTAGCCCTGTTCACCCGCATAGCGGAGCTCGGCACCCTCTCGGCGGCCGCGCGCGAGCGCAACGTGCCGGTCAGCCAGGTCACCCGCTCGCTGGCGCGGCTGGAAACGGCTTGCGGCGCACGGCTCATCCACCGCAGCACCCACGGCCTCAGCCTGACCGACGAAGGCCACACCATGCTGGCCTATGGTCGCCGCGTGCTCGACGCCACCGCGGAGCTGGGTGGCGAGCTTGGTGCCAGGGTCAGCGGGCCCAGCGGCTGGGTGCGCGTGAGCGTGAGCCTCGTGATCGCGGAGACTGTGATCGCGCCCAGCCTGGACGGCCTGTACCGGCGCTTTCCCCAGCTTCACGTCGAACTCCATGCCGACGACCGTCTGGTCGACATGGCGCGCGAGGGCATTGACATCGCGGTCCGCACCGGCGAGCTGGTGAGCGACACGCTGGTGGCGCGGCGGATCGGCGCATACGGACGGACGGTAGTGGCCTCCCCCGCCTACCTGAACCAGTTCGGCACGCCCCGAACCGTGACGGACCTCGACCGGCACCGCCTGATCGGCTATACGGCGAACCCCGAAATGAACCGCTGGCCGCTCGGGAACGCAGCCAAGGACGCGGCGTACCATGTCCGCGCCCACACTCGCAGCGACAACGTGGCGCTGATCCTGGCCCTGGCGCGCGAGGGCGTGGGCGTTGGGCGCGTCATGGACCTGCTGGCCGCGCCCCTGATTCGCCGAGGCGAGCTGGTGCCGCTGCTGCAAAACGAGATCGACAGCCAGCGCGTGCCGGTCCACGCGCTGATGCTGCAGGAGCGGCACCGTCTGCCGAAGATCCGCGCCTGCATCGATTACTGGACGCAGTGGCTCGCGGATCTGCAGGCCACGTCCACGTCGATTGCCCATCGTCCCGAGCAGGCGCAAGGGGGACAACGGGCGCGCCGGCGCGCGCGACCGTAACGATCGATCTGCTTCCCCGAGTCCGGCCCCGCTTCAGTGGTCGAGGCGTTCCTGTGCCAGGTCCGAGTGCCTTTCCAGGTTGAAGCGTCCGTCATAGATCGGCGCCTTGCCGGTCATCGGGCCCGGGTACTGCACGAACAGGATCTTGCCGCCGGTCTCCGTGTGAAGACGCGCCTCGACGTGCGGGTCGGGGTGATAGACCATCGTCCCCGGGCCGTACATCGTTCCCGCGATGTCGAACTCCCCCTCGAGGATGTACCAGACCTGCGCGAAGTAGTGGCTGTGGACGGGGTGGCCGGACCCGGCCGCGTACCTGAGCACGCCCGCGTTCGGCTCGCTCGGGCGCTCGGGGCGCGGGTGGAACAGCATCTTGCTCGTAATCCCCTCGAAGCGTTGCACCTCCCACTCCATGTCGTCGAGGTGGCGGCATTCGTGCGCGTGGTGGCCGGCGGTCAGCGGGCCGGTGCGCGGGTCCTGCGTGGGCAGCCCGGTGACGGGATCGATTGCTGGAACGTCCATGGGTTGCTCCGCTCGTGGTGTTGATGGTCGGGGTCGCTCGCGCCCGCACGAGCGACCCGCCCGCCTGGGATGCTCCAGCTTCGGCCATAGTCCTATTGCGGTGGCTGCGCCGGCTGGACCAGCGGCTGGCCCTTCTCGACGACGAACACGGCAAAGACCTTGACGGAATTGCCCCCCGCCGCGCCTTCGTTGTGAATCGCGCGGTCGGGCAACTGGAGCGACTCGCCGACCTTGTAGATCCGCTCCGGCTGGCCGTCGACGAGATACCAGAACTCGCCCTCCGCCACGTAGGCCAGCACCTGGCCGGGATGGGAATGTCGTCCCGACTTGAAACCGGCAGCCAGTTCGGTGATGCCGAACACGACCTCGTAGTTCGATCCCGGCACTTCGACCTTGCCGAGCGGCGTCCGCTTGACCGGCGATGGCTGGGGCGGCGCCTGTTGCGCCTGGACAAGACCGCCGAGCAGGAGGGACGTCAGCGAACCGAGCAGCAGCGACCTCTTGAGCATAGGACTTCTCCCGTTCAAAGAATGCCCGGACATCCCGACGTCGCCGACTGCCGTGCCATGGGCATTGCAGCATCCAATAGCACATAGATTGGATACAGTCAATGCTGTTCTGGATCATAAGTACGGGCAGATGAGCATTAACCGCCGCCAAATTATTGATTTATGGATGCAACACGGCAGTCGAAGGATCCGCGACCTTGACTATCCGCGAGCCAGCCGATACAAGCCTTGCGTCAGTCGCAAGCTTGTCGGAACCCATGGCCACCTCAGCAGAGAAGCTCGTCGGCAGTCTGGCCGAGCGCATTTCCGCGAAGATTCTCGCCGGCGAGTATCCGCCCGGCAGCCACTTGCGCCAGGAAGCGCTCGCCGAGGAGTTCTCGGTCAGCCGCACCCCGATCAGGGAAGCCCTGCGGCAGCTGGAGGTGAAGGGCGTGATCCAGCACGTGCCCAATCAGGGCGCAATCGTGCTCGCGCCGAATGCCCGAGACATCCGCGAGGCCTATCAGGTGCGGGCCGAGCTCGAGGGCCTCGCCATCTCGCTGGCGGTCGAATGGATCACCGACGAACAGATCGAGCGCATGCGCAACGCGCAGAAGCGATTCGCCGCAACCGTGGAGAAGCTGACGATCTCGGCTCGGATGTCGAACGCCAAGGCTCATCTCAAGAACGTTCCGAGCTGGGTCGAATCAAACGACGAGTTCCACGGCGTGGTGATCGAGGCCAGCGGCAACAGACGGTTGAGGCAGCTGATCCGCGATCTGCATCTCGGCTTCACGCGGAGCGTCATGCTCTCGGCCCTGACGATGGACGGGCGGCGCATGCGCGAGAACGTCGCCCAGCATGAAGCGATACTGAGCGCGATCACCCGGCACGACGCAATCGAGGCGCGCAAGGAGATGACACACCATATCCTGCGTTCGGGGGAACTGATCGTGTGGTGGCTCGAGCGTCAGGGCGGATTGCAGTGAACGCCGGAGGGCGTGCAATCTTCGGAGCAGCGAGATCTGCCGAGGAGTCATGCCAAGGCGCAGCCCGTGAGCCCCAGGAATAGGGCCGCGGTCGTCTGCATCGCCATTCCCGCCCTCGTAGAGCTCGGCTTGGGGGTCGCCTGCTTCACCGCTTCAGCGCGGTTGAGATTCGCGACCCGATCCCGCGGGCAGCGGGATCTGGAACGCCTGCGCGCCCGCTGAAGTAGTCTCCGGGACTCGACCACCCAGTTTCGCCATCTTGTGGGGCGCAAGCTGCGGGACCGACGGACCGCCGAAGGACAACCTCATCGACCCTCGCGGAGCGCACCACCATGCAGATCTCGGGAAAGTGCCACTGCGGCAACATCAGCTATGCGCTCGACTGGCCGGACGACGGCGGCGAGATCCGGACGCGAGCGTGCAGCTGCAGTTTCTGCACCAAGCACGGCGGCACTTGGACCTCGCACCGGGACGCCGCGCTCGTCGCCGAAGTGCACGATGCCGCGCTCGTGTCGAAGTACCGGTTCGGCACGGCGACCGCCGACTTCTACGTGTGCGCGCGCTGCGGCGTGGCGCCCTTCGTGACGAGCGCGATCGACGGCGACCTGTACGCGGTCGTCAACGTGAACACCTTCGAAGGCGTCGATCCCGCCAGGCTCGTCCGGACGACGACCCGCTTCGACGGCGAGGGCGCCGGCGAGCGGCTCGAGCGCCGCAAGCGCAACTGGATCCCGCGGGTGCGGATCGCCGGCGCCTGACCGGGAAGCGATCGTGGAGACGCCCGCTCGCGCCCCCGCACCCCGGCCGCCGCTCGGGAAGGCCGAGAAGCTGCTGTTCGGCGTCCTCGCCCCGCTGCCGGTCGCGGTGCTCGCATTCTGGGCGCTGCTGACGACCACGACCGGCGAGGGACCGTCGGTGGGCGGCCGGGGCATGGTGCTCTTTCTGGTCCTCTTTCCCATCGGATTCGTCGTCGGCGCGCTCCTCAACTGCCGGGTCCTCTTCGCCCCGGCGACCCGCCGCCTGAGCGCCTTTCTCTCTGGCACGATCGTCCCCGCGCTCATGCTGGTCCTGGCCTACGCGTACCTTTGGCGCCAGGGCCCGTTCGCGCACTGAGCACCGCGCGCGTGACCCCGCGACCCCACGCCGTGCATCCCCGCGAAACCGGCCGCCGCTACGACGCCGTCGCCGAGAAGGTCGACGCCGACCTGCGCGAATCGACCTATGGCGTGCGCTTTCTGGAACGGGCGATCGCCCTCTGCAAGACGCGCCGCACCGCGCTCGATGTCGGCTGCGGGAGCGGCGGGCGCATGATCGACCGGCTGCTGAGCGCGGGCTTCCAGGTCACCGGAATCGACGTCTCGCGCGGCATGCTCGACCGCGCGTGGGCGCGGCATCCGTCGGTGGAGTTCGTCCACGACGAC
>CAZIXQ010000249.1:0-5898 GCA_964543155.1 uncultured Enterobacteriaceae bacterium
GCGATCGGCGCCGCGCTGTGGGGCGCCTTCCGGCACGAGAAGCTGAAGGCGCTCGACAGCCGCAAGGCCGCATAGGAACGTTCGGGAGAGAGCAATGGCACTGCTGATAGACGAGAACTGCACCGCCTGCGACGCGTGCAAGCCGGTGTGTCCCAACGAGGCGATCAGCGTGGGGAGCCCCTACTACGTGATCGACCCGGCGAAGTGCACCGAGTGCGTCGGCGCGCACGACGAGCCGCAGTGCAAGCTCGTGTGCCCCGCCGACTGCATCGTGCCCAACCCCGAGTTCGCCGAGACGCCCGAGCAGCTCCTCGAGAAGTACAACAGCCTGCACGGCTGACGGCGCCGCGCCGCCGGCCGGGCGTTCCCCGAGCGGCGGGCGCGGGCGCTACGCGGCGCCCCAGACCTCGCGCGCCGTATCGATCACGAGCCGCAGCTTGGCAGCCTGCGACTCGCGCATGATCTCGTTGCCGTGCACCGTGCTCGAGAACCCGCACTGCGGCGAGAGGCAGAGCGCTTCGAGCGGCACGAACTTCGCGGCCTCGTCGATGCGCCGCTTCAGCTCGTCCTTGGTCTCGAGCTCGCTCGACTTCGTCGTCACCAGGCCGAGCACCACGATCTTGCCCTCGGGCACGAACCGCAGCGGCCCGAAGTCGCCCGAGCGCGCGTCGTCGTACTCGAGGAAGTAGCCGTCGACCTGGAGGTCGTTGAAGAGCGACTCGGCCACCGGCTCGTACCCGCCCTCGGCCACCCACGCGCTCTTGAAGTTGCCCCGGCACAGGTGGATGCACACCTGCATGCCGGCGGGCCGGTCCCTGATCGCGCCGTTGATCAGCCGCGCGTAGCGCCTGGGCAGCTCGTTCGGGTCGTCGCCGCGCGACCTGGCGCCCTCGCGCAGCTTCGGATCGCACAGGTACGCGAGGTTGGTGTCGTCGAGCTGGACGTAGCGGCAGCCGGCCGCGCCGAGCCCGGCGAGCTCCGCGCGGTAGGCGGCGGCGACGTCGTCGAAGAAGGCCTCCAGGTCGGGATACGCGTCCGTGCTGATCCCGCCGCGGCCGCCGCGGAAGTGCAGCATGGTCGGCGACGGGATCGTCACCTTGGGCACGCGCCGCGTGACCGACTTCAGGAACTCGAAGTCCGCGAGCTGGATCGGCTTGGCGTGGCGCACCTTGCCCGTCACCTTCAGCACCGGGGGCGCGAAGCCGACGTCGCCGGCGGCGCTGTGGAACGTCACCTGCAGGCCGCCGGAGGTCTCGACCCCGTCGAGCTGCTCCAGGAAATCGACGTGGAAGTAGGTGCGGCGGTACTCGCCGTCGGTGATGCCCTGGAGGCCGAGGTCCTCCTGGAAGCGGACCACCTCGCGGATCGCGCCGTCCTCGACCTCGCGGAGCTGTGCGGCCGAGATCTCGCCCTTGCGGCGGCGCTCGCGCGCGTCGAGCAGCGCCTTGGGCCGGAGAAAGCTGCCGACGTGGTCGGCGCGGAACGGGGGAACGGTGCGCTGGGACATGGAAGCTCCTTCGTCGCTGAGCAGAGGTCGGCTCCAATCTTACCCGGCCGACGCGCCGCTCACGGCGCGGGCGCTGCCCGCGACGCCGCCTCGCTCAGCCAGCGCGCCGCGTGCGCGAAGCCGCCGAACGGGAAGCAGTGCACGCCCGCGACGCCGAGCCCCGCGCCGCTGCCGGCGATCCGTTCCAGCACCTCGTCCGAGCGATGCTCGGCGAGCAGGTGCGGCAGCGAGATCGCGTGCGCGCGCACCGCGCGGATCGAGTTGCCGATGCCGCAGCGCGCCGCGTACGCGAGAAGCGTCCGGATGCGCGCCGGCCCCGCGATGCCGACGTGCACGGGGAGCGCCACCCCGCGCGCGCGCAGCCGCGCGAGCCAGGCGAGGACGGCGTCGCCGTCGAAGCAGAACTGCGTCACCGCGTAGAGGTCGATGCCGCGGCGGCCCGCCTCCTCGATCTTGCGGTCGAGCGCCCCGTCGAGCGCGTCCGCGTCCAGCCGCGGATGGCCTTCGGGGTAGCCCGCGACCCCGACGCTCCGGATCCCGTGCGCCTCGAGGAGGCCGGTGGCGAGGAAGGCGCCGCTCGAGGCGTACGGCCCGACCTGCTCGCAATCGCCGGCGACGAGCAGGGCCCGCGTCACGCCCGCGCCGTCGCGCAGGCGCCCGAGGAAGTCCGCCGCCGCCGCCGGGCTCGCGAGCTGGCGCGGAGCGATGTGCGGCACCGGGTTCATGCCGACTTCGCGCAGGCGCCGCGCGGCGCTCGCCACGTGGTGATAGGGCATGCGCGGCAGCCATGCGACGTAGACGTCCGTTCCCGGCGCGACGAGCGCGGCGTACTCGTCGATCTCGGAGAGGTCGCGCGTGGAGGACTCGATGGACGCTCCGCGGGCGAGCGCCGCGATCGCAGTCTTCAGGTCGGCGCCCGTGCGCGCCGCGTCGTCGGTCACGATCATTGCCCCTCCTAGTCGCGCCGCCGCGAGATCACGTAGGACTCGTCAAGGAACCAGAGCCCGCCGTGCTGCTGCAGCACGTCGCTCGTCACCTGCAGGTAGCGGCCGTGCCGGATCGCGTCCTCGAGCCGCGCGTCCTCGATCTGGCCGACGTACACCGCGGCGTTCCACGCGGCGAACAGCGTCGAGGTGCCGATCGAGCTCGAGATCTCGGTCGGCAGCGTGTGCATGTCGTAGCGGAAGAGCGACCGGGCGTCGGCGTAGGCGTTGAAGTTGAGCTCGCGCGCGGCGGGGCCGAGCGCGTCCTTCACCGCCCGGAGCATCTGGTGGCGGTCGTGCCGGAACGGGTTCTCGCCCGGCCACATCCCCTGCAGGATCTCGAGTCCCGGGTCGCTGCCGTGCGAGTGGATCGCGAGCAGCCGCCCGCCGCGCCCGAGGCTCCGCGCGAGCGGCGCGATCACGCGCGCGGCCTTGAACTCGAGGCTCGCGCGCGCGCGGTACGGCTGCGACGCGATCACGAGGTCGTAGTCGGCCTGCGTACCGCCGCGGCGCGGGATGATCGGGTCGAGGAGGAAGCGGTGGTCCTCGCGGTAGACGACCAGGACCGCGGGACGCTCGTACACCGGGTTGCCGCTCGCCGGGCTCACGTGCGCGCGCCAGTGCTCGGCCAGGAACGGTGCGAGCGCGGTGATCTGCTCCTCGAACTCGTGGCCGCTCGTGCCGGTGAGGGCGAGCTCGTGCCAGGCGAGCCCGGATGCCGCGGTGAGCGAGCCCGGCACGAGCCACGGCGCCTCGCGGTAGTAGAGGTTGGTCATCACCAGCACGGTTGCCGGATGCTCGAAGAAGCGGTCGGGCATCTTCTCGAGCGCGAGGCGGACGTCCTCGAGGCTGATCTCCTTGCCGACGATGTAGAACGGCATCGTCGGGAAGCGGTGGTGCATCGCGCGCATGACGCGCGTGAGCACCGTGCCGTCGCCCACGCCGGCGTCGAAGATGCGCACCGCGGGCGGCCGCGGGTGGATGTTCGCGAGCTCCATCGCCACGCGGCTCGCCACCACCGCCTTCTCCGAGCAGGTGCTCACGAAGAGCAGGTACTTCTGGCGGTTGTCGAAGAAGCGGAAATTGCGGTCCTGCGCCGCCGCGGACGCGGGCGCCGCCTGGCGCGCTGGCGCGGGCGCCACGGCGGGCGCCGGGGACGCGGAGGCCCCCCCGGCGATGTAGGAGCGGACGCGGTCGCAGGTGGTGGTCGTGATTCGCCCGCCCTCGCGCAGGCGGTTCACGAACTTGCCGTCGTTCACCGCGAGGCGTCCGAACGTCGACTCGGCCAGCCCCGCCCGCCGGCAGTAGTCCGTGATCTCGCGCAGCAGCCGCTCGGCCTCCATCGCCCCTCCACCGTGGCTCCGGCTCGTTCGGATTGAAGGCTTCGGCGGGTGGCCTGTCAACCCACTTCCAGAGTGGGACGAGGAGTGGGTTGAGTCCCACTCTTGCTTTCCCACCGCACTCGCAGAAGAGGCCAACCCGTTCCGCGGCCGCAGGCGAACGGAGTCCCTCAGGACCGGAATGGGACGAATCCCATGGGTGGGTCGCCCGGGCTTGAGGCAGGCTAAAGACGACCGCGCCGGGGCAGGCGATCCTCGCCCGCATGCTCGCCACCGAACGTGCCAACGCGATCGTCACCGCGACGCGCTCGCGGCCGCCGGTCAACGCGCTCGACGGCGAGACCCGCCGCCGGGTCGCGGCCTTTCTCGACCGGACCCCCGCGCGCGACCAAAGGAGACCCCGATGAAGTTCGCTGACCGGATCACCGTCGTCACTGGCGCCGCCTCGGGAATCGGCCGCGCCACCGCGGAGGCGTTCGCCGCCGATGGCGCGACCGTGTGCATCGCGGACATCGCGCGCGAGGGCGGCGAGGCCATCGCGGGCGCGATCCGCGAACGTGGCGGAAAGGCTACGTTCTTCCACGTGGACCTGACCGATGCCGCCTCGATCAGCGCGCTCGCCGCCGCGGTGCTGGAGCGCCACGGGCGGGTCGACATCCTGGTCAATGCCGCCGGGTGGGGCAAGACGATGCCGTTCGTCGAGACCGACGACGCCTTCTGGGACAAGGTGATCAGCCTCAACTTCGTCGGGCCGATGCGGCTCACCCGCGCGCTCCTGCCGCAGATGCTCGAGCGCAGGTCCGGACGCATCGTGAACGTGTCGAGCGACGCCGGACGCGTCGGCAGCCTCGGGGAGACCGTCTACTCGGGCGCCAAGGCCGGCCTGATCGGCTTCACCAAGGGCCTCGCGCGCGAGGGCGCCCGCTTCAACGTCACCGCCAACTGCGTCTGCCCCGGGCCGACCGACACGCCGCTGCTCGCGGCGGTGCCCGAGAAGATCCGCGACGCCTTCGTCAAGGCGATCCCGATGCGCCGCTTCGGCAAGCCGGCCGAGATCGCCGAGGCGGTGCTGTACTTCGCGGGCCCGAACGCCGAGTACGTCACCGGCCAGGTGCTCAGCGTGAGCGGCGGCCTCACGATGGTGGGGTGAGTGGCGGGGTGAGCCGCGACGATGCCGTGGTTCGATAGCTGCTATCGCGGCGCCGGCCGCTAGCCGCCGCGGACCGGGGCTTGTTATAGTCCCGGCCTCGCAACACCTCTCGGAGGAGGACGCTCATGACCATCGGAAAGGGCTTCATTGCCGCCGCTACGGCCGCTTTGTGCGGCGCAATGATCGCCGGTCCGCTCGCCGCGCAGACGGTGAAGGTCGGCCTGATCAACACCTACTCGGGGCCGATGGCCTCCAACGGGGACCAGATCGAGAAGGCGATCAACCTCTTCATGAAGCTCGGCCAGTGCAAGCTGCCGCCGGGCGTCAATCTCGAGATCATCAAGCGCGACGACACCGGCATCAACCCGGAGACCGCCAAGCGGCTCGCGACCGAGCTGATCGTGCGCGACAAGGTGCAGCTCCTGACCGGCGTGGTGTGGACGCCGAACGCGCTTTCGATCGCGCCGCTCGCCACCGAGGCGAAGGTGCCGTTCGTCATCATGAACGCGGGCACGGCGATGATCACCGAGCGCTCGCCGTACATCGCGCGCACCTCCTTCACGCTCTGGCAGTCGAGCTACCCGATGGGCACCTGGGCCGCCAAGAGGTTCAAGACGGCGTATGTCGCCGTCGCCGACTTCGGCCCGGGCCACGACGCCCAGGAGGCCTTTACCAAGGCCTTCACCGCGGGGGGCGGCAAGGTCATCGGCACGGTGCGCATGCCGCCGCCCACCTCCGACTTCGCGCCGTTCCTGCAGCGCGTGAAGGACGCGAAACCCGATGCGCTGTTCGTGTTCGTGCCGGCCGGAAAGTCGGCCACCGCGCTGATCAAGGGCTTCGGCGACCTCGGCCTCGCCCAGGCAGGCATCAAGCTGATCGGGCCCGGCGACATCGTGACCGACGAGGAGCTGCCGAACA
>CAZIXQ010000250.1:0-5877 GCA_964543155.1 uncultured Enterobacteriaceae bacterium
GTGATGTTCGGCAACCCCGAGACCACCACCGGCGGCAACGCGCTCAAGTTCTACGCCTCGGTGCGGATGGACATCCGCCGCATCGGCGCGATCAAGAAGGGCGAGGAGGTCATCGGCAACGAGACCCGCGTCAAGGTGGTGAAGAACAAGGTCGCGCCGCCGTTCCGCGAGGCGATTTTCGACATCCTGTACGGCGAGGGCATCTCGCGCGAAGGCGAGATCCTCGAGCTCGGGGTGCAGCACGGCATCGTGGACAAGTCCGGCGCGTGGTTCGCGTACAAGAAGGATCGCATCGGCCAGGGCAAGGACAATGCCCGCGAGTACCTGAGGGAGCACCCGGAGCTCGCCGCCGAGATCGAGGCGAGGATCCGCGAGAAGGCGGGCGTCGCCGCGCCGCAACCGATCGCGGCGGCCGCCGCGGAGGCCTGATCTGCAGAAGAAGGACCTCTCGCTGCGCGGCCGCGCGGTCGCGCTGCTCGCGCGGCGGGAGCACACCCGCGCGGAGCTCGCGCGCAAGCTCGCGCCGCACGCCGACGCTCCCGGCGAGATCGAGCCGCTGCTCGATGAACTCGTGCGCCGCAAGCTCCTCTCCGACGACCGCTACGCCGAGGCGCGCGCGCATACGCTGGGAAGGAAGTTCGGCGCCGCGCGCATCGCGCACGAGCTCCGGTCGCGGGGCGTGAGCGCCGCCGCGATCGAGAAGGTCGCGAATGCCGCGCGCGCGAGCGAGCTCGAGCGCGCACGCGAGGCGTGGCGCAAGCGCTTCGGCGTGCCGCCGGCGAACCCGCTCGAGCGCGCGAAGCAAATGCGCTTCCTGCACGGCCGCGGGTTCTCGTTCGAGGTGATCCGCCGGGTGGTGGCCGACGCGCGGGACGACTGAGTGCAGCGCGGGCGGGCCTGGCTGGTCGTGCTCGTCGGCCTCGCGGCAGCGGCCGGTGCGGTCTGGCACTTCTTTCCGGAAGAGTTGAAGCGGGCGGCCGGGCACGCCGAAAAGGCGCTCGAGCCCGGCCCCGTGATCACGCCCCTGCGCGATGTCGCCGCGACCCCCGCCCGCTTCCAGGGCAAGGCGGTCACCGTCCAGGGCACCGTGACGTCCACGAGCGAGCTCGTCATGTCGGGCGGCCAGGCCTCGCGCTTCTACACGCTGAAGGCGGAGGGCGCGGAGATCGTCGTCACGGTGCGGGAGAGCCTGCCCGCGCGCGGCCAGTCGCTCCTGGTGACCGGCGTCGTGAACGAAGCGCCGCGGGGGAAGGGGCTCGCACCCCGCCTCGCGGAAATTCGGCGCGAGCGGGTCCAGCGCTGAGCGCACCCGGCCGATGGGCGGCGCGGCGCTTTTTCGGCCGCACGCGCACTAGTCGGCATGTCCCTCGCGCCGCGCGCAGCGCGCCGGCGCGCGATGCGCGACACTCTCGTCGACTGTTCCGGTCATCGAGGAGGCGAGCATGAGCGATCCCAGGATCCCGCTGCACCCGCCCACCGAAGTCCTGACCCGCGGGTTCGACCCGACGCTCTCCGTCGGCTCCGCGCGCCCGGCGGTGTTCCGCAGCTCGACGTACGTCTTCCCGAGCCCCGAGGCCGCCGAGCGAGCGTTCGACCTCATGGCCGGACGCGCCCAGCGCCAGCCCGGAGAGGGGATTGCGCTCGTCTATTCGCGCTTCAACCATCCGAATGCGGAAATCCTCGAGGACCAGGTTGCGCCACTCGAGCCCGGGGCGACCGGCGCGCTCGTGTTCAATTCCGGCATGTCGGCGATCGTCACCGCGCTCTTCGCCCACTTGCGACCGGGGCGCGCGATCGTGTACACGGTGCCGATCTACGGCGGCACGCAGAAGCTCATCCAGAACGTGCTCGAGCCGTGGGGCGTGCGCGGGGTGCCGGTGCGCGCCGGCGACTCGGCCGGGATCGAGCAGGCCCTCCGCGACACGCCGGAGGTGGGGGTGGTCCTGATCGAGACCCCGGCCAACCCCACGCTCACGATGACCGACCTCCGCCATGCCGCGCACTGCGCCGGGCAGCGCCCGGACCGCCCGCTCGTGATGGTCGACAACACGCTGCTCGGGCCGGTGTTCCAGCACCCCTTCCGGCACGGCGCCGACGTCGTGCTCTACTCGGCCACGAAGTACCTGTCCGGCTTCTCCGACCTGATCGGCGGGTTCGCGCTGACGCGCGACGCTGCGGTGGCCGCGCCGATCCGGGCCTTGCGCGGCCTCTTCGGCACCATCCTGCAGCCCGACGAGTGCTGGATCCTGAACGGCCGTCTGCCGACGGTCGCGCTGCGCATGCGCCAGGCGACCAAGAACGCGCGCATGATCGTCGAGGCGCTCGCGCGGCACCCCAAAGTCGCGCGCATCCACTATCCGGCCCAGTTCGACGACCCCGAGCAGGTCCGCATCCGCGAGGCGCAGTGCCAGGGCGCGGGCGCGGTGTTCTCGGTCGAGCTCAAGGGCGGAAAGCGCGCCGCGTTCGACTTCCTGCGTCACGTGCGCATCGCGCGCGACGCGGTGTCGCTCGGCGGGGTCGAGACGCTGGTCTGCCACCCGAAGTCGACCACGCACTCGGGCTTCACCGAGGCCGAGTTCGCGCTGGCGGGGGTGTCCGACGGGATGGTGCGCTTCTCGATCGGGGTGGAGGACTGGCGCGATCTCCTCGCCGACTTCGAGCGGGCGCTCGAGCACGCGTAGCGCGCCGATGATCCGCCGCTGCGGCGAGGCCGACGTTCCGGCGGTGCTCGCGATCATCAACGACGCGGCGCAAGCCTATCGCGGCGTGATTCCCGCCGACCGCTGGCACGAGCCGTACATGCCCGAGGCGGAGTTGCGTGCGGAGATCGCGGCGGGCGTGGCCTTCTGGGGCGCGGAGAGGGATGAGCGGCTCATCGGGGTCATGGGACTCCAGGACGTGCTGGACGTCGCGCTCATCCGCCACGCGTACGTCGCGACCGCGGCGCGCCGCGAGGGCATCGGCGGCGCGCTCCTGCGGCATCTCGTCGATCGGTCCGACCGGCCTTTGCTCGTGGGCACCTGGGCGGCGGCAACCTGGGCGATCCGCTTCTACGAGCGGCACGGTTTCGCGCTCACTTCCCCGGCGCAGAAGGAGCGGCTCCTGCGCCGGTACTGGTCGATCCCCGACCGACAGATCGAGACCTCGGTCGTCCTCGTCGACGAACGCTGGCGCCGCGCCGCGTCCTGACCCGACGCGGGTCCGGTACCATGCGCCCCGGTTCGTGGACCGGAGCAACGCTTGACCGCCGCATCCGCCGCTGACGCCGTCGCCGGCTGGGCCGACGAGATGCGCTCGGCCTACCTCTATCGCATCGTCGCCGACGCCGAGCGCGGCACCCCGCGCGAGCGGCTCTTCCGCGAGCTCGCAAACGAGGCCGAGAGCCAGGCCGCCATCTGGGCCGACGCCGCGCGCCGGCAGGGGGCGACGGTGCCGAGCCGCTACGTGCCCGACGCGCGGGCCAGGGTCGTCGGCGCCCTGGTTCGGCGCCACGGGCCGCGCGCGGTGCGGATGGTGCTCGCGGCGATGAAGGTGCGCGGCCTCTCGGTCTACACGCACGCCCAGCCCGGCCACCCGCGCCCGACCTCGATCGAGGACATGCAGGCGCGCCATCGCAACGTGGCCACGGGCGGCAACCTGCGCGCGGCCGTGTTCGGCGTGAACGACGGGCTCGTCTCCAACTGCAGCCTCATCCTTGGCGTTGCGGGCGCCACGGCTTCGAGCAGCGTGATCGTCCTGTCAGGCGTCGCCGGCCTGCTGGCGGGCGCGTTCTCGATGGCCGCGGGCGAATGGGTGTCGGTGCGCTCGCAGCGCGAGATGTTCGAGCACCAGATCGGCCTCGAGCGCAAGGAGCTCGCCGAGTACCCGGCGGAGGAGGCGCAGGAGCTCGCGCTCATCTACGAGGCGCGCGGCCTGCCCCCCGACGAGGCGGCGGCGCTCGCCACTTCGACCATCGCCGACCCGGAGCGCGCGCTCGACACGCTGGCGCGCGAGGAGCTGGGCCTGAATCCCGACGAGCTCGGCTCGCCCTGGGGCGCCGCCGCGGCGTCCTTCCTCTCGTTCGCGGTCGGCGCGATCATCCCGCTCGCGCCGTTCCTCGTCCTGCGGGGCGGCGCCGCGCTCGGGACATCGATCGGCGTCACGGCGGTGGCGCTGTTCGCGGTCGGCGCGACGATCAGCCTCTTCACCGGCCGCAGCGCGCTGCGCGACGGCCTGCGCATGCTGGCGATCGGCGCGGTCGCCGGGGCGCTCACCTACGGCATCGGCAAGCTCCTCGGCGTGAGCATGGCCGGATGAGCGCGCTCGCCGCGCAGAGCGCGTTCGGGTTTCTCGCCCTGCACGCGCTCGCCTGGGCGCTGTCGGAGCGGCGTCGCAGCGTCCGCTGGCGACCGGTCCTCGCCGGGATGGCGCTCACGCTCGTCCTGGCGGCGCTGTGCCTCAAGGTGCCGGCGGTGTCCGACGCATTCCTCCTCCTCAACCGCGCGGTCGAGGCGCTCGAGCGCGCGACGCAGGCCGGCACGTCGTTCGTGTTCGGCTACCTCGGCGGGGCGCCGCTGCCCTTCGAGGAGAAACCGGCGACGAGCTCGTTCGTGCTCGCGTTCCGGGCGCTGCCGCTGGTGCTCGTGGTCAGCGCGCTCACCTCGCTGCTGTACTACTGGCGCATCCTCCCGTGGGTCGTGCGGCTCTTCGCGCGGCTGCTCGAGCGCGCAATGGGCGTCGGCGGGGCGGTGGGCCTCTCGGCTGCCGCGAACGTCTTCGTGGGCATGGTCGAGGCGCCGCTCTTCGTGCGCCCGTACATCGCGCGCATGTCGCGCGCGGAGCTCTTCGTGATGATGAGCTGCGGCATGGCGACCATCGCCGGCACGGTGATGGTCCTGTACGCGAGCTTCATCGGGCGGGCGGTCCCCGGCGCGCTCGGCCACATCCTGATCGCCTCGATCATCGCGACCCCGGCGGCGATCGCGGTGTCGCTCCTGATGGTGCCGCCGTCGCCGGAGGAGCGCGCCACCGGCGGCACGACGGCGGATCTCGCGCCGTCGGAGGCGGGAAGCAGCATGGACGCGATCACGCGCGGGACGCTCGACGGGGTGGCGCTGCTCATCAACATCGTCGCGATGCTGCTCGTGCTCGTCGCGCTCGTGCACCTCGCCAACGCGATCCTCGGCCTGGCCCCGGACGCCGGCGGTGCGCCGCTGACGCTGCAGCGGATCCTCGGCGTCGCGATGGCGCCGCTCGCCTGGCTCGCGGGCATTCCGTGGGCCGAGGCGCAGGTCGCGGGGCAGCTCCTCGGGATCAAGACCGTCCTCAACGAGCTGCTCGCCTACCTCGAGCTCGGGAAGCTCGGCGACGCGGCGCTCTCGCCGCGGTCGCGGCTCATCATGGCCTACGCGCTGTGCGGATTCGCGAACTTCGGCAGCCTCGGGATCATGATCGGCGGGCTGGCGACAATGGCGCCGGCGCGCCGCGGCGAGATCGTGGCGCTCGGGTCGCGCACGCTCGTTTCGGGCACGCTCGCGACGCTGATCGCGGGGGCGACGGTGGGAATGCTCTACTAGGCGGGGTCCCCTTGACGCCCCTCGAGCTCGTGGCGGCGCGCCTCGCCGATCCGCGCAACGCGTGGAGCCTCGGCGGTTCCGGGGCGCTCGCGGAGTTCATGTGCGCGGCCGGGGAGCCGTGCGAGCGCGACGCGCTGCAGGCCGTCACCGCGCGCGGCGCGATCCGCGTCGCGCGGCGCGCAGACCTTGCGGCCCTTGCCTACGAGGTCCCGAGCGCGCAGCCCGGCCTCTGGCACCACGGCGTGCTCTTCAGCCTGCCGGCGGCGGCTGCGGTGCTGCCGGCCCGGACCGTGGTGACGGAGCTCGGCCCGGACCGCGCGGC
>CAZIXQ010000251.1:0-5868 GCA_964543155.1 uncultured Enterobacteriaceae bacterium
AACTACCTCGCGCTCTCCTACGATCACCGCATCATCGACGGACGCGAGGCGGTCCTCGCGCTCGTCGCGATGAAGGACGCGCTCGAGGACCCCTCGCGCCTCCTGTTCGACATCTGAGCCGGCGCCATGGCACAGACGTTCGACGTGATCGTGATCGGCGCGGGCCCGGCCGGCTACATCTGCGCGATCCGCGCGGCGCAGCTCGGGCTGGCCACCGCGTGCGTCGAGTTCTGGCGCAACCCGGCGGGCGAGCCGAAGCTCGGCGGGACGTGCCTCAACGTCGGCTGCATCCCCTCCAAGGCGCTGCTCGAGTCCTCCGAGCAGTACGAGCACGCGCTCACCGGTCTCGCCGACCACGGTGTGACCGTCAGCGGCGCCAGTATGGACGTCGCGAAGATGCTCGCGCGCAAGGAGGGGATCGTCGCGAAGATGACGAAGGGCATCGAGACGCTCTTCCGCAAGAACAAGATCGCCTGGCTGAAGGGCCACGGCCGGTTCGCCGGCCGGGGCGGGGCGGGCTGGCAGATCGAGGTCGCCGCCGACGGCGCGTCCGAGGTCGTCGAGGCGCGTGCGGTGGTGGTCGCCACCGGCTCGAAGGCGCGCCACCTCCCGGGCGTGCCGGTCGACAACGAGATCGTCTGCGACAACGTCGGTGCGCTGGCGCTCACCGAGGTGCCGCGGCGGCTGGGCGTGATCGGCGCCGGGGTCATCGGGCTCGAGCTCGGCAGTGTGTGGCGGCGGCTCGGCGCCCAGGTCACGCTGCTCGAAGCGCTGCCGACCTTTCTTGCTGCCGCCGACGAGAGCGTGGCAAAGGAGGCGTGGAAGCTCTTCACGAAGAAGCAGGGGCTCGACATCCGCCTCGGCGTGAAACTCGGCAAGGTCGCGGCGAGCAAGAAGGGCGTCCACGTCGACTACGAGCTCGACGGGAAGAGCGAGCGTCTGGAGTGCGACCGCCTGATCGTCTCGGTCGGGCGGGTTCCGAACACCGACGGCCTGGGCGCCGAGACGGCCGGTCTGAAGACCGATGCGCGCGGCTTCATCGAGGTCGACGACCACTGCCGCAGCAACCTGCCCAACGTGTACGCGATCGGGGACGTGGTGCGCGGGCCGATGCTCGCGCACAAGGGGGAGGAGGAAGGCGTGATGGTGGCCGAGCTGATCGCAGGCCAGAAGGCGCACGTCAATCTCGAGACCATCCCCTGGGTCATCTACACCTCGCCCGAGATCGCCTGGGTAGGCAAGACCGAGCAGCAGCTCAAGCGCGACGGGACGCCCTACCGCGTCGGGCAGTTCCCGTTCAGCATCAACGGGCGCGCGCTCGGGCACGGCGACACGAGCGGCTTCGTGAAGATGCTCGCGCACCAGCGCACCGACGAGATCCTGGGCGTGCACATCATCAACACGCACGCGTCCGAACTGATCGCCGAGGCGGTGGTGGCGATGGAGTTCCGCGCCGCCGCCGAGGACATCGCGCGCATCGTGCACGCGCATCCGTCGCTCTCCGAGGTGATGCACGAGGCGGCCCTCGCGGTCGACAGGCGCGCGCTCAACATGTAGGGCGCGCCACCGGGCCGCGGGCGCGGTGCTACGCTTGCGCCGGTTTTCCACGGCCGGTTAGCCTTCTTCCCAGATGAGGGACAGCGCCCACGAGGAGCCCGAGGAGCACCTGCCCCCGATCGGGGACAGCGTCTTCGACTCGACGGAGTACACCGCGCCCGCCATGCGGCTTCCGCTGACGGTGCTCGAGTACTATCAGCAGGCGCTCGCACGGCGGGGGTTCGTCGCCGACGATGCGCAGTACGCCGCGGTCCAGCGGCTCCAGCGCGCCTACGAGCAGTGGGCGGACTACAAGTCCCGGCGCTCGAGCGCGCTGCGCCGGATGGTCGTTCGGCCGCCGCTCCCGCGCGGCGCCTACCTGTGGGGCCCGGTCGGCCGCGGCAAGAGCTTCCTCATGGACAGCTTCTATCTGACCGTGCCGCTCGTGCGCAAGCGCCGGGTGCACTTCCATCACTTCATGCGCGACATCCACCGCGAGCTGGAGCGGCTCAAGGGGCGCGAGGACCCGCTCGACGCGGTGGCCTGGCGGGTGGCGAAGCGCTATCGCCTCGTCTGCTTCGACGAGTTCCACGTCAACGACATCGCCGACGCGATGATCCTCGGGCGGCTGCTCCAGCGCACGATGGATCGCGGCGTGGTGTACTGCATGACCTCGAACTACCCTCCGGACGGGCTCTACTCCGACGGCCTGCAGCGCGAGCGGTTCCTGCCGACCATTGCATTGCTGAAGGAGCGCCTGGACGTCGTTCCGCTCGACGGCCCGGTCGACTACCGCCGCCGCGCGCTCGAGCGGATCGAGGTCTACCACGCGCCGCTCGGCCCGGAGGCCGAGCGTGCGCTCGAGCGCGCGTTTCGCCAGGTCGCGGACGTGGAGGAGGAGTTCCACGAGCTCGACGTCGAGGGCCGCGTGATCCCGTACCGCAGGCGCGCGGGCAGCGTCGTCTGGTTCGACTTCGACGTGCTGTGCGGCGGGCCGCGCTCGCAGCTCGACTATCTCGACCTCGCCCGCCGGTTCCATACGGTCGTGCTCTCGAATGTGCCGCGAATGACCGCGCGCCAGGCGAACGAGGCGCGGCGCTTCACGCTGCTCGTGGATGTCTTCTACGACGCCAAGGTCAAGCTGATCGTGTCAGCGGCGGCGCCGCCGGAGGCGCTTTTCGTCGAGGGGGTGCTCGCCAACGAGTTCCAGCGTACCGCGAGCCGGCTTGCGGAGATGCAGACGCGCGAGTACCTGATCGCCGCGCGGCGCGGACCGGGGGCCGGACCGGTGCCGGTCGTGGATGTCGAGGCGGCGCCCACGTAAGCGCCGTGTCAGGCGTACCGTTTATAAGGAGCCACCGACGATGGACAAGTTCAGGGTCTTCCGGCTGCGCGAGGCCGACCGCAAGGTCACCGCCGCGTTCGAGCAGAGCACGATCGACGAGCTCGACCCGGGCGAGGTGACGATCCGCGTCGCCTATTCCGGCGTGAACTACAAGGACGCGCTCGCGGCGACCGGCGCGGGGCGCATCATCCGGCGCTTCCCGTGCGTGGGCGGCATCGACCTCGCGGGCACCGTGGTCGAGTCGGGCGACGCGCGCTTCAAGAAGGGCGACGCCGTGATCGCGACGAGCTACGACATCGGCGTCGCGCACGACGGCGGGTACGCCGAGTACGCGCGCGTCAAGGCCGACTGGGTGGTACCGATGCCGAAGGGGATGAGCCTGTTCGACGCGATGGCGCTCGGCACGGCCGGGTTCACCGCGGGCCTGGCCGTCGTGCGAATGGAGCACGAGGGCTTGCGGCCGGGCGCCGGCCCGGTGGCGGTCACCGGCGCGACCGGCGGCGTCGGCTCGATCGCGATCGACATCCTCGCGGGGCTCGGCCATCAGGTCGTCGCGATCACCGGCAAGGCCGCGGAAGCCGACTACCTCAAGGGGCTGGGCGCGAAAGAGGTGATGCTGCGCTCGGGCATCGACCTCGCGAAGATCAAGCCGCTCGACAGGGCGACCTGGGCCGGTGCGGTGGACAACCTCGGCGGCGAGATGCTCGCGTGGCTCGCCAGCACGATGCAGATCGGGGCGCCGCTCGCGGCGGTCGGCCTCGCCGCGAGCATGAACCTGAACACGACCGTCGCGCCCTTCATCCTGCGCGGCGTGAGCCTGCTCGGCGTCGATTCGGTGAACTGCCCGATGCCGCGGCGCCAGGCCGTCTGGCAGCGCCTGGCGACCGATCTGCGGCCCCGCCATCTGGCGCAACTCACCCGCACCATCCCGTTCGACGACCTGCCGAAGGTGTTCGACGATTTCCTGCAGGCGCGGGTGCGGGGCAGGATCGTCGTCGACATGGCGGCGTAGACCGCCCGGGCACACAATCGAGCGCGCCAGGAGCGAACGACCGGCAAGGAGGAGGCGACATGGCTGGAGAGAAATACCGCGCATTCCACGCGCGCTCGATCGCCGAGCGCGACGCGTTCTGGACCGAGCAGGCGAAGCTCGTCGAATGGCACAAGCCGTTCGCGCAGGTGCTCGACTTCTCGCGGCCGCCCTTCGCGAAGTGGTACGTCGGCGGGGAGACCAACCTCTGCCACAACGCGATCGACCGGCATCTCGCCGCGCGCGCCGACCAGCCCGCGCTGGTGTGGATCTCGACCGAGGTCGAGAAGCAGGCGACCTACACCTACCGCGAGCTGCACGCGGAGGTGAACCGCGCCGCGGCGATGATGCGCTCGCTCGGCGTCGGGCGCGGCGACCGCGTGCTGATCTACATGCCGATGATTCCCGAGGCGGCCTTCGCGATGCTCGCCTGCGCGCGCATCGGCGCGATCCACTCGGTGGTGTTCGGCGGGTTCGCGGCGCACAGCCTCGCCTCGCGCATCGACGACGCGCGCCCGAAGCTCATCGTGTCTTCCGACGGCGGAATGCGCGCGGGGAAGGCGGTGCACTACAAGCCGCTGCTCGACGAGGCGATCAGCCTCGCCCGGTCCAAGCCCGAGAAGGTGCTCCTCGTCCACCGCGGCCTCGATCCGGCGGTGAAGCTCGTCTCCGGGCGCGACGTCGACTGGGAGGCGCTGCGCGCGCAGCACCTGGACGCGAAGGTCCCGGTGACCTGGCTCGAGTCGAGCGAGCCCTCGTACATCCTGTACACCTCGGGCACGACCGGCAAGCCGAAGGGGGTGCAGCGCGACACCGGCGGCTACGCGGTGGCGCTCGCGGCGTCGATGAAGCACATCTACTGCGGCAACGCCGGCGAGACGATGTTCACGACGAGCGACATCGGCTGGGTGGTCGGCCACTCGTACATCATCTACGGGCCGCTCATCGCCGGGATGACGAGCATCATGTACGAGGGCACGCCGATCCGGCCCGATGCCGGCATCTGGTGGAAGATCGTGCAGGACCACAAGGTGAGCGTGATGTTCTCGGCGCCCACCGCGATCCGGGTGCTGAAGAAGCAGGACCCCGCCCTGCTCACGAAGTACGACCTCTCCAGCCTGCGCTACCTGTTCCTCGCGGGCGAGCCGCTCGACGAGCCGACGCACGTCTGGATCTCGGAGGCGCTGAAGAAGCCGGTCATCGACCACTACTGGCAGACCGAGACGGGGTGGCCGGTCCTCACGGCGGCGCCGGGCGTCGAGGTGACGCCGATCAAGTTCGGCAGCCCGTCGTTCGCGGCCTATGGCTACGACCTGCGGCTGCTGCGCGAGGCCGACGCCTCCGAGTGCAACGCCGACGAGAAGGGCGTCGTCGCGATCGTGCCGCCGCTCCCGCCGGGCGTGATGACCACCGTGTGGGGCGACGACGAGCGCTTCGTCAAGACCTACTTCGAGACCTTCAAGACCAGGCAGGTGTACTCGACCTTCGACTGGGGCATCCGCGACAAGGACGGCTACTTCTTCATCCTCGGCCGCACGGACGACGTGATCAACGTCGCCGGTCACCGGCTCGGCACGCGCGAGATCGAGGAAGCGGTGTCGTCGCACCCCAACGTCGCCGAGGTGGCCGTGGTCGGCGTCGCCGACTCGCTCAAGGGCCAGATGCCGCTCGCCTTCGCGGTGGCGAAGGACGCGGCGAAAGTCGCCACCGCGGAGAGTCGCGCGGCGCAGGAGAAGGAGGTGATGCAGACGGTCGACCGCCTGCTCGGCGCGATCGCGCGCCCGTCGCGCGTGCACTTCGTGTCGGCGCTGCCGAAGACGCGCTCGGGCAAGCTGTTGCGCAGATCGATCCAGGCGCTCGCCGAGGGGCGGGACCCCGGCGACCTGACCACGATCGAGGACCCCACCGCGCTCGAACAGATCCGGGCCGCGATCGCGGGCAAGTGACGGGCGGTCCC
>CAZIXQ010000252.1:0-5847 GCA_964543155.1 uncultured Enterobacteriaceae bacterium
CCCTCCGGAAACGAGTCGATCCTCGACGTGATCGAGCGCATCGACGCCGGCCGGCGCCGGTTCATGCAGGGCACGCTGAGCGCCTCGGTCCTGGCGGCCTTCGGCGGCGCATCGCTGACCGCGCTGCCGCGCGCGGCCGGCGCCGCGCCGATTCCGCCGTCGGTCGGCTTCGCCGGCATCGGGTTCGACGGGATCGCGCCGAGCCTCGCGACGCTCGATTCCGTTGGAAAGGTGGTCGTCCCGGTCGCGGACATGGTGAAAGTGCCGTCCGGCTACAAGGTCGAGGTCCTCGCGGCGTGGGGCGACCCGGTGACGCCGGGTGCGCCGGCCTGGGTCGAGGACGCCTCGCAGGACGCGGCGACCCAGGCGCTGCAGTTCGGCATGCACTGTGACGGCATGCACTACTTTCCGCTGCCCCCGGAGGGCGGGCCGCGCGGGCGGCGCGTGGAGCAGGGCCTGCTGTGCGTGAACCACGAGTACACGCACGAGGAGATCCTGCACGCCGACGGGCTCGAGTACATTCCCGCGGGCAAGTCGGCCGGCGGCACCGCGATGCCGGAGTTCGGCAAGCCGGGCTCGGTCCTCTCGGTTGAGAAGATCCGCAAGTCGCAGGCCGCGCACGGCGTCACCGTGATGGAGGTCGAGCGGCGCGGCCGCGGCGACTGGGTGGTGGTGCCGAATTCGCCGTACGGGCGGCGCATCACCGCCAACACCGAGATGGCGATCTCCGGCCCGGCCGCGGGCCACGCGCTGCTGAAGACGAAGAAGTACGCCATCACGCCTACCGCATCGACCGACACCGGCGGGCTCAACGACGGCTACACCGCCTACGGCACGATGAACAACTGCGCGCACGGCTACACCCCGTGGGGCACCTACCTCACCTGCGAAGAGAACTGGAACGGCTACTTCGGCTGGAAGGACGGCGGCAAGACCGCGCCCACCAAGCTCGAGTCGCGCTACGGCATCTCGCGCAACGGGTTCACCTACAGCGGCGCGAGCGGCAGCAACGCTGCCGACGCGAAGTACAGCATCTACCGCTGGTACCAGCTCGACGACCGCTTCGACGTCGCCGTCAACCCGAACGAGCCGCACACGGCCGGGTGGCGCGTCGAGATCGACCCGTTCGACCCCGACTCGAAGCCGGTGAAGCGCACCGCGATGGGCCGGTTCAAGTGCGAGAGCGCGCAGGTCGTGGTGGACGACGAAAACTCGGTCGCCTTCTACATGGGCGACGACGAGCGCAACGAGTACGTCTACAAGTTCGTGTGCGAGCGGCGCCTGCAATCGAACGACCGGCGCGCCAACCGGGACATGCTCGACCACGGCACGCTCTTCGTCGCGCAGTTCACCGACATCCCGGTGCGCGGCGAGCCGGGCACCTACCGGGGCCGGTGGATCCCGCTCGAGCCCGACACCGATACGGTGTTCGCCGGCAAGAAACTGCGGGACCTGGACGAGTTCAAGGGCGCGAACGACGACGAGGTCCAGGCGCTGATCCTCATCAAGACGCGCATGGCGGCCGACGCGGTCGGCGCGACCATGATGGACCGGCCGGAGTGGACCGCGGTGCGGCCGCGCATCCGCGGCTTCAAGGAGATCGAGGTCTACTGCACGTTCACCAACAACAGCCGGCGCGGCAACACGCCGGCATCGGTCAACAACCCCGACGGTTCCTCCGGCGCCGCGAGCGCGAACCCGCCGGTGGACGCGGCCAATCCGCGGCCGGACAACGACTACGGGCACATCATCCGCTGGCGCGAGCGCAACGCGCGCGTGCGGGCGCGCAATTTCGAGTGGGACATCTTCGTGCTGTGCGGCGACACGCAGACCGCGGCGCACGTGCCGGCGCCGAAGAAGCTCGGCTCGAGCTACACGACCACCGACCTGTCCGGGGTCGGCTACGCGGGCAACATCGTGGACAACCCGGCGGGCAGCGCCGACTTCGGCGCGCCCGACGGCCTCTGGTTCGACCACTTCGGGCGTCTGTGGATCCAGACCGACCAGGCGGGCGACGGCGCGCTCGACTGGCAGAAGATCGGTTCGAACGTGATGATGTGCGCCGATCCGAACACGCGCGAGATCCGGCGCTTCCTCACCAGCCCGCCCAACTGCGAGGTGACCGGCGTCATCACGACGCCGAACGGCCGGACGATGTTCGTCGGCATCCAGCACCCGGGCGAGGACTCGCTCGCCTCGGATCCGGATCAGTACAGCAACTGGCCGCAAGGGCAGTTCGAGACGAACAGCGCGGGCGCCCCGCTGCCGAACGGCTCGAGCCGCCGGCCGCGCTCATCGGTGCTGGTGATCACCAAGGCCGATGGAGGCGTGATCGGCACGTGACGCCACACCGGCGCAGTTTCAGTCAGACGCCCCGGGATGCCGGGGCGTTTTTTTTCGCCCGGTGGGGCTCACAAATGCGAACGGCCGGCGCATCGCGCCGGCCGTGATGGAAGGCGTGCTCGACCGCGGCGAACCGGCCGCGGTTTCGCGCGCGGTTACTTGAGCCCCATGCAGTTCGCGTAGTAGGTCACGGTCGCCGGCCAGTCGGAGAAGATGCCCAGGATGCCGACGCGGCGCGCGAGCACGTCGAGCACCTCGTAGATGTCGCCGTCGTTCTTCACCGCCTTGCCCTGCGCGTCGAAGAGGTAGTAGAACCCGGCCTTGGAGCCGCCGTTGCGCACGTCGGAGCGCTCGATGGTCCAGGTGATGATGTCGAAGCCGACCCGCTTGATGTCCCGGGCGTACTCCGAGGGCACGATCCGGTTCGACGCGTCGACCGCGAGCAGCGCGGGCATCGGCGGCGCGAAGATCTGCACGCCCTTGGACCGCAGCTCCTTCAACTGGTCGAGCGTGAGCCGCGGGGTCGGCGGCGTGGCGGTCGGATCCCAGCTGTCCAGATAGACCGCCTGGCGGCCGAAGCGCGGCGCGTTCTTGATCCAGTAGAGGACGTCGTCCGGATTGAACGACTGCGCCCAGACGCGTTTCGGGTCGACGCGCGCCGCCTTGAACTCGTCGATCATCTTCTGCGCGTAGTTCGCCTGGCTGCCGAAGACCTTCTTGATGCGCTCCGGGTCGCCGCTCTTCAGCTCGGGGGTGTGCTTCACGCCGTGCTTCTCGTTGAGCGCGATGCTCTCGGCGAGCGTCATGAGGGTGCCGCGACCGGTATAGAGATCGGTCCGCCATGGCGCTGTCCCTCCCAGGTAACCCTGGACGGTCGTTGCGCTCGGGTTGGCGGCGTCCATCTTCCCGGTCAGCGACTTGAACTCCTGGAGCGTCAGGGCGCTGGTGCAGCATTTCGGCGCCGGGTTCTGGTTCGGCCCGGTCCACTTCACTTCGCACTTGTCGGCGAGCGGTGTGGCGAGGATGTTGGTCGTCGTGTGCAGATCGCACTCGGCGTGACGGCAGACGAGCTCGCCGTCGCTGGTGAAGGTGACGTCGCACTCGACGATGCCCGCCCCCTGGCGCACGGCCGCTTCGTACGACTCCTTCGTGTGCTCGGGGAACTGCAGCGCCGCGCCGCGGTGACCGATCGAGAAGTCGGTGCGGTAGAACGGCCCCTTCTCGCATTGCATCAGCCGGTCTTTCAGGCGGCCGTCGTCCATGCCGCCGACCAGATAGAACGGCCGCGGGCCCAGCTGGATGCTGCGGTCTTCCTTCTTCTGGCCGTGCTCGTCGTAGTAGCCGCGACCGTGATGGCCGTCGTCGTCGTGCCTGCCGCCGATGTAGCGGTCGTCGCGATCGGTCGCTGCAACGGGCACGGCGACCGACATCATGGCGATCACGGCCGCCGCCGCGGCCACGCCAAACGTCTTGTGCATCGAGGTCTCCTCTTGGAAGGATCGAACCGGGCGGGCGCGGAATTGCGCCCGGGGGCAATCTAGGGCGACCGGATGTAAGCGCGATGGCGGTGGAGTGAACTTTCCGTGAACCGGGCGTTGGTGCTGGGTTTTGATTCGAGAATGGGTGGACGGCTACGTTACTCGAGAGGTGGGCAAGCGGTCGGTGGGTCGACGATTTCTGGGGAGGTCAGGACGCCTTGTCGAAGTACTGGTCCGGCAGTATTCGAATCGACCCCTCCCCCGGAGCGCACTCTCTCACTCGAACAGGTCCGCATGCGTACCGGCACGGGTGAAAATGATCGCGCCGTCCTCGCGCAGGAGGTAGATCAGCAGGAAGCCACCGCCGACGTGGCACTCCCGGAAGCCCCGCCAGTCGCCGGTGAGCTCGTGGTCCAGGTACTCCGGCGGAAGCGGGCCGTCGTTCGCGATGAGCAGCAGCATCGCCTCCTTGAGGCGACGCATGTCATAGCGACCCGAATGCGTGAGCCGTTCCCAGTCCTTGCGGAACTGCTTGGTCTTATCGCTGCTTCTTGGCGGGTTTGCCCGCTTTGCCTGCGCCGGCTTTCTCGAGGTCATCGAAGAGTCCCCGTGCGGACCTGAACTTCGCTCGCTTCAGCGAACGGGCCTCCCGCATCGCCGCGATCGTCGCGGCGTTCGGCGCCCTGACCTCGAAGGGCAGCCCCTGCTGGGCGACGACCTGGCGCAGGAACAGTCGGATCGCATCGCTCAGGTTCAGGCCGCAGGCGGCCAGCACCTCGGAGGCGCGATCCTTCAGATCCGGCTCGATCCGGGAGCGGACATCGGTGGACTTCTGCGTCGTGGCGGCGGTCATGGGTTCCTCGCGGCGGGTACGTAGCACCATTGTAGCTACATCGGCGCCCGGGAGCAATCCTCGGACCAGTCGGTCTTGGTCGGCGGCGGGCAGTCTTGCTCGCGCGGATGGAACTTGGCGTGCATCGCCCGCACTTCGTTGATCGTGACGCGGGTGTAGAGGTGTGGAGTTCCCAGGGTTCAGTGGACACGGTTCTTCGGTCGCCGTGCCGCTGCTTCGAACTTCTCGGGGCTCACCCCACCGAGATGACTGTGTGAAGTCGATCAGTAATTTTCCGACAGTCTAGGCTGCTCACCCGCGCGGGCGGGCGAACAGCCACCCGGGTCTTCTGGATAGATTGATGGTGCGAACCGTTCAATTGCCCGAGGAGAATCCCGAATGACTGCTTTGAGTCAGGGTATCCAACGTAAGCTCTCGTTGCTGCAGCTCGCCGACGAGCCGGCGGCCGAGGTGGAGAAGGGAATGCACAGTCCCGCCGCGTGCGTGGCGCCCACGTTCTGCCACGGGCTCCTCCCCTTGTGGGTACGCCGCCGACGGACGGTTGGGTGCGGCCCGGGCGCGGATCAGCGTGGCCCGGACGCGAGGAGCGCTACGCACCCCCCAGTTCTGTCGCGCCCGATGTCATCCAAACGGCCAAGTTGCGAGATCGACCTGCCTTTGTTCTCGAGCCTCGCGCGAACGCTAAGAACCCACGGCAAGCGCGGCCGCGGCAAACGCGGCTCGCTGCAAGAAAAAAGTAGCGTTAGCAGGCCGTTGAAGAAGGGACGGCGCGAGCGCCCGCGGTTTTTCTGCTGGGCGCACACGCGCCCCACGCCTTTGCTCGAGCGAGCGTCCGATCCGGCGCTGGGGTCGAGCGAAGCTGCGTACGCACAGTTTTCAACAACCTGTTAGACGAACTCGGACATCTCGGACATTCCCGGGGGCGCAGGCCAACCGGGATTTGGCGCAGTCGATGCCTCAAACCGCGAAACTCTTCTTGATCCTCGGCCCCCTTGCCAGGGCCGCCACGACTTGCGGTCGTTTCCTCCCCCGAACGAGCGTTAGCCTCGCACCAGCCCGCGCGACCGACTGTCAACTTGTGTGAACTTCCTTTGGGGCAATCAGCATGCCAAGCGCATAAGGGACCCGGCGTGAACGCGGCGTTGCATCATGGCGTTCGGACACATTGGTGAC
>CAZIXQ010000253.1:0-5830 GCA_964543155.1 uncultured Enterobacteriaceae bacterium
GGTTCACGCCCACGACGTCCGGGGTGAGGAAGTAGACCGGCTGGCCGAGCATGCCCGCTTCGGCCTCGATGCCGCCGACGCCCCAGCCCACCACGCCGATGCCGTTGATCATCGTGGTGTGCGAGTCGGTGCCGACCAGCGTGTCCGGGTAGTAGACGCCCTCGGGCGAGCGGTGCACGCCGCGCGCGAGGTACTCGAGGTTCACCTGGTGCACGATCCCGATGCCGGGCGGGACGACCTTGAAGGTGTCGAACGCCTGCATCCCCCACTTCATGAACTGGTAGCGCTCCTGGTTGCGCTGGAACTCGAGCTGCATGTTCCTCTCGAGCGCGCCTTTGGTCCCGTAGCTGTCGATCTGGACGGAGTGGTCGACGACGAGGTCGACCGGGACGAGCGGCTCGACCACCTTCGGGTTCTTGCCCATCTTCTGCGCGACCCCGCGCATGGCGGCGAGGTCGGCGAGCAGCGGCACGCCGGTGAAGTCCTGCAGCACGATGCGCGCCAGCACGAACGGGATCTCGTCGGCGCGCGGCGCGTTCGGCTTCCACGCGGCGAGCTGGCGCACGTGCTCCTCCGTCACCTTCTTCCCGTCGCAGTTGCGCAGCACCGACTCGAGCACGATGCGGATCGAGACCGGCAGGCGCGAGATCCGCCCCAGGCGCGCCTTCTCCAGCGCGGGCAGCGAGTAGAGCTTGCCGGTCTTGCCGCCGGCGAGCTTGAAGTCCTGGAGCGCGTTGAACGTGTTGTGCGGCATCTTCCTTCCTTGCGTTTGCGGCGTGTCTGCGGGGTGCGGCAGCGCGCGCGGGCTAGCGGCTCCGCGCGGCCTGCCTGAAGTCGGCGAACTTCATCCTGGCGTACGCGCCGCTCGCGACGAACTCGCCGAGCAGCATGAATTCGTCGGTGGTGCGGATCTCGCCGTCCACGCGGGTGAGCGGCTTGCCGGCCAGGTCGTAGAACACGATCACCGGCGTGAACCGCACGCCCTGGGCAGCGGCGAACTCCTTCTCGGTCGTCGCGCGGCCCGCGAAGTCGGTGACCGGCACCGCGCCCTTGACGTCGACGGCGAGGACTGCGAAGCGGCGGCGGAACCACTCCTGCACCGCCGGCTGCGAGAGGATGTTCTTCTTCATGCGCTCGCAGTACGGGCAGTCGTCGCGCACGTACATGACGAAAGCGGCCTGCTTGCCGGCGCGTCGCGCCTCCTCGAGCTCCATCTTCAGGTCGCCGAGCGTCGGGGTGAAGAAGTGCTGCATCGGGTCGCGCCCGGGCGCTTGCGCGAGCGCCGGGGCGGGGAAGAGGAGCGCGGCGAGGACGAAGGCTCGCCAGGATGGGCGCATCGCGGTCTGATCCGGTCGAATCGCGCCGCCCCTCACGCGGGCGGGCGGCGCCGAGCGGCGCGTATTCTACGCGCCGCGGGAGGAGGGCGTGGACGGGCGCGCGCGGGCGGCGCCCGGCGGCCTCAGACGGCGAGCGGCAGTCGCAGGCAGTGGTAGGACGCGTTGCCGCGCTTGAGGGACATCGCCGGCACGCGGTCGCCCGCCCGGCCGAGCGGCTTCACCATGAACGGGTCGCCCTGCTGCGGCTGGATCTGGATCCAGCCGTCGGCCGCGGCGCTGACGTTCGACAGGCCGGAGACCGCGCGCGCGAAGCCGTCCAGGTCGATCGTCGCGGGGACGATCTTGCCGTCCGAATAGGCCCCTCCGAACCAGACGATCGGGGGGGTGCGGGTCGGGGCCGCGCCGGGCACGCGGCACTCCCAGGTGCCGACGAGGCGGGCGGTGTCCTGGGCGGTGGCGACGGCGGGGACCGCGGCGAGCGCGGCGCAGGCGAGCAGGGCGAGGCGTGTCATCGGGCCTCCTCGGGTGTTCGAGTTATGACGCGGGCATGGTAGCGCAAGAGCGCCGGGCGCGGTCAGAAGAACGCCCGCGCGGCGGCCTCCGGCAGGCTCGCTCCTGTGACCTTTGCCTTCTGCAGCACCGTCCAGTAGTACCGGTAGGTGGCGCGGTCGTGGAGCCGGCCCCCGTGCCGGATCGGGCCCCAGTCGGCGGCCCGGGCGGCGAGCAGGATCGCCGCCGCCTCGTCCACCTCGGCGTGGTCCGGGGTCATCGCCGCCACGATCGCGGGAATCTGCACCGGGTGGATCGACCACATGCGCAGGTACCCGAACTGCTCCCGCGCGCGGCGGGCGTCGGCCCCGGCCTGCGCGCCGCTCGCGAGGTCGAGCGTCACGTTGTGCGCCGGGACGATGCCGTTCGCCAGCGCCGCCGCGACGACCTCGCTCTTCGCCCGCGCAAGCAGGCGATGCTCGAACTGGCCCGGGGAGCGCATCGCGGAGGCCGGCACCGCGCCGTGGTGGCCCGACACGAAGTCCATCAGGCCGAAGTCGAGCACCTGCATCCCCGGCAGCCGCGCGATCTCGTCCGCCTCGCGCAGCGCGCCGTGCGTCTCGACGAGCGCGTGGATCGGGATCTGCCGGTGCACGCCGGCGCGCGTGGCCGCCTGCTCGACGTGGAGGATCATCTCGGCGACCTGCGCGGCGCAGGTCGCCTTGGGAATCGTGAGGTACGCGAGCACGCTGCCGGCGCCGCGCACGAGAACGTCGACGTCGTCGCGCCAGTGCGGGTGCGTGTAGTCGTGGATGCGCGCGCCGGCCATGCGGTGACGATTTGCCGCCGAGCGGAGACACTCGACGACCATCTCCGCATGCTCGCGCTCGCGGCCGGCGGGGGCGCCGTCCTCGCAATCGCAGGTGAGGTCGAAGACCGGCCCGAGGGTGTCCTGCAGCTCGAGCGCCTTGCGGATCAGCTTCTCGCTGCCCGCAAAGTGCTCGCACGGGGCGATGACCGGGAACGGCCGCTCGCCCTTGAACAGCGCCTCGTTCGGGTGAGCGGCCTTCAACCGGGCAGGAGGTGCTTCACGCCGTCGCGCTCCTCGATGAGCTCCTTCAGCGTCGCGTCCATCTTCTGGCGGCTGAAGTCGTCGATCTCGAGGCCCCCGATCAGCGTGTACTTCCCGCCGGCGCAGGTGACCGGCATGCCGTACATGATGTCCGTCGGGATGCCGTACTCGCCGTTCGAGGCAATGCCCATGGTGACCCACTTGCCCGCGGTGCCGAGCACCCAGTCGCGCACGTGGTCGATCGCCGCATTCGCCGCGGAGGCGGCCGACGACAGCCCGCGCGCCTCGATGATCGCGGCGCCGCGCTTGCCCACCGTCGGGATGAACGTGTCGCGGTACCACGCCTGGTCGGGCACCACCTTCGGCGCGGGCTCGCCGTTGATGGTCGCGAAGCGGTAGTCCGGATACATGGTGGGCGAGTGGTTGCCCCAGACGATCATCTTCTCGACCGCCTGCACCGGCTGTCCGGCCTTGGCCGCGAGCTGCGAAATCGCGCGGTTGTGGTCGAGCCGCAGCATCGCGGTGAAGCTCTCGCGCGGCAGGCTCGGCGCGCTCTTCATCGCGATGTGGGCGTTCGTGTTCGCGGGGTTGCCCACGACGAGCACCTTGACCTCGCGGCTGGCGACCGCGTCGAGCGCCTTGCCCTGGGCGGTGAAGATCTGCGCATTGGCGGCGAGGAGGTCCTTGCGCTCCATGCCCGGACCGCGCGGGCGCGCGCCGACGAGCAGCGCGATGCCCGCGTCCCTGAACGCGGTGTTCGGATCGGCATGCGCGCTCATGCCGGCGAGCAGCGGAAACGCGCAGTCGTCGAGCTCCATCATCACGCCCTTGAGCGCCTTCTGCGCCTTCTCGTCGGGGATCTCGAGCAGCTGAAGGGTGACGGGCTGGTCGGCGCCGAGCATCTGGCCGCTCGCGATGCGGAAGAGGAGGCTGTATCCGATCTGGCCGGCGGCGCCGGTGACGGCGACGCGGACGGGGGCTTTCGCCATGACGAGTGCTCCACGGAGAGTGAGACGACGATGCGGCACCGCGTTGCCGCGTTGCTGCGGCGCAACGGGCGAATCGAGTTTAGGCGGCGGACCGGGCAGTGTCAACGCGGCGGCGCAACCGTTTGTGCATGCCACAAACCGGAGGCCCCGCTGCTATACTTCGAACTCTCCAGAGATCGCTTTGCGCCCGCGGTGACGACCGACAGGGATGTGCTAGATGCCTGATGCTGCTCTGAAAAAGAAAAGACCGCTCTGGTACAACCTCAGCCTTCTCAACCTCCCGCTTCCCGGTGTCGTCTCGATCTTGCACCGCATCAGCGGGGCGCTCCTGTTCCTCTTCGCGGCCTGGCTCCTCTACCTCCTCGACGGGAGCCTGGCGTCCGCCGAGCGGTATGCTGCGATCAAGGCGACGCTCGGCCATCCGCTCGCGAAGCTCCTCCTGCTGGGCCTCCTCTGGGCGTTCCTGCACCACTTGTGCGCGGGTGTGCGCTATCTCTTCCTGGACATCCACAAAGGCGTGGACCTGCCGACCGCGCGCCTGACGAGCGGGCTCGTGCTTGGCGTGAGCCTCGCCCTGACCGCGGTGCTCGGAGCGATGCTGCTATGGTGAACCGAGTCGTGGTCGGCGCGCACTACGGCCTGCGCGGCTGGCTCGTCCAGCGGGTGTCCGCGGTCGTGATGACCGTCTACGCCGCGCTCTTCGCGGCTGCGTTCGCCGCGGCACCGCCGGCGGATCACGCCGCGTGGAAGGCGTTCTTCGCGCAGGGCTGGATGCGGCTTGCGACGCTGCTCTTCTTCGCGAGCCTCTTCCTGCACGCGTGGGTCGGGATGCGCGACATCCTGATGGACTACGTCAAGCCGACCGGCCTCCGCCTCGCGCTCGAGGTGCTCGTGATCCTCGCGCTCGTCGGCTGTGCCGGCTGGGCAGTACAGATTCTCTGGAGGACCTGACGCGTGGCGCTCGCCGTCCGGCAGTTCGACGCAGTCGTGGTGGGCGCCGGGGGGGCCGGCCTGCGCGCCTCGCTGCAGCTCGCGGAGGCGGGGCTGCGGGTCGCGGTGCTGACCAAGGTGTTCCCGACGCGCTCGCACACCGTCGCGGCGCAGGGCGGCATCGGCGCGGCCCTCGGCAACATGGGCCCGGACTCGTGGCAGTGGCACATGTACGACACGATCAAGGGTTCCGACTGGCTCGGCGACCAGGACGCGATCGAGTACATGTGCCGCGAGGCGCCCAAGGTCGTGATCGAGCTCGAGCACTTCGGACTGCCGTTCGACCGCAACGACGACGGCACGATCTACCAGCGCCCGTTCGGCGGGCACATGCAGAACATGGGCGCGGGACCGGCAGTGCAGCGCTCCTGCTGCGCGGCCGACCGGACCGGCCACGCGATGCTCCACACGCTGTACCAGCGCAACGTGCGCGCGAACACGCGCTTTTTCGTCGAGTGGATGGCGCTCGACCTCGTGCGCGACGCCGCAGGTCAGGTCCTGGGCGTGACCGCGCTCGAGATGGAAACGGGCGAGGTGGCGCTCTTCCATGCGCGCGCCACGCTGTTCGCGACCGGCGGCGCAGGGCGGATCTTCGCGGCGAGCACGAACGCGTTCATCAATACCGGCGACGGGCTCGGGATGGCCGCGCGCGCCGGCATCCCGCTCGAGGACATGGAGTTCTACCAGTTCCATCCGACCGGCGTGTACGGCGCCGGCGTGCTGATCACCGAGGGCGTGCGCGGCGAGGGCGGGTACCTGCTCAACAAGGACGGCGAGCGCTTCATGGAGCGCTACGCGCCCAACGCGAAAGACCTCGCCAGCCGCGACGTCGTGTCGCGCGCGATGACCACCGAGATCAAGGAGGGGCGCGGCTGCGGGCCTGAGGCCGATCACGTCCTGCTCAAGCTCGACCACCTCGGGCCCGAGGTGATCAACCAGCGCCTGCCGGGGAT
>CAZIXQ010000254.1:0-5775 GCA_964543155.1 uncultured Enterobacteriaceae bacterium
ACCAGACGCGCGTAGAGGTACTCTCCGGCCCACTGGACCGCGCGCAGGTCGCTCGAGGACTGCAGGACGTGCGACGCGAACGAGTGCCGCAGGACGTGGGGATGGACGTGCTGGCCGACCCCGGCGCTCGAGCCCCAGCGGGCAAGGCGGCGGCGCACCACCGCCGGGTTCACGCGCCGCCCCTGCGCCCCGACGAAGAGCGCGTGCTCTTCGGGGCGCGCGATCTGCGCGCGCGTCGCCAGCCATTCACGCAGCGCGGCAACCGCTTTCCCGCCCACCGGCACCGTCCGCGTCTTGCGGCCCTTTCCGGTCACCGTCACTTCCCGGTCGCGCACGATCCCGCGGACCTCCGCCGCATCGAGCCCGACCAGTTCCGCGAGCCGCAGACCCGACGAGTAGCAGAGCTCGAACATCGCCCTGTCCTGCACCTCCAGCGGGCCCTCGGCGGGGCGCTCGAGCAGCTGGCGCGCCTCGTCGGGCGTCAGCGCTTTCGGCAGCAGTCGAGCGACCTTCGGTGCGCGCACCCCGGCGCACGGATCGGCGTCCAGTCCTTGGGTGCGGGCGAGCCACCGGAAGAAGCCCCGCCACGAGGACAGGATGCGGGCGATCGTGCGCCCATCGAGGCCGCGGCTGCGCAGCTGCGCCGTCGCCCGGCGAAGGTGGGCGGTGCGCATCTGGGTGGGGGGAAGGTCGGGGACCGCCCCGAGCAGCGCATCGAGCCCCTGCGCATAAGCGATCCGCGTGGCCTCCGCGAGCCGCCGTTCCACGGCGAGGTGCTCCAGGTATGCCTCGACCAGCTCGCGGCGGGCATCGGCGCTCGCCGGGCGAGACGCGCCGGCGCGCATGCTAGACGAAGCGCAGCAGCGCGGCGCTCGCCATTTCCCCGATGCGCTTGAGGTACAGCGTGCCCATCTCCGGGTAGAAGCGCAGCAGGTCCTCGCTCGCCAGCACGAGCATGCCGAAGGTCTGGTCGAGCTCCCGCAGGGGCATGAAGGCGACCGAGCGGACGTGGGGCGCCGCCTCGCCGAACCAGCCCACCGCCTCGAAGTTCGCATTCGGCCCGCAGAACGGGGCGTCGAGGTCTGAGGCATAGGCGCGCAGTTCTTCGCTCACCGCCTGGAACTCGGCGCCCTCGCCCGCCCCGCGCCACAGGCGCAGCCCCGCGTGCGGCACCGCGAAGTCCTCGCGCAGGTTGAAGTAGAGCTCGTGCAGGAGCGTGGGCAGGGTGCGCGCGGCGAGCATCGCGACCGCGAGCCGGTGCACGCGCTCGCTGATGACGTCGTTCTCCTCGCCGAACTGGATCAGTTCGGAGAGCTTGCCTTCGAGCGCGCGGGTCTTCTCGCGCAATCCGAGCACCTGGCGGTCGGAGAGCGGGATCGCCTGGCCGCCGTGCGGGTGCGGCACGTGGATCCGCGTCAGGAGCTCGGCGTGCTCCTCGAAGAAGATCGGGTTCGCCTCGAGGTAGCGCGCGACGTCCTCCGCCTTGATCTCACTCAATCTCGATCTCTCCCTCGAACACCGTTTCCGCGGGCCCGGTCATGTACACCGGATTGTCCGCGCCGCGCCACGCGATCGTCAATTCCCCGCCGCGCGTGTGCACCTCGACCGGCGAGTCGAGCAGCCCGAGCCGGATGCCGGCGGCCACCGCAGCGCAGGCGCCGGTCCCGCAGGCGAGCGTTTCGCCCGCGCCGCGTTCGTACACGCGCAGCCGGATGCGGGAGCGCGCCTCCACCTGCATGTAACCGGCATTGACCCGCTGCGGAAACCGGGGATGGCGCTCGACGAGCGGTCCCTGCGTGGCGACCGGCGCCGCGGCGACGTCCGGCACCACCTGCACCGCGTGCGGATTGCCCATCGAGACCACCACGATCGGCAGCGTCGCACCGGGGACCTCCAGCGGCCAGACGTCCACGCGCGGGTGGCGCACGAGCGGCGCGAGGCCCGTGGTGTCGAACGGCACGCGCGACGGCTCGAACGCCGGCGCACCCATGTCGACGGTGACGCGCCCGTCGTCTTCCAGGCGCGGCGCGATGATGCCGGCGAGCGTCTCGACGCGGATCTCGCGTTTCGAGGTAAGGCCGCGATCGCGCACGAAACGCACGAAGCAGCGCGCACCATTGCCGCACTGCTCGACCTCGCCGCCGTCGGCGTTGAAGATCCGGTAGCGGAAATCCACGCCGCTCGCGCGCGCGGGTTCGACCAGCAGGATCTGGTCGGCGCCGACGCCGAAGTGACGGTCGGCGAGGCGCGCGAGCTGCGCCGGCGCAAGCTCGATCGGCGCGGAGACGCCGTCGAGAACGACGAAATCATTCCCCGCGCCCTGCATCTTGGTGAACCGGAGCCTGCGCTTCACCACTTGAGACTGTCGCGGATCCGGTGCGACACCGCGAGCGCGAGATCGAGCGCGCGCCGCCCTTCGCGACCGGTCGCCCCCGGGCGCGCGCGACCGCGCACCGCGTCGACGAATGCGCGCAGCTCCGCCTCGAGCGAGTCGCCCTGCGCGAACCGCTTGAGCTCGTGGTCGATCCTCGGCATGCCTTCGCGCGTCTCACCCGGGAGCTTGCGCGCGACCGCGCACTCGCGCGCCTCGAAATCGATCGATACGTAGGTGTCGGGCTGGAACACGCGCAGCTTCCTCATCGACTTCGCGCTCACACGGCTCGCAGTGACGTTCGCGACGCAGCCGTCGGCGAACTCGATGCGCGCGTTCGCGATGTCGACGCTGCTCGTGAGCACCGGCACGCCGCTCGCGCGCACCTCGGTGACCTCGGCGCCGACGAGGCTGAGGATGATGTCGATGTCGTGGATCATCAGGTCGAGCACGACGTCCACGTCGGTCGAGCGCGGCTTGAACGGCGCGAGACGGTGGCACTCCATGAAGCGCGGCCGCACGATGCGGTCGCGCACCGCGACCAGCGCGGGGTTGAAACGCTCGAGATGCCCGACTCGCAGCTCCAGCCCGCGCGCCTCGGCTGCGGCCACCAGGCGATCGGCCTCCTCGAGCGTGCGCGTGAGGGGCTTCTCGACCAGCACGTGGATGCCGGCGTCGAGGAGCCGGCTCGCAACCGCGAAGTGATGCTCGGTCGGCACCGCGACCGAGGCGACGTCCACCTTACCCACGATCTGCGCCGGGTCGACGGCTACCTCCGCACCCGCCTTGCGCGCGACCTTGCGTGCGAGCGCGGCGTCGGTGTCCACGACGAACGCGAGCTCGACGTCGTCGAGCGCGGCCCACTTGTCGACGTGGCGGCTGCCGAAATAGCCCACCCCCACCACCGCGGCCCGGAGCTTGCTCATGGATGCTGGGCGGTCAATTCCGGGGCGCAAATCGTGGGGTTCAGGAGCGGGAAAGCGCGATCGAGTGACTGCCGGACCGGCCCGCAGGGTCTGCTAGAATCGCCGCCCTTGTTCCCCTTACCGGACTGCGCGAGCCCATGACGAGCTACCTCTTCACTTCCGAGTCGGTGTCGGAAGGCCATCCCGACAAGGTCGCCGACCAGATCTCGGATGCGATCCTGGACGCGATTCTAGCCCAGGACAGGCACGCCCGAGTCGCCGCGGAGACGCTGTGCAATACCGGGCTCATCGTGCTCGCGGGCGAGATCACGACCAAGGCGTCGGTCGACTACGCGCAGGTCGCGCGCGGTGTGGTGAAGCGCATCGGCTACGACAACGCCGACTACGGCATGGACTACCGCGCCTGCGCGGTGATGGTGAACTACGACCGCCAGTCGCCGGACATCTCGCAGGGCGTGACCGAAGGTCAGGGCCTGGACCTCGAACAGGGCGCGGGCGACCAGGGCCTCATGTTCGGCTACGCGTGCGACGAGACGCCGCAGCTCATGCCGCTCCCGATCTACCTCGCGCACCGGCTCGTGCAGCGCCAGTCCGAGGTGCGGCGCGACGGCCGCCTGCCGTGGATCGGACCGGACGCGAAGTCGCAGGTCACCGTGCGCTACGTCGACGGCCGGCCCGAGGCGATCGACACGATCGTGCTCTCCACGCAGCACCTGCCCGAGGTCGAGCACAAGGAGCTCTCGGAGGCGGTGATCGAACAGATCATCAAGCCCATCCTGCCGAAGAACCTGGTCAAGGGCGAGGTGAAGTACCTCGTCAACCCGACCGGCCGGTTCGTGATCGGCGGCCCGCACGGCGACTGCGGCCTCACCGGGCGCAAGATCATCGTCGACACCTACGGCGGGGCTGCCCCGCACGGCGGCGGCGCGTTCTCCGGCAAGGACCCGTCCAAGGTGGACCGCTCCGCCGCCTACGCCGCGCGCTACGTCGCGAAGAACGTGGTCGCCGCAGGCCTCGCGTCGAAGTGCCTCGTGCAGGTGTCGTACGCGATCGGCGTCGCCCGGCCGACCAGCGTGATGGTCACCACCTCGGGTACCGGAAAGATCTCGGACGACAGGATCGCGGAGCTCGTGCAGAAGCACTTCGACCTGCGGCCGAAGGGCATCGTCCTGATGCTCGACCTGCTGCGCCCAATCTACGAGAAGACCGCCGCCTACGGCCACTTCGGCCGCGAGGAACCGGAGTTCACCTGGGAGCGGACGGACAAGGCGAAAGCCCTCGCTGCCGACGCGGGCGTCAAGCAGCCGGCGCTCGCCTGATTCCGCACCGCAGCGGGTCGGGATTGGCCTATAATCCCGACCGCTGAGGAGCGTTGCAACCGGCCCGAACGGCTGGCCAGGCTCAGCACCAGACAACGGCGCTCGCACCGGACACGGTGCGAGCGCTTTTTCTTTCTGCCCCCGCCGAGGGGCGCTGCAGCCGGCCTGCGGGTCCGGCGAGGCTCGGCGGAGCGGTGGACCCGACGGTCCAACGGCGCCCGCTAGGAACGGAGTTCGCACATGAGCGCAGTCCCCCAACCGAAGAACGACTTCCGCGTCGCCGACCTGTCGCTCGCCGACTGGGGCCGCAAGGAGATCAGGATCGCCGAGACCGAGATGCCCGGGCTGATGGCGATCCGCGA
The DNA here is from genome assembly GCA_964543155.1 of uncultured Enterobacteriaceae bacterium. Taxonomy (GTDB): domain Bacteria; phylum Pseudomonadota; class Gammaproteobacteria; order Burkholderiales; family SG8-39; genus JAGVSZ01. Next base: position 4,979 of record CAZIXQ010000254.1, read on the forward strand.
GGAGTACGCCGCGAAACAGCCGCTCAAGGGCGCGCGCATCACCGGCTCGCTCCACATGACGATCCAGACCGCGGTGCTGATCGAGACGCTGCAGGCGCTCGGCGCGCAGGTGCGCTGGGCCTCGTGCAACATCTTCTCGACCCAGGACCACGCCGCTGCGGCGATCGCCGCCGCGGGAACGCCGGTCTTCGCCTACAAGGGCGAGTCGCTGGAAGAATACTGGGACTTCACCCACCGCATCTTCGAGTGGCCCGACGGCGGGCTCTCGAACATGATCCTCGACGACGGCGGCGACGCGACGCTGCTCCTTCACCTCGGCGCACGCGCGGAGACCGATCCCAAGGTGCTCAACAATCCCGGCAGCGAGGAGGAGCGCGTGCTCTTCGCCGCGATCAAGAAGCGCCTCGCCTCGCAGCCCGGCTGGTACTCGGCGCGCGCCAGGGCGATCAAGGGCGTCACCGAGGAGACCACGACCGGCGTCCACCGTCTCTACGAGATGGCGAAGGACGGCCGGCTCATGTTCCCGGCGATCAACGTCAACGACTCGGTCACCAAGTCCAAGTTCGACAACCTGTACGGCTGCCGCGAATCGCTCGTCGACGGGATCAAGCGCGCCACCGACGTGATGGTCGCGGGCAAGATCGCGGTGGTGTGCGGCTATGGCGACGTGGGCAAGGGCTCGGCGCAGGCGCTGCGCGCGCTCTCGGCCCAGGTGTGGGTCACCGAGATCGACCCGATCTGTGCGCTGCAGGCGGCGATGGAAGGCTACCGCGTCGTCACGATGGACTACGCCGCCG
>CAZIXQ010000255.1:0-5770 GCA_964543155.1 uncultured Enterobacteriaceae bacterium
AGCTTGAGCGGGTCGGCGACCGCGAGGTCCTCGAGCGCGACCGCGCCGCGCTCCAGACTGAGTGAGTCCAAGTCGATGCGCCAGGGCGAACCCGCTGCCGCGGTCGGCCCCGCCTGCGCCTTGTCGCCGGCACCGGGTGGGCCGGTACGCGCAATCCGCTCGACATTGAGCGTCCCGTCCTTCTCGCGGCGCAGGGTTGCAGCGGCCTCGCGCACGCTGATGGTCCCGAGGCTCGCGATCTGCGACTGGAGGTCAGCGCTCGCGCCCTTGACGTCGATCGACGCGGCGCGGAGCAGCAGGTCCTTTTCGCCTTTCAGGCGCGCGCGGAACCCCTTCACGGCGAGACTGGCGTCGGACACCTTGAGGTCGTGCTTCGAAAAGGCGATGTCGGAAGCCCACTTGAACGCGAGCCCGAGCCCGAGCTCGCCCTCGTCGAGCTCCAGGTTCGCGACCTGAGTGACGTAGGGCCTGTAGCGCTTGACCTTGACGCCGGCGAAGTCGATCCGCCCGTCTATCGTCGGTGGATCGGCGACCACGCCGGCGACGATCTTGACCGTTTCGCCGGCCTCGGTTCGAGCGGCCAGGGACCATTCGGTGCGCTTGCCCGGCGCATTATCTGCGTCGCGCGCTTCGAGCTCGAATGCGTCGAGGACGGTCTCGAAGCCCGGCGTGGTGGTCTCGTCCGTGAATCGCGCCTTGCCGGCACGCACGGCCACCAGGCCGATCCGGATCGGCACCGCACCGCGACCCGGCTCCTGGCGCGCCTCCCGCTGCCGCTCCTCGCCCGCGACGGCGACCTGGCCGAGCCGCTCGAGGTTGATCGCGCCCGACTTGTCGCGGCGGACGTGCGCGTCGAGGCCCTCGAGCTCGATCGACTCGAGGTCCAGCGCCGGGGCGAGCGCATCGACCTCGTTGAGGGCGATGCCGAGCCGCTGCCATGCGAGCATCGGGCGGCCCTCGGGATCGAGCACGTTCACGCGCTTGACTGCCGTGCTGCCCCGCACCTTGATCCGCGGCGCCTTTCCGCCGGGCTGCTCGAAGGCGACCACCAGGCGGGAGTCGAGCAGGGCGGACTCGACCTTGCCGCGCAGCTTGAACGGCAGGTACTGCACGAGGCGCGTCAGGTCGAACTCGTCCACGTCGACGTTCAGCGACGTCACCCGGCTCTCGTGGAAGGGTTGGGTCTCCCCCTTTACGCCGAGCTGGGCGCCGTTGACGCGCGCGGCCAGCTCGGGCAAGACCGTGACCTCTACGTGCGCCGGCAGGCTGGAGATGAACGGGACGCCGACGCGCAGGTCTGTGAGCTCGTGCTTCTCCCGGGTCGCACGGTCGTCGACGTCGATGCGGCCGTCGAGGAGCCGGATGTTGAACACGGCGAACTTCGGCGGCGGCGCCTCGCTCTTCGGCTTCGCCAGCGCCTCGTCGACGAGGTCCTGGAAGTTGTATGTCTGGTCGGGATTGCGGACGACGCGCACGTGCGGCTTGGTGAGCGTCACCGCGTCGACGACCGGCGCGAGCCGCAGGACCGAGGTCCAGGCCGCGTTGACGTAGAGCTCGTCGAAAGTGACGAACGGTGCCTCGCCGGTGCGCTCGCGCACGGCGAAGCCGCGCACCGTCACCGACGGGGCGAACGGGTTGACGCGTACCGCCTCGATCGAGACCTTGCGGTGCAGGACCTCGGACAGCTCGTCCTCGAGGACCGACTTCGCGATCGGCGGGACGACGAGGAAGCCGATCAGCGCGAAGGCGGCGAGGAGCCCGAGCGCCCACCAAAGGACCTTGCGTGCGCGCGGGGTGCGGGCATACGCGCGGACTCGATCGGCAGCGGAGGAGGCGGAAATGGGCATTGCGGGGACCGGCTGATCGGGCGCTGCGGCTGCAAGATTAGCAAGGACCGGCGATCGGCGTTGTCGCCCGCCCGACACGTGCGTCGTGGCAAGATCGCGCGGATGAGCTCCCCTCCGCGCACCGCCGGCAAGCCGGCCTTCGCGCCGCGCGTCCTGCCGCTGGGCGACGGCGCGGTGATGGTCGAGCTGGCGGACCGCCTCGACCTGGACGCGAATGCCGCGGCGCATCGGATCGCGGCCGACGTGCGGCGCAACGCGCCCGACTGGGTGGTGGACGTGGTGCCCGCGATCGTGACCGTCACGCTGCACTTCGCCGCGGCGACCGCCGCCGACGCGGCGGCACGCCGCAACGGCGCGACGCGCCTGCTTCTGGAGGCGCTCGAGCGCGAAAGCGGCGCCCCGGCCGCCGCGCCGGGGCGGATCGTCGAGGTCCCCGTGTGCTACGAGGCGCCGCATGCGCTCGACTTGGCGGAGGTCGCCGCGGCGACCGGGCTGGCGGAGGAGGAGGTCGTGCGCGCGCACGTCGAATCGGCGCACCGCGTGCTGATGATCGGTTTTGTTCCCGGCCACCCGTACATCGGCGGCCTCGACGCGCGGCTCGGCGTCCCGCGGCGCGCGACGCCGCGCCCGCGGATGGAGCCCGGTGCGGTGGCGATCGCGAACGCCCAGACGTCGATCTACCCCTTCGCGACGCCCGGAGGCTGGAACGTCATCGGCCGGACGCCGCTCGCGCTGTTCGATCCCGCGCGCGAGCCGCCCAGCCTGCTCGAGGCCGGGGACGGCGTCGCTTTCGTGCCGATCTCGAAGGAGGCGTTCGACCGGATCGCCGCAGGTCGCGGGCGATGACGGTGAAAGTGCTGCGGCCCGGCGCGCTGGCGACGCTGCAGGATCTCGGGCGCCGCGGGCTGCAGCATCTCGCCATCGTCCCGGGCGGGGCGATGGACCCCCTCTCGCATCGCGTCGCGAACGCGCTCGTCGGCAATCGGGCGGATTCGGCGACGCTCGAAATCGCGATCTCCGGGCCCGAGCTGCTCTTCGAGCGCGACACCCTCGTGGCACTTGCCGGCGCGCGCTTCGACGCTTGGGTCGACGGGGCATCGTTTCCGGGCGCGCGCCCGGCGCTGGTGCGGGCGGGCGCCCGGCTGCGCATCGGCCGCGCGACCGCGGGCGCGTTCGGGTATCTGGCGGTTGCGGGCGGCTTCGACGTGGCCGCCGTGCTGGGGAGCCGAAGCACCTACCTGCCGGGCCATTTCGGGGGGCTGGACGGTCGCCTGGTCGCATCCGGTGCGGCCCTTGCGCTGGCCGACGGCGCGGAGGGGCTCGGGCAGGCCCGCTTCGCCCGCGCGATTGGAAACCAACGCGAAGTCGCGCTCGCGGGCGGCGCCGCGCGCAGCGTGGGCTGGTTCGCGCCGACCCTCACGGTGCCGATGACCGTGCCGGTGATCGCGCGGGCAATCGAGGGTGTGCACGCGACGCTCTTCACGGATGCCGCGCGCGCCGCGTTCTACGCGGAGCGCTGGCGCGTCGCGCCGGACTCGAACCGGATGGGCTACCGGCTCCTCGGGCCGAAGCTCGAGCTCGTGGCCCCGACCGAGATCGTCTCGCAGGCCACGTGCCTCGGCACCGTGCAGGTCCCGGCGAGCGGGCAGCCGATCGTGCTCATGGCGGACCACCAGACCACCGGCGGCTATCCTAAGATCGCGGAGGTGATCGGGGCCGACGCGCCGGGCGTGGCGCAGGTGCCGCCCGGCGGGACGGTGCGCTTCGTGCCGGCCAAGCTCGACGAGGCGGATGCCGCGCGGGAGGCGCTGGAGCGGCGCGTCGCGGAGCTGATCGAGCGGATCCTCTGGGAGTTCGGCGATGCGGACGATTGACCTCAACTGCGACATGGGCGAGAGCTTCGGCGCCTGGAAGATGGGGGACGACCGCGCCGTCATGCCGCTCATCACGTCGGCGAACGTCGCATGCGGCTTCCACGCCGGGGACCCGTCGACCATCCGGGCGACCGTCCGGCTGGCGGTCGATCACGGGGTCGCCGTCGGTGCGCATCCGTCGTACCCGGACCTGCAGGGGTTCGGCCGGCGCGTGATGCAGATCAGCGCGCAGGAGTGCTACGACCTCGTCGTCTACCAGGCCGGCGCGGTCGAGGCGTTCGCGCGGGCGGCCGGCGCGCGGCTCCATCACGTGAAGATCCACGGGATGCTCTACAACGTGGCCGCGAAGGACGCGGCGCTCGCCGACGCGATCGCGCGGGCGACCAAGGATCTCGGCGCAGGCGTGCTGCTGTACGCGCTCTCCGGCAGCCTGATGATGGAGGCGGCGAAGCGCCACGGGGTGCGGACGGTCGGTGAGGTGTTCGGCGACCGGTCCTACCAGTCCGACGGCACGCTCACCCCGCGCGGGCAGCCCGGGGCGATGATCACCGACGAGGCCGCCTCGGTCGCCCAGGTGCTGATGATGGTGGAGCAGGGCAAGCTCCGGTCGCTCGACGGGACGGAGGTGCCGGTCGAGGCCGGGACGCTGTGCCTGCACGGCGACCAGCCGGGCGCGGTGCGGTTCGCGACGGCGCTGCGCGCCGCGTTCCGGGAGCGGGGGATCGAAGTGCGGGCGCCGTAATCCGCCAGCACGCGCAGGTTCCGATGCGTCGCGTTACGCGCCCGATGCGACGCCGCAACGACGGGCGTGTTCGACAGGAGGAGATCCGATGACTTGCTGGAAGCCGCTGCTCGTCTGCGCCGCGTTCGCGCTCGCTTCGACCGCGCAGGCGCAGACCTACCCGACCAAGCCGATCCGCATCGTCGTGCCCTTCGCGCCGGGCACGGCCACCGACAACCTCGTGCGGCCGCTCGCCGAGCCGATGGCGGCGACGCTCAAGCAGCCGGTGGTGCTCGACAACCGGGTCGGCGCCGTGGGCCGGATCGCCGCCGAGCACGTCGCCAAGTCCGCGCCGGACGGCTACACCGTCCTCGCCGGCGCGACCACGGTGATCGCCGCCAATCCGGCGCTCTTCAAGCAGCTCAGCTACAACCCGCGCACCGATTTCGACGCGGTGGTCGGGCTCGGCACCATTCCCCAGGTCCTGGTGGTCCACCCGAGCGTCCCGGCGACGAACATGGCCGAGTTCATCGCCTATGCGAAGCAGAACCCCGGCAAGCTGTTCTACGCCTCCGGGACCGCCGGCAACATCATCCCCAGCCGCATCCTGTCCGACCGGCTGGGGCTGGGAATGACGAACGTCTCGTACAAGAGCCCGCCGCAGGCGCTCACCGACGTGGTCGGGGGGCGCGTGCCGATGATGGCGGTGGACGTCTCCGCCGTGCTCGGCCAGATCCGCGGCGGCAGCGTGCGCCCGCTTGCGGTGACCTCGCTCCAGGAATCGCCCGTCCTTCCCGGCGTTCCACCGCTCGCGGCGACCCTGCCCGATTTCGAGCTCATCGTGTTCTTCGGCCTGTACGTGCCCAAGGGGACCGATCCGGCGATCGTTCAGACGCTCTACCAGGCGGCGCGCGCCGCGGCCGAGCGCGCGGACTTCAAGCGCGGTCTCGCCGCCCAGGGGTTCGACGTTCGCACCAGCAGCCCGGCGGAGCTCGCGGCGTTCACGACGCGCGAGATCGACCGCTGGGGCCAGATGGTGAAGGAGGCGAAGATCGATCCGGAGTAGCCGTCCGGCGGGTCGTCGCGCCTGCGGGTTCCCTTCCCGCGCACGCCCGAAACGCGAACGGCCCCGGTTGGGGCGGTTGGCGTTTTGGTGGAGGCGGCGGGAATCGAACCCGCGTCCGAAAGTCCTCCGCAGTCAGGACTACATGCTTAGCCTGGTCGTTTGGATCTCGCCTCGCGCCCGCCGGCCGGCAGGCTGACGCTCGGCCAGCCGCTTCGACGGATCCACCCGGCCAAGCGGCCAGACCGGGCGGAGAGGCTGATGT
>CAZIXQ010000256.1:0-1622 GCA_964543155.1 uncultured Enterobacteriaceae bacterium
CATGCAGATCACCGACCGCTCGAAGGACGTGATCAAGTCGGGCGGCGAGTGGATCAGCTCGATCGAGCTCGAGAACATCGCGGTGGCCCACCCGGCGGTCGCGGAGGCTGCGGTGATCGGCGTGCCCCACCCGAAATGGGACGAGCGGCCGGTCGTCGTCGCGGTGAAGAGGCAGGGTGCGGAGGTGACGCGCGAGGCGCTGCTCGCCTTCTACGAGGGCAAGGTCGCCAAGTGGATGATCCCCGACGACGTCGTTTTCGTCGCGGAGCTGCCGCACACCGCAACCGGCAAGCTGTCCAAGCTCACCCTGCGGGAGCAGTTCAAGGACTACCGGCTGCCGGCGGGCTGACGGCCGGCAGGCGGACGCGGCCTCGCGTCTGCTGCCCCCACGCTGCGCCGGTGCCCGCGACCGCGAGCGCGACGACCGACATCGGCTTCATTCTTCGTTCCTCCAGGGGATGCGCCGGGCGCCTGTGCTCGCAGGCGCGCCGGCCGAAAGCGCGCCTTCACCCGGCCTGCGCGACCCCGGCCTTCTTCGCCGCCTGCCACGCGTCGAGCTTCGTCCGCGCGCCGTTCGTGGCCGGATCCATCTCGCGGTCGTGGCTCGGCCGCCTGGCGGTGAGCTCGATCACGTAGCCGTTCGGATCGCGGAAGTAGATCGAGTCGATGAAGCGGTGGTCGGAGATCCCGCGCACCTCGATCCCGGCCGCGCGCCCCTTGGCCATCATCGGCTCGAGCACCGAGCGCTCGACCTCGAGCGCGATGTGCAGGTCGTAGTCGTGCTGCGGCTTGAACTCGAACGGCATGTCCGGCGCCTCGAAGAAGGCGAGGTACGAGCCGTCGTCCATGCGGTAGAACGTGTGCAGCGTGTCGGTGCGGCGGCCGCTCTTCGACTCCTTGATCCACAGCGTGCCGGCGAGCGGCAGGCCGAGGAAGTCCTCGTAGAACCGGCGCGTCTCCTCCGAGTCGCGGCAGCGGTAGGCGTTGTGGTGCAGTCCCCGGATCATGGCCGTCCCCTAGATGGCGACGAAAGGCGTGTCCTTCAGCGAGCCGGCGAAGCCGTAGAACACCTCGTGCACCTTCGGCCAGCTCTTGAGTCCCTTCATCCGCCCGAGCCAGCGCTCGACGTTCGGGTACGGCGCGAAGTTGCAGCGGATGAGCTCGCCGAGCCCGATCATCTCGGCGCCGAGGTAATCGGCGATCGTGATCCGCTCGCCGCAGAGATAGGTCTTCTTCGGTCCGAGCAGGCTCTGGTCGAGGACCTTCAGCCAGCCCTGCGACTTCTCCTTCGCCCACGCGAGCGTGGAGGCCTGCGCCTCGTCGCTGCGCCGCTTGTGGGTCGGGAACGTCTGCGGATACACGAGCCCGTACGCGAAATCCCGGTACAGGTTCGTGTTCACCCAGTCCATCATCTCGTTGACCCGTGCTCGCTCGCGCAGGTCCTTCGGGTAGGAGGCCGAGCCCTTCTTGTCGGCGAGGTACTTGAGGATCGACGAGCTCTCGGTGAGGCGGAAGTCGCCGTCCTCGAGCATCGGGACGAGGCAGCTCGGATTCATCGCCGAGTAGGGCGGCTTCAAGTGCTCGCCGGTGAAGAGGTCGACGACCTGGAACTCGATCTCGGG
>CAZIXQ010000256.1:1722-5747 GCA_964543155.1 uncultured Enterobacteriaceae bacterium
CACGGCGCCGGCGACGCGTTCACCGCCGGCAACGACCTGCAGGACTTCCTCGCCAACGCGCCGCGCACGCCGGATGCGCCGGTGTTCGGCTTTCTCGAGGCGGTGAGCCACGCCGAGAAGCCGCTCGTCGCCGCGGTGAGCGGCGTCGCGGTGGGGGTCGGCACGACGATGCTGCTGCACTGCGACCTCGTGTACGCGGCCGACGGCACGAAGTTCGCCCTGCCGTTCGTCAACCTCGGGTTGTGCCCGGAGGCGGCGTCGAGCTTTCTGCTGCCGGCGATCGTCGGGTACCAGCGCGCGGCCGAGCTGCTGCTGCTCGGCGAGCCGTTCGACGCCGCGAAGGCGCACGCGCTCGGCATCGTGACCGAGGTCGTGCCGGCCGAGATCCTCATGCTGCGCGCCGGCGACGCGGCAAAGAAGCTCGCCGGGAAGCCGGCCGCCTCCTTGCGCCTCACCAAGCGGCTCATGAAGCGCGCGTGGATGGCCGCGATCGAGGCCGCGCTCGCCGAGGAGATCCGCCACTTCGGCGAGCGGCTCGGCTCGCCGGAAGCGAAGGAGGCGTTCAGCGCGTTCCTCGAGAAGCGCGAACCCGATTTTTCGCGTTTCGGTTGAACCCCACAGGAGACAGCGATGAGCCTCGCAGGCAAGACCCTCTTCATCACCGGCGCCTCGCGCGGCATCGGACTGGCGATCGCCAGGCGCGCCGCGGCCGACGGCGCGAACGTCGCGGTCGTGGCCAAGACCGAGCAGCCGAACCCGAAGCTCCCCGGCACGATCTACACCGCCGCCGAGGAGATCGCGCAGGCGGGCGGGCAGGCGCTGCCGATCCCGTGCGACATCCGCGACGAGGCGGGCGTCGCCGCCGCGGCGAAGCGCTGCGCGGAGCACTTCGGCGGGATCGACATCCTGGTGAACAACGCGAGCGCGATCAGCCTGACCGGGACGCTCGAGACGCCGATGAAGCGCTTCGACCTGATGTTCGGCGTGAACGTGCGCGGCACCTACTGCGTCACGCAGGCGTGCATCCCGTTCCTGCGCAATGCGGCGCAGGCCGGGCGCAATCCGCACGTTCTCATGCTGTCGCCGCCGCTCAACATGAATCCGCGCTGGTTCAAGGGCCACGTCGCGTACACCATGGCGAAGTACGGGATGAGCATGTGCGTGATCGGGATGGCGGAGGAGTTCCGTGCCGACGGCATCGCGGTGAACGGCCTGTGGCCGCGGACGGTGATCGCGACCGCGGCGCTCGCGATGCTGCCCGGCGTGGACCCGAAGCTGTGCCGCAAGCCGGAGATCCTCGCCGACACCGCCTACCTCATCTTCAATCGCGACGCGCGCAGGCACACCGGGCACATCTACATCGACGAGGAGGTGCTCGCCGCCGAGGGCGTCACCGATCTCGGAAAGTACGCGGTGGTGCCGGGCAACAACAAGTTCCTGGCTGATCTCTTCCTGGACTGAGAGCCGTGACGATGCGCGCGCGACCGGGCTAGAGCGACTCGGCCGCGATCGCCTCGGTCCGGACGAGCTCGTCCTGCAGTCGCTGCCGGAGGCGCTCGCACTCCTCGCGCGTGGCCTCCTGCGGCACCGCGATCGGGTCGCCCGCGCGCGCGACGATGCGCGCGAACAGCGGCACGCGCATGCGGTCCCAGGAGCGCAGGCGCAAGCCGCCGCGCATCGCGCAGGCGATCGGCACGATCGGGCGGCCCGAGAGCTTGGCCGCGATGATCGGCCCGATCTTCGCGACGCCGCGCGGACCGCGCGGGCCGTCGGCGACGAAGCCGACGCAGCCGCCGCGCCGGGCGATGTCGATCAGTTCGGCGAGGGCCTCTTCGGCGCCGCGCGAGGACGAGCCGCGTACCGTGCGCAGGCCCAGACGATGCGCGATGCGCGCGCCGATCTCCCCGTCGCGGCTGCGGCTCGCGAGGATCGTGAACCCGCTGCCGCGCAGGAGAGCGCCGAAGAAGACGAGGTCGTGGTGCCACAGCGCGCCGATGAACGCCTCGCCGCGCCGGGCGCGCTCGAGCACCTCCCGGTTCTGGCAGGTGACCCGACAGGTCGCGACCATGGCGCGGACGAGGAGGGGCGAGAGCCAGCCCGCGGCGCTGGCGCGCAGGTCGAACCGGGCATCGCGCAGGGTGCTCATGGGTCCGGTCGGGGCGCCGGGTTGCCAAGGGGAAGGACCGACATCATAGTGCCGCATCCCCCAGGCGGGCCAGCCCGCCGCGTCCCCCGGGAGGGCAACGACATGGTGCGAGGAAGCTGCCTGTGCGGCGCGGTCCGCTACGAGATCCACGGCCCGCTCGGGCCGATGAGCCATTGCCACTGCGCGATGTGCCGCAAGGCGCACGGTGCGGCGTTCGGCACCTACTCGCGCGTCAAGCGGAGCGACTTTGCGCTGCGGGCCGGGGCGGAGCGGATCCGCGCATTCCGCTCCTCCGCCAGAGTCACGCGCACCTTCTGCGACACCTGCGGCGCGACGCTGCAATGGATCACCGATGACCGCCCGGACGCGCTCGACGTCGCGATCGGCACGCTCGACGACGACCCGGGCATCCGGCCGAGCCTGCACATCCACAGCGCGTCGAAGGCGCCGTGGTTCGAGATCACGGACGGACTTCCGCAGCGCGCAGGGTGATGGGACTCCTGCGGCGCCTCTTCGGCGGCGGCGGCGACGGGGCGGCGCACGCCGAGGACTGCGTGTGGCTGGACGCCGCCGCGCGCGAGCGCGGGCTCGTGCGGGAGGCCGTTGCCCGGGCGGGCGAGGGCCGCAGCGTACTCGTCGTGGCGCGCTCGCCCGACGCGCTCGAGCGGCTTGCCGCGGCGCTCGCGCCGCAAGCGCCGCGGCGCTGCGCCGACCGCTTCGAGCGGGACGCGCTGCGCGCGCACCTGCGGCATCCGGGCGCGGTCGCTGTGGCACTGCCCGGCGCCCTGCCGCCGGACGCGGCCAGTCCCGCCATCACGCCCATCGAGATGATCATCTGCGGGCGCGGCGAGCGCCGGAGCGAGGACGATGCGATCGCGCGTTGCGCGGAGATGCTGAGCACGGACACGCGCGTGACGTTCCACCTCGCGCTCGACGATCCGCTGTTCGCGCGGTTCGGCGCGGACCTCAAGCCGATCCTCGCGCGGCTCGGCCTGAGCGCGGACGAGCCGATCCAGGACCCCTACGTGACGCGCGCGATCGCGAGCGCGCAACGCAAGGCCGCAGGCGGCTAGATCAGGAGTGCTGCGACGAAGATCCCCACCATCAGGAACACGATCGCGACCTTCGCGGCCGTGCCGACGAGCATCCCGATCCAGGTCGCCACGCCCACCTTGCCTGCCCGCAGCGCGTCACGCTGCGCGAGGAATTCGCCGATTGCCGCGCCCGCGAGCGGCATGAAGATCAGCCCGACGAGGCCGGTGAAGACGCCGACGATCGTGCCGACCGCGGCGCCGACGAGCGCCTGCGTGCTCGCCCCGGCGCGCTTCGCGCCGTAGAAGCCGGACACGAAGTCCACGAGCCACGCGATCAGGGTGAGGACGCCGAGCATGCCCACGGTCCAGGCCGAGATGCGACCGAAGCTGTCGATCCAGGCAGCGAGCGCGACGCCCGCGAACACGAGGATCGCGCCGGGCAGCGCAGGCAGCACCGTGCCCACGACGCCGACGGCGATCAGCAGGACGGCGAGAACCCAGAGCGCGATCGTCACGCCGCTACCCGTTGCTCGTGCTGGTGTGCGTGGCGCTCGAGTGGCGCGGGCGCATTTCGTCTCCCTCGGCGGACGGCGGCTGCGGCATTCTAGCCGCGGGACGGTGCACGGTGCTCCGCCACGGCGCACCGGTACTGGCCCGCTCCGGCGCGCTTCCGGCGCGCACCTCCGGTATGCTCGCCTCCCGTCCATCCGGACGCGAGGAGAGGCCCCATGACGCTCTGTCCCATCGCTCTTGCCGCCGGCTGCAAGAAGTGCCCGGCGTTCTCCGTTTGTCCGCTGAAGGGCGTGATCGGCGATTACGACAAGGACGCCGAGGCGAAGAAGGCC
>CAZIXQ010000257.1:0-5733 GCA_964543155.1 uncultured Enterobacteriaceae bacterium
CGGCGAGCGCATGCTGAAGCTCATGGACGGCCCGTACATGATCAACGGCAAGCCGCGGCGCATCGACATGGGGTTCATCCAGCCGCCGCCGGGCAACACCGTGCACCGCATCGGCGGGCGCACCGGCCGCGAAGGCATCCGCGACTACATGGCCTACTGCGCGGAGCTCTGCCGGAAGTACCCCGACCGCTTCATCGGCAACTTCAACTTCAACCCGCGCTTCGGTCCCGAGGAGGGCGCCGCCGAGCTCGAGTTCCACGTCAAGGAGTACGGCTTCAAGATGCTGAAGCTCCACTCCAACATGCACAACTACCGCCCCGACCGCGCGCTCGACTGGCTCCGGCCGGCGATGAAGATGTGCGCGAAGCACAACGTGGTGGTGCTGATCCACACCGGCGACGGCCCGTTCAGCATCCCGACGCAGTTCTACCCGGTGATCCGCGAATTCCCGATGGTCAACTTCATCATCGGGCACTTCGGCATCCAGACCGGCGGCAACTACTCGTTCGAGGCGTTCTGGATGGCGATGGACACCCCGAACGTGGTGTGCGAGTCCGGCTGGACGTTCCAGTCGCGCATCGTCGAGTTCGCCAAGGAGCTCCCGCGGCACAAGATCGTGTTCGGCACCGACTCGCCGCCGAACGAGCCGGGGATGTGGCTGCGCGAGCTCGAGGTGCTGTGCGGCCCGCCGCCGCAGGGCATGAACCTCGACGAGGACGGGCTGGAGGACTACATGGGCAACAACATCGCGCGACTGTGCGGCATCAAGACCACGCCGCCGCCGCGGACGCAGGAGGAGGCCCAGGCCCGCCTGAAGGACACCTACGCCGGCGTGAAGTAGCGGTCGCGTGCGCCCCGCGCCGGGTGATCCGATGACGCTCCCCGCTCCGCCCGGCACGCAGGACTTCCGCGTCTTCCTCGAGCGCTACCGCGCCGACCACCCGGACGACGTGCTCTCCTTCGCCGACGAGGTCTCGCCCGACCAGGAGATCACCGCGGTGCTCTGGCGGCTCGCGGCCGCCGGGCGAGCGCCGCTGCTTGTCTTCGAGCGCGTGCGCGGCGTGGGCGCACGCGTGGCGACGAATGTCTTCGGTTCGCGCACACGCATCGCGCGGCTGCTCGGCGCCGAGCCCGGGCGGCTGCACGAGGCGTACCAGGCGCGCGCGCACGCGGCTTGCGACTTCCGCGTCGTGGATTCGGGGCCGATCCTCGAATCGGTGGCGACGCGCGACATCGACCTCGCCACCCTCCCCCTGCTCAAGCACTTCGCGACCGACCGCGCGCCGTACGTGACGAGCGGCATCGTCGTCGCGGAGCATCCAGAGACCGGCGCCGGGAACCTCAGCTACCACCGGGCGATGGTCCACTCGCAGACCGAGCTCGCCACGAGCCTGCATTCGCGCGGCCACCTGTGGCGGCTGCTCCAGCTCTACGCCGAGCGCGGGCGCGCGATGCCGGTGGCGATGGTGATCGGCGCGCATCCCCTGTTCATGCTCGCCGCCTCGGCGCGGGTCGGGTTCGGGGTCGACGAGCGCCGCGTCGCAGGGGGGCTCTTCGGCGCGCCGCTCGCAGTCGTGCGCACGCCGGTGCACGGGATCGCGGTGCCGGCCGCCGCGGAGATCGTGCTCGAGGGGACGATCGACCCGCAGGCCCAGGCGGAGGAAGGGCCGTTCGGCGAGTTCACCGGCTACTCGTCGAACCGCTCGACGAACAACGTGTTCAAGGTCGACGCGATCCTGCGGCGGCGCGACGCGTGGCTCGTCGACGTCGCCGGGGGCAACTCCGCCGAGCATCTCAACCTGGGCCGCGTGCCGCGCGAGTCGGAGATGGTCGAGAAACTGAAAGAGCGCTTCCCGAGCGTGACGGCGGTCCACTACCCGACCTCCGGCACGCACTTCCACGCATACGTCGCGCTCAAGCCGCTGCGCGCCGGCGAGGCGCGGCAGGTCATGCTCGGGCTGCTGGGCTGGGACCCGTACCTCAAGACCGTGATCGCGGTCGACCCGGACGTCGACATCACCAGCGATTCCGAGGTCCTGTGGGCGCTCGCGACGCACTTCCAGCCGCACCGCGACGTGCTGGTCGTCGACGGCCTGCCGGGCAGCGCGCTCGATCCGTCCGCGTCGGGGGCCGGCACGACCTCGCGCATGGGGCTCGACGCGACGCGCAAGCCGGGCTTCGAGGGCATCCGCGCGCAGGTCTCGGAGAACGCCATGGCGCGCGCGGCGGCGCTCCTCGGTCGCGTCAGGTCATGAGCGTCCACGACCTGCGCAGTTATCTCGACGTCGTCCGCAAGGCGGGCGAGCTCGCCGAGATCCGCGCGAGCGTCGACCCGGTGCGCGAGCTCGGCGCGGTGCTGAAGGCATGCGAGCGGGCCGACAAGGCGGCGTTCTTCCACGAGGTGAAGGGCTTCGGTGTGCCGGTCGTGGGCGGGCTGCTGAGCTCGCCGCGCCGGATCGCGCTTGCGCTCGGCTGCACGGTCGCGGAGGTCGGCGCCCGCATGGCGATGGCCACCGAGCAGGCGATCCCCGCGAGAATCGCGGACGGCCCGGCCCCGTGCCAGGAGGTGGTGATCGAGCAGCCCGACCTCGGGCGGTGGCCGATCCCGACCCATTCGCCGCTCGACGCGGGACCGTTCATCACTGCGGGGGTCGTGATCGCGCGCGATCCGCAGACCGGGCGGCACAACCTGTCGTACAACCGCATGCAGATCTTCGGCGCCGACCGCGCCGGGATCAGCATGAACATCTGGCGCCACATCAAGGCGTTCTTCGACAAGATCGAGCCACAGGGGAAGAACCTGCCCTTCTGCGTGGCGATCGGGCCCGATCCGGTGGTGATGATGGCGGCGGCCTTTCGCTACGACGGCGACGAGTACGAGATCGCCGGCGCGCTGCGCGGGGCGCCGATCCCGCTCGTGCGTGCGCTCACCTGCGACGTGATGGTGCCGGCCGAGACCGAGATCGTGCTGGAGGGCGAGGTGCTCGCCGGCGTGCGGCAGATGGAGGGTCCGATGGCCGAGTTCACCGGCCACTACTCCGGCGCCGACGAGAAGCACGTCGCCCGGATCACGCGCATCACCCACCGCAGGAACCCGATCTTCCAGACGATGAACGGCGGCGGGTACGAGCACGTCAGCGTCGGCAACATGATCACGCGCGAGCCGCTCCTCGAGCGGTTCGTGCGGCACATCACGCCGCGCCTGAAGGCCGTGCACCTGCCACCCTACGCCGCCGGCTTCACGGCGATCATCAGCCTGGACCGGCCCGAGCCTGGGGAGGCGCGCAACGTCGCGCTCGCGGCGATGGCCGCGCACGTGAACTTCAAGACGATCATCGTCGTCGACGGCGACGTCGACATCCACGATCCGGCGGACGTGATGTGGGCGCTCGGCACGCGCGTGCGCTGGCACGAGGACGTGATCCCGATCCCGGGCACGCATGGCAACGAGCTCGACCCCTCGTGCGACGCGCACGGCGTGGTCGCGAAGGTGATCATCGACGCGACGCTGCCGCGCGAGCGGCACGAGCGCTACGTCAAGGTCGTCTATCCGCCGGTCGACCTCGAGCGCTACCTGCGGCCGGATTCCTAGCGCAGCGGTGCAAGCCGGTCCCCGATCCCTCGTGCCCGCGGAGTGGGATTACGTGGTCGTCGGCGGCGGATCGTCGGGTGCGGTGCTCGCCGGCAGGCTGTCCGCGGCGGCGAGGAACCGCGTCCTGCTCCTCGAGGCGGGCCGCGACTACCCCCCGGGCACCGAGCCGGCGACCGTCCGCGACCCTTACCACCTCTCCGTTTACGAGCCGCGCAACCTGTGGCCGGGGCTCCGCGTCCACTGGCAGACGGCGTCGACGCCGCGTTTCTACGAGCAGGCGCGCCTCATCGGCGGAGGCTCGAGCATCAACGCGATGGTGGCGCTGCGCGGCGTTCCCGACGACTACGATGCGTGGGCGCGCGAGGGGGCCGCCGGCTGGGGCTGGGACGACGTGCTGCCGTACTTCCGGCGGCTCGAGCGCGACCTGGATTTCAGCGGCCCGCTGCACGGGAAAGACGGTCCGATCCCGATCCGGCGACATCGACGGGAAGACTGGCCGCCGTTCGTCCGCGCGGTGGCAGAGGCTGCGGCAGCGCGGGGATTGCAGCCGGTGGACGACATGAACGGCGTTCCGGCCGACGGCATCGCACGCGTCCCGATGAGCAACACCGCGTCGGGCCGCGTCTCGACCGCGATGGCCTACCTCGACCGGACGGCGCGGGCGCGCCCCAATCTGGCAATCGTCGACCGCGCGCTGGCGGTACGGATCACCTTCTCGGACGGCGATGCGGCCGGAATCGTCGTGCGCCGCGGCGCGCGCGAGGAGCAGATTCGCGCGCGCGAAATCATCGTCGCGGCCGGCGCGCTGCAGTCCCCCGCGCTGCTGCTGCGCTCGGGGATCGGTCCCGGGCCCGCGCTGCAGCGCCACGGCATCCGGGTGCATTCGGACCTGCCGGGCGTCGGGGCGAACCTGCACGATCACCCGGTCGTCGCAGTCGGCGCATTCCTGCGGGCCTCGGCGCGCCAGCCGGACTCGCTGCGGGCGGCGATCAACATGGGGCTGCGCTCGTCGTCCGGCGAGCCCGGAAGTCCTGCGCACGACCTCTACATCGCGGTGCAGAACAAGGTCTCGTGGCACGCGCTCGGGCGGCGCATCGGCGCGCTGTTGTGCTGCCTCTACAAGCCGTACTCCCGCGGTCGCGTCGCGCTGTCCGATCCGGACGCGGCGAAGCCGCTGACGATCGCGTTTGATCTGCTCGCCGACGAGCGGGACCTGCGCCGGATGCAGTCGGCGGTCATCCTGGCATGCGGGCTCGTGACGGCGCCCGGCGTCGGTGCGCTGGTGCACGAGGTCTTCCCGGCCGGTTTCTCGGAATCGGTCCGCCGCCTGAACCGCCTGGCTACGGCGAACCGGGTGCGCGCGGCGCTGCTGCTCGGAATCCTCGACAGCGTGCCGGCGCTGCGCCGCCGGATGGTGCGCGCGGCGTTCGGCGGCGGCATCGATCTCAGTGCGCTCGCCGCGGACGCCGCGGCGCTGGCGTCGTGGATTCGCGCGCGGGCCACCGGGTTCTTTCATCCGGTCGGAACCTGCCGGATGGGCCGCGCCGGCGATCCGCGGACGGTGGTCGACCCCGCCTGCCGCGTCCTCGGCGTCGGAGGTCTGCGGGTCGTGGACGCATCGGTCATCCCCGAGATCCCGCGCGCGAACACCAACCTCACCACGATTATGATTGCCGAGAAGGCGGCCGATGCGATCCTGCACGGCGGCTGACCGAGCACCGGCGCGGGGACGAGCGGCTCCATTTTCCGGATCAGCCCAGAGGAGGAACGAAACATGACTGCTTTGCGCGCGGTTTGGCTCGCGGTTATGGTCGCGCTCGTGCCGTCCGGCGCGACCGCGCAAGGCACCGGCGACTCGGCGGCCGGTTACCCAACGCGGACGGTGCGACTGATCGTGCCCTACGGCGCCGGCGGCGTGTCGGACATCATCGGCCGGGTCCTGGCGCAGAAGCTCTCGGACCAGCTCGGCCAGCCGGTCGTGGTCGAGAACCGCGGCGGCGCCGGCGGCATGCTGGGCACCGGACAGGTCGCGAAGTCGCCGCCGGACGGCTACACCCTGGTGCTGTCGAGCCTGAGCGCGTACGCGATCGGTCCGCGTCTGGTGCGCACGCCTCCGTACGACCCGGTGAAGGACTTCACCG
>CAZIXQ010000258.1:0-5717 GCA_964543155.1 uncultured Enterobacteriaceae bacterium
TGTACATGGGCGAGATTCCGCTCATGACCACGACCGGCTCGTTCATCATCAACGGGACCGAGCGCGTCATCGTGAGCCAGCTGCACCGCTCGCCGGGCGTGTTCTTCGAGCACGACCGCGGCAAGACGCACTCGTCCGGGAAGCTGCTGTTCTCTGCGCGCGTGATCCCGTACCGCGGCTCGTGGCTCGACTTCGAGTTCGACCCGAAGGACTACCTCTACTTCCGCGTCGACCGGCGCCGCAAGATGCCGATCACGATCCTGCTCAAGGCGATCGGCATGACGCCCGAGCAGATCCTGGCGACGTTCTACGACACCGACACCTTCCACGTCACCAACGCCGGCGTCGAATTCGAGCTCGTTCCCGAGCGCCTGCGCGGGGAGGTCGCGCGCTTCGACTTCACCGACAAGTCCGGCAAGGTGATCGTGCAGCGCGACAAGCGCATCACCGTCAAGCACATCCGCGACATGGAGGCGGCGGGGATGAAGCGCATCCTCGTGCCGGAGGACTTCGTGGCCGGCCGCGCGCTCGCGCACAACGTCGTGGACAGGGAAACCGGCGAGATCATCGCGAACGCGAACGAGGAAGTCACCGACCAGCTGCTCGGCAAGCTGCGCGCGGCCGGTGTCGACGCATTCAAGACCATCTACACGAACGACCTCGACCAGGGCGCGTACATCTCGCAGACGCTGCGCACCGACGAGACCGCCGACCAGTGGGCGGCGAAGGTGGCGATCTACCGCATGATGCGCCCGGGCGAGCCGCCCACCGAGGACGCGGTCGAGACCCTCTTCAACGGCCTGTTCTACGCCGAGGAGCGCTACGACCTGTCGATGGTCGGCCGCATGAAGTTCAACCGCCGCGCGTACCCGGACAAGGTGGACGAGCGCGCGCCGGGCTGGCTCAAGCGCTTCCATCAGCGCGTCGGTCCCAAGGGCGTCGAGGGCGCGGCGACGCTGTCGAACGACGACCTGCTGGCGGTCATCGCGGTGCTGGTCGAGCTGCGCAACGGCCGCGGCGACATCGACGACATCGACCACCTCGGCAACCGCCGGGTGCGCTCGGTGGGCGAGCTCGCGGAGAACCAGTTCCGCGCCGGCCTGGTGCGCGTGGAGCGCGCGGTCAAGGAACGCCTCTCGCAGGCCGAGAGCGAGAACCTCATGCCGCACGACCTGATCAACGCCAAGCCGATCAGCGCCGCGATCAAGGAGTTCTTCGGGTCCTCGCAGCTCAGCCAGTTCATGGACCAGACCAACCCGCTGTCCGAGATCACGCACAAGCGCCGCGTGTCCGCCCTCGGACCGGGCGGCCTGACGCGCGAGCGCGCCGGCTTCGAGGTGCGCGACGTGCACCCGACACACTACGGGCGCGTGTGCCCGATCGAGACCCCGGAAGGCCCGAACATCGGCCTGATCAACTCGCTTGCCCTCTACGCCCGCACCAACCGCTACGGCTTCCTCGAGACGCCGTACCGCAAGGTGATGGATGGAAAGGTGACGAACCAGATCGACTTCCTCTCCGCGATCGAGGAGGGCAACTTCGTCATCGCACAGGCGAACGCGCAGCTGGACAAGAACGGCAAGCTGCTCGACTCGCTCGTCTCCTGCCGCGCGAAGAACGAGTTCACGCTCAAGTCGCCCGAGGAAGTGCAGTACATGGACGTGGCGCCGTCGCAGATCGTTTCGGTCGCGGCGTCGCTGATCCCGTTCCTCGAGCACGACGACGCCAACCGCGCGCTGATGGGCTCCAACATGCAGCGCCAGGCGGTACCCTGCCTGCGCCCGGAAAAGCCCCTGGTCGGCACGGGCATCGAGCGCACGGTCGCGGTGGATTCCGGCACCGCGGTGATCGCGCTGCGCGGCGGGCTGGTCGACTACGTCGACGCGACCCGGATCGTGGTGCGCGTCAACGACGACGAGACGGTGCCGGGCGAGGTCGGCGTGGACATCTACAACCTCGTCAAGTACACGCGCTCGAACCAGAACACGAACATCAACCAGCGTCCGATCGTGAAGGTCGGGGAGCGCATCGCGCGCGGCGACGTCGTCGCGGACGGTGCCTCGACCGACCTCGGCGAGCTCGCCCTCGGCCAGAACATGCTGGTCGCCTTCATGCCGTGGAACGGCTACAACTTCGAGGACTCCATCCTGATCTCGGAGCGGGTGGTGGCCGACGACCGCTACACCTCGATCCATATCGAGGAGCTGACCGTGGTCGCGCGCGACACCAAGCTCGGGCCGGAAGAGATCACGCGCGACATCTCGAACCTCTCGGAGCAGCAGCTCGCGCGGCTCGACGAGTCGGGCATCGTCTACATCGGCGCCGAGGTCGAGGCGGGCGACGTGCTGGTGGGCAAGGTCACGCCGAAGGGCGAGACGCAGCTCACGCCGGAGGAAAAGCTGCTGCGCGCGATCTTCGGCGAGAAGGCTTCCGACGTGAAGGACACGAGCCTGCGCGTGCCGTCGGGCATGTCGGGCTGCGTCATCGACGTCCAGGTGTTCACGCGCGAAGGCATCGAGCGCGACAAGCGCGCCCAGCAGATCATCGACGACCAGCTGAAGGGCTACAAGAAGGACCTCGCCGACCAGCTGCGCATCGTCGAGGCCGACACGTTCGGCCGCATCGAGCGCCTGCTCGTCGGGAAGACCGCGGCGAAGGGCCCCAAGAAGCTCGCCAAGGGCACGAAGATCACCAAGGCCTATCTCGACGACGTCGAGCGCTACCAGTGGTTCGAGATCAGCCTCGCCGACGACGAGGGGCAGGCGCAGCTCGAATCACTCAAGGACTCGCTCGCGAAGCTGCGCGAGGACTTCGACAAGCTGTTCGAGGTCAAGCGCAAGAAGCTCACCCAGGGCGACGAGCTTCCCCCGGGCGTGCAGAAGATGGTGAAGGTGTACCTCGCCGTCAAACGCCGCGTGCAGCCGGGCGACAAGATGGCCGGCCGCCACGGGAACAAGGGCGTGATCTCGAAGATCGTCCCGATCGAGGACATGCCGCACATGGCTGACGGGACGCCCGTCGACATCGTGCTGAATCCGCTCGGGGTGCCGTCCAGGATGAACGTCGGCCAGATCCTCGAGACGCACCTCGGATGGGCCGCGAAGGGGCTGGGGCAGCGCATCGGCGATATCCTCAAGTCGCAGGCGCGGACCGCCGAGATCCGCAAGGTGCTCGAGCAGGTCTACAACGCGAGCGGCAAGCCCGAGGACATCGCGGCGCTTTCCGACGAGGAGGTCGGACGCATGGCCGAGAACCTGGCCGCGGGCGTTCCGTTCGCGACGCCGGTTTTCGACGGCGCCTCCGAGGGCGAGATCCGGGCGATGCTCGACCTCGCCTTTCCGGACGAGGGCGCGGCGCGGCTGAAGCTCACGCCGTCCAAGACCCAGGTGACGCTCTTCGACGGCCGCACCGGCGACCCGTTCGACCGGCCGGTCACGGTGGGCTACATGCACATGCTTAAGCTCCACCACCTGGTCGACGACAAGATGCACGCGCGCTCCACCGGGCCGTACTCGCTCGTGACGCAGCAGCCGCTCGGCGGCAAGGCGCAGTTCGGCGGCCAGCGCTTCGGCGAGATGGAGGTCTGGGCGCTCGAGGCCTACGGCGCGAGCTACACCCTCCAGGAGATGCTCACGGTGAAGTCCGACGACATCCAGGGCAGGACGAAGGTGTACGAGAACATCGTCAAGGGCGACCACAAGATCGACGCCGGGATGCCGGAGTCGTTCAACGTGCTCGTGAAGGAGATCCGCTCGCTCGGCATCGACATCGACCTGGAGCGGTACTAGAAGCCCGACGGGGGCCGCCGTGGTCAGGCGGCCCCCGGTGAACAGTTACTCCGAAGGAGTACGACGTGAAAGCTCTACTCGATCTCTTTAAGCAGGTCACGCAGGAAGAGGAATTCGACGCGATCAAGATCGGGCTCGCCTCGCCCGAGAAGATCCGGTCGTGGTCCTATGGCGAGGTGAAGAAGCCCGAGACCATCAATTACCGGACCTTCAAGCCGGAACGCGACGGCCTCTTCTGCGCGAAGATCTTCGGGCCGATCAAGGACTACGAGTGCCTGTGCGGGAAGTACAAGCGCCTCAAGCACCGTGGCGTGATCTGCGAGAAGTGCGGGGTCGAGGTGACGCTCGCCAAGGTGCGCCGCGAGCGCATGGGCCACATCGAGCTCGCCAGCCCGGTCGCGCACATCTGGTTCCTGAAGAGCCTGCCCTCGCGCCTCGGCCTGGTCCTCGACATGACGCTGCGCGACATCGAGCGCGCGCTGTACTTCGAGGCCTACGTCGTGATCGACCCGGGCCTCACGCCGCTCAAGCGCGGCCAGCTCCTCACCGAGGACGACTACCTCGCGAAGGTCGAGGAGTTCGGCGACGACTTCACCGCGATGATGGGCGCGGAGGGGATCCGCGAGCTGCTCAACGCGCTCGACATCAACCACGAGATCGACCAGCTCCGCAAGGAGCTCGAGGCGACGACCTCCGACACGAAGATCAAGAAGATCGCCAAGCGGCTCAAGGTGCTGGAGGCCTTCCAGAAGTCCGGCATCAAGCCGCACTGGATGATCATGGAGGTGCTGCCGGTGCTGCCACCGGAGCTGCGTCCGCTCGTGCCGCTCGACGGCGGCCGCTTCGCGACCTCCGACCTGAACGACCTCTATCGGCGCGTCATCAACCGCAACAACCGCCTCAAGCGGCTGCTCGAGCTGAAGGCGCCGGAGATCATCGTCCGCAACGAGAAGCGGATGCTGCAGGAGGCGGTCGACTCGCTCCTCGACAACGGCCGCCGCGGCAAGGCGATGACCGGCGCGAACAAGCGACCGCTCAAGAGCCTCGCCGACATGATCAAGGGCAAGGGCGGACGCTTCCGCCAGAACCTGCTCGGCAAGCGCGTCGACTACTCCGGCCGCTCGGTGATCGTCGTCGGCCCGCAGCTCAAGCTGCACCAGTGCGGCCTGCCGAAGAAGATGGCGCTCGAGCTCTTCAAGCCGTTCATCTTCCACAAGCTGGAGATGCAGGGCATCGCGACCACCATCAAGGCCGCCAAGCGCGAGGTCGAGTCCGAGTCGCCGGTCGTGTGGGACATCCTGGACGACGTGATCCGCGAGCACCCGGTGCTGCTCAACCGCGCGCCGACGCTCCACCGGCTCGGCATCCAGGCGTTCGAGCCGCAGCTCGTGGAGGGCAAGGCGATCCAGCTCCATCCGCTCGTCTGCGCGGCGTTCAACGCCGACTTCGACGGCGACCAGATGGCGGTGCACGTGCCGCTCTCGCTCGAGGCCCAGATGGAGGCGCGCACGCTGATGCTGTCCTCCAACAACGTGCTCTCGCCCGCGAACGGCGACCCGATCATCGTGCCGTCGCAGGACATCGTGCTTGGCCTGTACTACGCCACGCGCGAGAAGATCAATGCGCGCGGCGAGGCGATGGCGTTCACCGACGTCGGGGAGATGACCCGGGCGTACGAGAGCGGCATGGTCGAGCTGCACGCGAAGATCGCGGTCCGCATCCGCGAGTTCGACGTGTCGCCGGACGGCGAACGCAAGCCGAAGGTGACGCGCTACGACACGACCGTGGGCCGCGCAATCCTCTCCGAGATCCTGCCCGCCGGCCTGCCCTTCGAGCTGATCAACAAGCCGCTCAAGAAGAAGGAGATCTCGCGCCTCATCAACGCGAGCTTCCGCCGCTGCGGCCTGCGCGAGACGGTGATCTTCGCCG
>CAZIXQ010000259.1:0-5692 GCA_964543155.1 uncultured Enterobacteriaceae bacterium
AGATGTTCAAGGCGCCGATCAAGATGCTGCACCCGCTGCTCACCGCCACCCAGGAGGGCAACTACAAGGGCACCGAGGGCTTCGGCGCGATCCCGTTCGACGGCATCATTCTCGCCCACTCGAACGAGAGCGAGTGGCAGTCGTTCCGCAACAACAAGAACAACGAGGCCTTCCTCGACCGGATCTACATCGTCAAGGTGCCGTACTGTCTGCGCGTCACCGACGAGGTCCACATCTACGAGAAGCTGCTCAAGAACTCCTCGCTCGCGCACGCCCCGTGCGCGCCCGGGACGCTCAAGATGATGGCGCAGTTCGCCGTCCTCACGCGCATCAAGGAGCCGGAGAACTCGAGCCTGTTCTCGAAGATGCGCGTCTACGACGGCGAGAACCTGAAGGACATCGACCCGAAGGCGAAGTCGATGCAGGAGTACCGCGACTTCGCCGGGGTCGACGAGGGCATGACCGGGCTGTCGACGCGCTTCGCCTACAAGGTGCTGTCGAAGGTGTTCAACTTCGACCACACCGAGGTGGCGGCGAACCCGGTGCATCTCCTCTACGTCCTCGAGCAGCAGATCGAGCGCGAGCAGTTTCCCCCGGAGGGCGAGAAGCGCTACCTCTCCTTCGTCAAGGAGTACCTCGCGACGCCGTACGTGGACTTCATCGGCAAGGAGATCCAGACCGCGTACCTCGACGCGTACTCGGAGTACGGCCAGAACATCTTCGACCGCTACGTCACCTTCGCCGACCTGTGGATCCAGGACCAGGAGTACCGCGACCCCAACACCGGCGAGATCCTCGACCGCGGCGCGCTCAACGACGAGCTGGAGAAGATCGAGAAGCCGGCCGGCATCGGCAACCCGAAGGACTTCCGCCACGAGATCGTGAACTTCGTGCTGCGCGCGCGCGCGGCCAACCAGGGCAAGAACCCGTCCTGGACGAGCTACGAGAAGCTGCGCACCGTGATCGAGAAGAAGATGTTCTCGACCACCGAGGACCTGCTGCCGGTGATCTCGTTCAACGCGAAGGCCTCGGCCGAGGAGCAGAAGAAGCACCAGAACTTCGTCGACCGCATGGTCGCGAAGGGGTACACGCCGAAGCAGGTGCGCCTGCTGGTCGAGTGGTACCTGCGGGTGCGCAAGTCGTCGTGACCGTGTCCCGGGTGAGGCACCTGCCGAGGCGCCTCACCCTCTCCCCCGACTCTGGGGGAGAGGGCCGGGGTGCGAGGGGCAGCGCACCGCTCGGGTGCCCCGCCCTCGCAGGGCGCCGCGCGGGTATGGAATGCGGCGCCCGGTCGACGGGCAGGTGCGCGATCCCATGACCGAAGTAATCGACCGGCGCGAGAACCCGCGCCACAAGAGCGCGGTCAACGCGCAGCGCTTCCTCAAGCGCTACCGCGCGCAGGTCCGCGAGGCGGTGGCGCGCGCGATCTCCGGCCGCAAGATCGCCGAAGCCGACCGCGACGCGAGCGTCTCGATCCCGGCGCGCGACCTGAACGAACCGGTCTTCCAGCACGGCGCCGGCGGCCGGCGCGAGGTGATCCTGCCGGGCAACAAGGAGTACGTCACCGGCGACGAGATCGAGCGGCCGCCCGGGGGCGGCCGCGGCCAGGGCAGCGGCGCCTCCGACGACGGCGAAGGCGAGGACGCCTTCCGCTTCCGCCTCTCGCGCGAGGAGTTCCTCGATTTCTTCTTCGAGGACATGGCGCTGCCCGACCTCGTGAAGACCCAGCTTGCCGCGATCCCGCATCACAAGCGCGTGCGCGCCGGCTACCGGACCGACGGCACGCCGACGAACCTCGCGGTCGTGCGCACGATGCGAGAGTCGCTCGCGCGCCGGATCGCCTTCGGCGGACCGCACTCGGCGCGGCTGCGCGAGATCGAGGAGGCGCTCGCCGTGCTCGAGCGCGAGGGCGCCGCCGCGGACGACCCGCGCGTCCTTGCGCTCCTCGAGGAGCAGGCGGAGCTGCGCACCCGGGTCGCCAAGATCCCGTTCATCGACACCTTCGACCTGCGCTTCCGCAACCGCATCACCCAGCCGATGCCGATCGCGCAGGCGGTGATGTTCTGCATCATGGACGTGTCCGGCTCGATGGACGAGTCGCGCAAGGACCTCGCGAAGCGCTTCTTCATCCTGCTGCATCTGTTCCTCAAGCGCCACTACGAGCGGATCGAGATCGTCTTCATCCGCCACCACACCACCGCGAAGGTGGTCGACGAGGAGGAGTTCTTCCACTCGACCGAGACCGGGGGAACGGTGGTCTCGAGCGCGCTCACGCTCGCCGCCGAGGAGATCAAGGCGCGCTTCCCGACCGACCAGTGGAACATTTATGTCGCCCAGGCCTCCGACGGCGACAACTGGGAGGGCGACTCGCCGCGCTGCCTGGAGCTCCTGCTCAACGACCTGCTGCCGATGGTGCAGTACTTCACCTACGTGGAGATCACGACCGGCGAACCGCAGAACCTCTGGGTGCACTACGAGCAGGCGCGCGCCGCCAGGGCGAACATGGCGCTCGGCCGCATCCGCGACCGCACCGACATCTACCCGGTGCTGCGGGAGCTCTTCGCCAAAAAGGAAAAAGCGGCCGCATGACGAAGTCAGTGCGACCGCCCGGCAAGAAAAGCCAGATGCCGCTCCCGCTCCCCGAGTTCCTCAAGAATCGCGGCGGCGAGGGTCGCGCTGCGCAGCCCCTGCCACCGCGCGACCCGACGCGGCGCCGCACGGCGGAGCCGCTGTCGACCGGCTCGGAGTGGAGCTTCGACCTCATCGCGCGCTACGACCGCGAGATCGCGCGGGTGGCGGAGCACTACGGCCTGGACACCTACCCCAATCAGGTCGAGATCATCAGCGCCGAGCAGATGATGGACGCCTACGCGTCCAACGGCATGCCGATCGGCTACTACCACTGGTCGTTCGGAAAGCGCTTTCTCGCCACCCAGCAGGTCTACAAGCGCGGGGCGATGGGGCTCGCCTACGAGATCGTGATCAACTCGAACCCGTGCATCGCGTATCTCCTGGAGGAGAACACGATGCCGATGCAGGCGCTCGTGATCGCGCACGCCTGCTACGGCCACAACTCGTTCTTCAAGGGCAACTACCTCTTCCGCACCTGGACGCAGCCCGACGCGATCGTCGACTACCTGCTCTTCTCGCGCCAGTACATCATCGAGTGCGAGCAGCGCTACGGCGAGGAGGAGGTCGAGCGCACGCTGGATGCCTGCCATGCGCTCGCCACCTTCGGCGTGGACCGCTACAAGCGCCCGCCGAAGCGCACGCTCGCGCAGGAGCGCCTGCGCCTGAAGGAGCGCGAGGAGCACCTCCAGGCGCTGGTGAACGAGCTGTGGCGCACCCTGCCCCACCGTGCGGACGACGCGCCGGAACGGCGCGAGGCGCACTTTCCGCCCGAGCCGCAGGAGAACCTGCTCTACTTCGTGGAGAAGCACGGGCCGCTGCTCGAGCCCTGGCAGCGCGAAATCGCGCGCATCGTGCGCAAGCTCGCGCAGTACTTCTACCCGCAGCGCCAGACCCAGGTGATGAACGAGGGCTGGGCCACGTTCTGGCACTACACGATCATGCAGACCCTCTACGACGAGGGGCTGCTCGCCGACAGCTTCCTCCTCGAGGTGCTGCACTCGCACACCAACGTGCTGACCCAGCCCGGGTTCGACAGCGAGTACTACGGCGGGATCAACCCCTACGCGCTCGGCTTCGCGATGTACCGGGACCTGCGGCGCAT
Organism: uncultured Enterobacteriaceae bacterium; assembly: GCA_964543155.1. Classification (GTDB taxonomy): domain Bacteria; phylum Pseudomonadota; class Gammaproteobacteria; order Burkholderiales; family SG8-39; genus JAGVSZ01. Next base: position 3,734 of record CAZIXQ010000259.1, read on the forward strand.
CTGCGAGGCGCCGACCGACGAGGACCGGCGCTGGTTCCCCGACATCGCCGGGTCGGACTGGCTGAAGACGCTCGACTTCGCGATGCGCAACTTCAAGGACGAGAGCTTCATCCAGCAGTTCCTGAGCCCGAAGGTGATCCGCGACTTCCGGCTCTTCGCCCTGATCGACGACGAGGACCTCCCGAACCTGCGCATCGGGGCGATCCACAACGACGCCGGCTACCGCCAGGTGCGCGAGACGCTCGCGCGCCAGTACTCGCTCGCCGAGCGCGAGCCCAACATCCAGATCGTGAACGTCGACGTGGGCGGCGACCGCTCGATGACGCTGCGGCACTTCCGCCAGGACCGCCGTCCGCTCGCGCCGATGTACAAGGACGTCCTGCGCCACCTCGCATACCTGTGGGGCTTCACCGTGCGCCTCGAGACCGCGAAGGAGGACGGCAGCATCGAGCCGATGCACGAGTGCACGGTCGACAGGCGCCGCCGCAACGATCCCACCCTCGCCGCGGCGCTGCGCTCCCTCGGCTGATCCCCCGCCGCGTACTACCATTGGCGCCGCGCCTCCGGAGGACGCCATGACCGCCCGCCCCGCCGCCCTCGTCTTCGACGCCTACGGGACGCTCTTCGACGTCCACTCGGTCACCGCGGCCGCGGAGTCGCTCTGGCCGGGCAAGGGCGCCGCGCTCTCGCAGCTGTGGCGCACGAAGCAGCTCGAGTACACGTGGCTGCGCAGCCTGATGGGGCGCTACGAGGACTTCGCCCACGTCACCGCGGCCGGGCTCGGCTACGCCTGCGCCGCGCTCGACCTCCCCCTCGATGAGGCGGAGCGCGCGCACCTGCTCAAGGCCTATCTGCACCTCGCGACCTTTCCCGAGGTGGCCTTTGCGCTCGGGCGGCTGCGCGGGATCCGCCTCGCGATCCTGTCGAACGGGTCGCCGGCGATGCTCGAGCCGGTCGTCTTCAACGCCGGCCTGCACGGTTTGATCACCGACGTGCTGTCGGTCGACGAGGTGAAGATCTTCAAGCCCGATCCGCGCGTGTACCGGATCGCGGTCGACCGGCTCGGCGTGCCGGCGAAGGCGATCGGCTTCGTGTCGTCGAACTGCTGGGACGCGATCGGCGCCAAGGCGTTCGGGTTCCGCACGTTCTGGGTCAACCGGGCGGGCGCACCGGTCGACCGGCTCGGATTCGAGCCCGATCACGTCCTCGCCTCGCTCGCGGACCTGCCCGCGCTCGTCAGTTGAGCTGGACGCGCTCGCCCCAGGGCACCGGCGCGTTCCCCTTCACCAGCCACAGCACCGGGTAGCCGGGCTCCGCCTCGGGAAACTCTCCCTGCGCGTCGGTGAAGTACGCGAGCGCGTCGGGACGGGCGCCCCGCGCAGCGATCCATTCGAACACCGGCGTGAAGCGGGTGCCGCCGCCGCCCGCGAGGTCCGCCGGCACCGCGATCGGCTCCCACGGCTCGAACACCCACGGCCCGCGCGGGGCGAGCGCGGCGTCGCACGCGACCAGCGTCACGCGCGCGTGCACCTGCCCCTTGAGCGCGTCGATCTCCGCGACGAATGCGCGGAAGTCCTCGTAGGTCACCGACCCGCTCGTGTCGAGCGCGAGCACGAGGTCGACCGAGCGGCTCCGCAGCCCGGGGAGCAGCGCCTCGCCGCCGCGCCGTCCCGGGCGCTGGAAGCTGTAGTCGTCGCTCGCCGCCGTGGTCAGGAAGCGCGCGAGCAGCGCGCGCCAGGGAAGCCGCGGCTCGACCAGCCGGTCCACCGCATGGCGAAACGCCGGGCCGAGCCGGTTCGCCTGCGCCGCCTCGAGGGCGGCGCCGGCGAGGCGGTCTTGCCAGGCACGGGCGAGCGCATCGCCGAGGGCGGCGCGGGTGCCGATCTCGTCCAGGCCGTCACGGTGGCGCTCCAGGAACGCCTCGTCGACAAGGTGCGCGGCCACGGCATGCGCATGGTC
>CAZIXQ010000260.1:0-5683 GCA_964543155.1 uncultured Enterobacteriaceae bacterium
CCGATCGCGCGCGAGTTCGGCATCGAGCACCTCATCGCGACCGAGCCCGAGGCGCGCGACGGCGCCTACACCGGCGCCGTCGCCGGCATCCCCGCCTTCCGCGAGGGCAAGGTGGCGCGCCTCGAGCAGTGGCTCGCCGCGCGCGGGCGCACGCTCGAGGCGTTTGCGGAGAGCTGGTTCTACAGCGACTCGCACAACGACCTGCCCCTCCTCGAGCGGGTGAAGCACGCGGTCGCGGTCGATCCGGACGAACCGCTGCGCGCCGTCGCGGCAGCGCGCGGCTGGCCGGTCATCTCCCTGCGGTGACGATGCGCCGCCTCGCCGCGCTCGCGGTCCTCGTCGCCGCGCCGCTGTCGCTCGTCGCCGGCCTGTGGTTCGGCAGCGTTCACCTCGACACCGGCGAGTGGTTCCGGACGCTCGCCGGCGAGGGGGCCGACGCGAGCCGCGAGATCGTGTGGTCGCTGCGCGCGCCGCGCACCGCGGCCGCGTTCGCGTGCGGCGCGCTGCTCGCGCTGGCGGGCGCCCTGCTGCAGGTGCTGCTGCGCAACCCGCTCGCCGACCCGTCGATCCTCGGCGTGTCGGGCGGCGCCTCGGTGGGTGCGCTCAGCGCGCTCCTCCTCGGTCTGCCCCTGTGGGTGGTCCAGGCGTCCGCTTTCGCCGGCGCCTGCGCGGCCGCCGGCGTGCTGCTCGCGCTCGCGGTCCGCCTCAGCGGCTGGAACATCCACCGCGTGCTGCTCACCGGCGTCGCGATCGGCGCCGGTTGCGGCGCGATCGTGAGCATGCTGCTCTCGCTCGCCGCGGTCGGCCAGGTGCAGGGGATGCTCTTCTGGCTCCTCGGCGACCTGTCGGGCGCGACCCGGCCCGCCGCGCCCTGGATCGCGCTCGCGGTCGTGATGGCCGCGGCGCAGCCGCTCGCGCTGCGGCTCGACGCGCTCACGCTGGGGCCGCTCAAGGCGCGCTCGCTCGGCGTGGCGGTCGGCGCGACGCAGGGGGTGGCCTTCCTCGCCGCGACCGTCGCGACCGTCGCGGCGGTGCTCGTGGCCGGTCCGATCGGTTTCGTCGGCCTCGTCGTGCCCCACGCGCTGCGCCTCGCCGGCTTCAGCGACCACGGCCGGCTGCTGCCGCTCACCGCGCTCGGCGGCGGCGCGCTCGTCGCGGCGGCCGACACGATCGCGCGCTCGGTGGCCGCGCCGCTCGAGTTCCCGGTGGGCGCGGTCACCGCGCTGGTCGGCGTGCCGGTGCTGCTCGTCCTGCTCGCGAGGACGCGCTGATGCTGGCGGCCGCGAACCTGAAGCTCGCGGTCCCGGGTCGCGTGCTGATCGACGGCCTCGATCTGGCGCTCCCGCCGGGGGAGAGCTGGGCGCTGCTCGGGCCGAACGGCGCCGGAAAGACCAGCCTGCTGCACGCGCTCGCGGGGCTGCGTGCCCCCGATGGGGGCGCAGTGACCCTCGACGGGGCGCCGCTCGCGGCGCTCGGGCGGCGCGCGGTCGCGCAGCGCGTCGGCGTGCTGCTGCAGGACGAGACGGAGAGCTTCTGGGGCTCCACCCTCGAGTACGCGATGCTCGGGCGGCTCGCGCACGCGACCGGGCTCCTCGGGCCCGACGAAGGCGTCGAGGCCGCGGCGCGCGCGGCCCTCGACGAGCTCGACCTCGGCGCGCGCGCGGCGCAGCCCTACCGCACGCTCTCCGGCGGCGAGCGGCAGCGCGCGCGGCTCGCGCAGCTCGTGGTGCAATCGCCGCAGTGGTGGCTCCTCGACGAACCGCTCGCCCACCTCGACCTCGGGCACCAGCTCGCGGCGATGGAGCTCTTCGCCCGCCTCGCGCGCGACGGGCGCACCGTGATCATGGCGCTGCACGAGCCGCTCTGGGCGGCGCGGTACTGCGGCCACGCGCTCCTCGTGTATGATTCGGGCCGCTTTCGCCACGGGCCCGCGCAAGACGTGCTGACGCAAGGACACCTCGAGGCCCTCTACGGCTGCCGGCTCGCGCCGGCGGCGGCGTCCGCGGTCCCCCTCCTCGTCCCGACCCGTTGATCAAGCGCTTCATCCGCAACGTCCTGCGCTTCGGCGCGCGCCGCGAGCCGGAGGCCTACCCCGCGGCCGAGCACGGCATCCGCCGCGACTCGATCAGCCACGGCGCGCGCAAGGTGTGCGAGGTGCTCGCGAGCCACGGGCACAAGGCTTACGTGGTGGGCGGCGCGGTGCGCGACCTGATGCTCGGGGTGCAGCCCAAGGACTTCGACGTGGCGACCGATGCGCTCCCCGAGGAGGTGCACAAGCACATGCGCCGCTCGCGGCTGATCGGCCGGCGCTTCAAGCTCGTGCACGCGGTGTTCCACAACGAGGTGGTCGAGGTGTCGACCTTCCGCGCCTCCGCCCCGGGCGAGGTGGACGAGGAGACCGGGCGCGTCCTGCGCGACAACGTTTACGGCTCGATCGAGAACGACGCCGCGCGGCGCGACTTCACGATGAACGCGCTCTACTACGACCCCGCCACCGAGACGGTGCTCGACTGGCACCGGGGCGTCGCCGACCTGCGCAAGCGCCGCGTGCGCATCATCGGCGACCCGCGCGTGCGCTTCCGCGAGGACCCGATCCGCATGCTGCGCGCGGTGCGCCTCGCCGCCAAGCTCGACTTCCAGATCGAGCCCAAGACGCGCGCCCCGATCCGCGAGATGGCGAAGCTGATCGGGAGCGTCCCGCCGGCGCGGGTGTTCGACGAGATGCTCAAGCTGCTGCTCTCGGGCCACGCGGCGAACGGCGTGAAGCGGCTGCGCGCGGAGGGGCTGCACCACGGCGTGCTGCCGCTCCTCGACATCATCCTCGAGCAGCCGCTCGGCGAGCGGTTCGTGACCCTCGCGCTCGCCCAGACCGACCTGCGCATCCGCGAGGACCGCCCGGTGTCGCCCGCGTTCCTGTTCGCCGCCCTCCTCTGGCACGAGGTGCTGGCGGCGTGGAAGGCGCGCGAGGGCCGCGGCGACCGCGCGACGCCGGCGCTCTTCGCCGCCATGGACGACGTGCTCGACAAGCAGACCGACTCGCTCGCGATCCCGCGCCGCCTGACCGCGACCATGAAGGAGATCTGGTCGCTGCAGCCGCGCTTCGAGAACCGGTCGGGCAAGCGCCCGTTCGGGCTGCTCGAGCACCCGCGGCTGCGCGCGGGCTACGACTTCCTCGCGCTGCGCGCCGAGAGCGGCGAGGCGCCCGGCGAGCTCGCCGAATGGTGGCGCCGCTTCATCGAGGGCACCCCGGAGGAGCGCGCGGAACTGCTCCTGCCGGCGCCGCCCGGCGAGAAGAGGAAGCGCCGCCGCCGCCGGCGCAGCGGCCCGCGCCCGGCCGACCAGGGACCGCCGCCGGTCCTCGCGGATTGAAGGCGCCCCGGTGCCGCGCGCGGTGATCGGCCTCGGCGCGAACCTCGGCGATCCGGTCGCGCAGCTGCGCGCGGCGATCGCCGCGATCGGAGCGCTGCCGCAGACGCGCGTGCTCGCGGTGTCGTCGTTCTACCGCACCGCGCCGGTGGGCTTTCGCGACCAGCCCGACTTCGTGAACGCCGCGGTCGCGGTCGACACCGAGCTCGCCCCCCGCGCGCTGCTCGACGCGCTGGCGGCCGTCGAGCGGGCCGCCGGGCGCGAACGCACCTTCAGGGACGCCCCGCGCCTCATCGACCTCGACATCCTGCTCTACGACGAGCGCGTCGTCGACGAGCCGGACCTCGCGATCCCGCATCCGCGGCTGCACGAGCGGGCGTTCGCGCTCGCGCCGCTGGTCGAGGTCGCGCCCGACGCGGTGGTGCCGGGGCGCGGGCGGGCGGCCGATCTGCTCGCGCGGTGCGCGGACCAGAAGATCGCGCGGATCTGAGCCGCCCGTGCCGCTCTCGAAGTACCGTTTCATTGCGATCGAGGGCCCGATCGGCGCGGGCAAGACGACGCTCGCCCGGCGCCTCGCCGAGCGGCTCGGCGGCGAGGCGCTGCTCGAAGCGCCCGACGCGAACCCGTTCCTCGCGCGCTTCTACGAGGACATGGCGCGCTACGCGCTGCCGACCCAGCTCTTCTTCCTCTTCCAGCGCTTCGAGCAGCTGCGCGCGGTCGCGCAGCACGACCTCTTCGCGCGCGTGCGGGTGGCCGACTTCCTGCTGGAGAAGGACCCGCTGTTCGCGAGCCTCACCCTCTCCGGGGACGAGCTCGCGCTCTACGAGCGCCTCTACGCGGCGCTCGCCCCGCGCGCCCCGCGCCCGGACCTGGTGATCTACCTGCAGGCGGGCCCCCGCACGCTCGTGGAGCGCGTGCGGCGGCGGGCCGCCGAGTACGAGCGCGCGATCGAGGAGGACTACCTCGCGCGGCTCGCGGAGGCCTACGCGCGCTTCTTCCACCGCTACGACGAGGCGCCGGTGCTCGCCGTAAACTCCGAGCACCTCGATTTTTCCGCGGGCGAGCGCGACCTCGGCCTGCTGCTCGAGCACGTCGCCGCGATGCGCGGGCGGCGCTCGTTCTTCAACGTCGGAGACTGAAGTGCCCCGGATCACCCTCACCGAGCGCGGTGTGCTGCCCGCCATCGGCATCGGCGCCGGGGCGGCGTGCCCGGGACAGGTGCGGATGCTGCACGAGATGCTCGACATCTACCCGGGGCGCAAGGCGAAGTTCGTGCGCAACTTCATGGCCGGCGCCGACGGCGTACGATTGGCGCTGCGCCGCTACGTCGAAGCGGTGAAGTCGGGCGAGTTCCCCGGGCCCGAACACGCGTTCCAGTGAAAGTCATCGAGACGATCGCCGAGCTCCGCCCCGCGCTGCGCGGGCGCACGGTCGCGTGCGTGCCGACGATGGGCAACCTGCACGCGGGCCACCTCGCGCTGATGCAGATCGCGCGGCGGCAGGGCGACTGCACGGTGGCGACGGTGTTCGTGAACCGCCTGCAGTTCGCGCCGCACGAGGACTTCGACAAGTACCCGCGCACCTTCGCCGACGACTGCGCGAAGCTCGAGCGCGAGGGCGTGGACGTCGTGTTCGCGCCCGACGAGCGCGAGATGTACCCGGTCCCGCAGGGCTTCAAGGTCGCCCCGCCGCCGGAGCTCGGCGACATCCTCGAGGGCGAGTTCCGGCGCGGCTTCTTCCTCGGCGTGGCGACCGTCGTGCTCAAGCTCTTCAACATCGTGCAGCCGGCCGCCGCGGTGTTCGGCAAGAAGGACTATCAGCAGCTGCGCGTGATCCAGAACATGGTGGCGCAGCTCGCGCTGCCGGTCACGATCGTCCCGGGCGAGACCGGGCGCGCCGACGACGGGCTCGCCCTGTCGTCGCGGAACAACTACCTCTCGTCGGCCGAGCGGATGGAGGCGCCGCGGCTGTACCGGATGCTCAAGAAGACGGCGCGGTCGATCGCCTCCGGGATGCGCGATTACGCGCGGCTCGAGCAGGAGGCGATGGCGGAGCTCCGCCACTACAAGTGGGCGCCGGACTACGTCGCGATCCGGCGCCAGGCCGACCTGCAGCCGCCCGCGCCGGGCGACCGCGATCTCGTGGTCCTGGCCGCGGCAAAGCTCGGCGCCACCCGGCTGATCGACAACATTGAAGTGTCGGCCTAGCTCGACATCGCGTCGGCGCCGCGACACGTCGCCGGGCCGCCACCGGTAACTTCTCACGCGCGCGGGGGCCCGCCCGCCTCGTCCGCCCCCCCGCCCAGCGCAAATTAAGA
>CAZIXQ010000261.1:0-5640 GCA_964543155.1 uncultured Enterobacteriaceae bacterium
CAGCCCGTCGCGCTTCAGCTCGCCGATCCGCTCGCGCAGGGCATCGACGACCAGCGGCGCGAGGCCTTCCGAGGGCTCGTCGAGCAGCAGCAGCTCGGGGTTGCCCATCAGCGTGCGCGCGATCGTGAGCATCTGCTGCTCGCCGCCGGACAGGTGCCCGCCCTGCCGGTCGGCGAGCTCGCGCAGCTTCGGGAAGAGGTCGTACACCCGCTCGACCGTCCACTGCCCGGCGCCGCGCGCGGCCACGTCGAGGTTCTCCCAGACGGTGAGCTCGGCGAAGATGCGCCGGTCCTCGGGCACGAAGCCGATGCCGAGGTTGGCGATGCGGTGGGGCGCCAGGCCCCGGATGTCGCGGCCCTTCCAGGCCACGCGCCCCTGGCTGGGCGGGGTGAGCCCCATGATGCTGCGCATGGTCGTCGTCTTGCCGACGCCGTTGCGCCCGATCAGGCAGACGCACTCGCCGCGCGCGACCTCGAGCGACACGCCGAAGAGCACCTGCGAGAGGCCGTAGCCGGCGTAGACGTCCTCCACGACCAGCGCCGGCGCGCCCATCACTCGCGCTCTCCGAGATAGACGCGGCGCACGTCCGCATTGCGGCGCACCTCGGCCGGCGCGCCGTCGGCGATCACCTGGCCCTGGTGGAGCACCGTGATCCGCTGCGCGATCTGGAACACCACGTCCATGTCGTGCTCGGTGAAGAGCAGCGTCAGGTTGCGGCTGCGCGCGAGCCGCTCGATCAGCGCGATCGCCTCGCGCGTCTCGCCCGCGGACATGCCGGCGGTCGGCTCGTCGAGCAGCAGGATCTCGGGCTCGAGCGCGAGCGCGATCGCGAGCTCGAGCTGCTTCTGGCCGCCGTGCGAGAGGAGCCCGGCGACCTCGCCCGCGCGGTCCCGGAGCCCGACCGCGGCGAGGAGCTCGTCGGTCTCGTCCCGGTAGAGCGGGCCGACCCGGTCGAAGAGGTTCCAGCCGCGCCCGCGGTGGCACACGTACGCGGCCTGGACGTTCTCGAACACGGTCAGCCGCGGGAAGATGTTCGTGCGCTGGAACGAGCGTCCCATGCCGAGGCGGCAGAGGTCGTGCGGCGCGATCCCGGTGACGTTGCGGCCCTTGAACTTCACCTCGCCGGCGTCGGGCCGGATGTGCCCGGTGATGAGGTTGAAGAGCGTGGTCTTGCCGGCGCCGTTCGGGCCGATCACCGCGCTGATCGACCCCTGCGGGACGTCGAAGCTGACCCCGCCCACGGCGCGGAAGCCGTCGAAGCTCTTGGCGAGGGCGCGCACCTCAAGCACGGCGCAGCCTCGCGCTCACGCCGTGCACGAGCGCGCCTAGCGCGCCGGCGATCCCGCCCGGGAATGCGAAGAGCAGCACGATGAGGATCGTCCCGAGAATGAGCGGCCAGTACTGCGTGTGGGCGACGATCTGCTGGTTGAGCCAGAGGAGCGCCGCCGCGCCGATCGCCGGGCCGTAGAAGCTGTGCATGCCGCCGAGCAGCGTCATGATCAGCACCTCGGCCGACTTGTTCCAGTAGGCGAAGTCGGGGAAGACGCCGCGGTTGAAGATCCCGAACAGCCCGCCGGCGAGCCCGGCGAAGGTGCCCGCCAGCACGAACGCCGCGAGCTCGAAGCGGCGCACGTTCACGCCGATGAACTCGGCACGCTCGGGGTTTTCCCGGATCGTGGTGAGCATGCGCCCGAACGGGGAGTCCACGATGCGGCGCAGCGCCCAGAAGCTCGCCGCGACCAGCACGAGCGTCACGAAGTAGAAGTACTCGGCCGTGCGCCATCCGCCGAGGAGCGGGACGAGCTCGCCGGCGCGCTCCAGCCACCCGAAATCCGGGTACGGGATCTCCGGCATGCCCTGCTCGCCGCCGGTGACCTCGTTCCACTTGAAGCAGATCGCCCAGACGATCTGCGCGAACGCCAGGGTGAGCATCGCGAAGTAGATGCGCGTGAGGCGCACGCAGAAGAAGCCGAACACCAGGGCCGCGAGGGCCGCCGCGAGCCCCGCGGCCGGGAACGCGAGGAGGAAGGGCACGCCGAGCTTCTTCATCAGGATGCCGGTCGTGTAGGCCCCGATGCCGAAGTAGGCGGCGTGGCCGAACGAGACGAGCCCGCTGTAGCCCACCAGCAGGTTGAGGCTCATCGCGAACAGCGCCCAGATCGCGATGTCGTTGGCGAGGAACGTGTAGTACCGCGAGCCGAGCGCCGGGACGAGAAACGCCGCGGCGAGCACGATGAGCGCCCAGGGAATGCGCGCGCTCATTTCAGCGGCCGTCCCAGGAGGCCCCACGGCCGCACGATCAGGACCGCGGCCATGAGCGCGAACACGGCGAAGATCGAGAAGCGCGGGAAGAACAGGATCCCGAAGGACAGCACCTGTCCGTAGATGAGCGCGCCGAGGAAGGTCCCCCAGAACGACCCGAGGCCGCCGATCACCACCACCACGAACGCCTCGACGATGATCTCGGTGTCCATCCCGGGAACGATCGTCCGCACCGGGGCCACCAGGGCGCCGCCGAGCCCGCCCAGGAACGACCCGAGCACGAACACGCCGGTGTAGAGCGCGCTCACGTTGACGCCGAGCGCGCCAAGCGTCTCGCGGTCGAGGGCGGCGGCCCGGATGAGCCGGCCCATGCGGGTGCGCTGCAGGACGAGCCAGAAGGCCACGGCGACCGCGAGGCCAAGCGCGATGATGAACAGGTTGTAGTACGGGATCGTCGCCCCGAAGAGCGAGACCGCTCCGGTCAGTTCGGGCGGCCGCACGACGCCTTTCTGCTGCGTGCCCCAGATGATCTTCGCGACGTCGCTGAGGACGAGGACGAGCGCATACGTGAAGAGCAGCTGGTACAGCTCCTCGCGATCGTAGAGGTGGCGCAGCAGGAAGCGCTCCACCACGCCGCCGAGGATCGCCACTGCGAGCGCCGCGCCCAGCACCGCCCACCAGAACATGCCCGGCCCCGAGCCGAGCCACTGCACGATCTGGTAGGCGCAGTAGGCGCCGAGCATGTAGAACGTGCCGTGCGCGAAGTTGAGCACCCGCAGCACGCCGAAGATCAGCGACAGTCCCGAGGCGATCAGGAACAGGAACATCGCCGTCGTCAGGCCGGACACCGCTTGTGCGAAGACGAACGAAAGCTCAGGCACGGCCGCGGCGGATCAGCGTGGAGAGGTGCGGTGAGCGCGGACTGCGAACGAGGCGCGCGGCCCCGCCGGCGCGGGCAGCGGGGCCCGCGCCGGCCGGCTCGCCTGCGGCTCCGGATTCTGCGGTCCGGATGCCTGTGGGATGCGGCACGCCGCGCCGGTCAGTCCATGAACGGCAGGGGATCGACGTAGGTCACCGGCTTCATGATCGCGAACGGGAACTTCGGATCCATGACCGTCTTGCCGTAGAGCTGCCCGCGGTTGGCGTTGTGATCCTTGGCCCGGATCGTCATCGGCCCGGTCGGCGTGTTGACGGTCAGCCCCTTCAGCGCCGCCGAGACCTTGTCCGAGTCGGTGGACTTCGCCTTCGCGATCGCCTCGGCGAGGAACTGCATGCCGATGTACCCCTGGATCGGCCAGGACGACGGGCGCTCGTCCTTCAGGAACTTGGCGAGCCGCGCGGTGTAGTCCTTGTGCGCCGCCGGCGCGCCTTCCCAGTAAAACGCGTCGTAGCTGTTGCCCCAGATCCCGACCGGATAGTCATTGCCGGCCGACTTCGTGGACTCCGGCGACCCGGCCTCGCCCACGCCGATGAAGTTGAACTTGATCGCGTCGAAGTAGGCGAGCGGCTTCGCCTGCTTGGCGAAGGTCACGAAGTGGCCGCCCCACAGCGAGGAGAACACCGCCTCGGGCTTCTTCGCCATCTGCGCGTTGATGAACGGCGAGTAGTCGGTCTCGCCGAGCTTCGGCCACTGCTGGTCGACGATCTGGACCGACGGCTTGATCTTCTTGAGGTGCTCGACGAACGACTTGGTCACGTCCTGGCCGTACGCGTAGTCCGGGCTCATGGTCGCGATCTTGGTGACCGGCCACTTGGCCACGATCTCCGCCGCGCTCCGCCCCTCGGCGGTGGTGTTGGCCGCCACGCGGAACACGTAGGGATGCAGCTTGTCCGGCGCGGTCAGCTGGTCGGTCTTCGGGATGGCGGCGATGAAGACGATCTTGTTCTCCTTCGCCACGACCGACACCGCCGGCCCCTCCGCCGAGGTGAGCGTGCCGACCAGGAAGTCGACGTTCTCCTTGAGGACCAGCTCGCGCGCCACGCGCACCGCCTCGTCGGCGTTGCCCTTCGTGTCGCGCGGGAGCAGCTCGATCTTGCGGCCGAGCACGCCGCCCTTGGCATTGATCTCCTCGACGTACATCTGCGCGCCCTTGAGCGCGGGCTCGCCGAAGAGCGCGCCGGGCCCGGAGAGGATCATCGGGAAACCGACCTTGATGGGCTTCTGCGCCAGCGCGGCGAGCGGCGCCGCGAGGATGGCTGCCAGCAGCAGGGTGGTGATGCGTCTCATGGTGTCACTCCTCCTTCTCGGATCGACGGCTGAAACTCTCGAACTTCGGCCGGGCACGGTCCCGCACCCGGGGCGTCCTCAGGCGAAATTGCGCGTGAACCATTCGCCGCCCTTCATGACCGACAGTCGCGCGCGGTCCTGCAGCAGCGCGACGTCCGCGAGCGGGTCGCCGTCCACGACCACCAGGTCGGCGAGCTTGCCCCGCTCCAGGGTGCCGATCCGGTCGGCCATGCGCATGAGCTCGGCGCCGTTGCGGGTCGCGCACCCGATCGCCTCCAGCGGCGAGAACCCGATGACTTTGACGAACACCTCGATGTCCTTCGCGTACTCGCCGTGCGGGTTCCACGCAAAGCCGAAATCGCCGCCCGGGCACATGCGGATGCCGAGGTCCCGCGCGCGACGGTAGGTCTCGGCCGCCTGCGCGATCTCCTCGCGCAGCCCGGCCGGGCCGTAGATCGCCTCGGTGATCCCGAAGGCCGGTCCGTTCTCGACGATCGAGTAGAGGTAGCGCAGCCCGGGCACGATGAAGAGCCCCTTGTCGGCCACCATCCGCAGCGTCTCGTCCGACGCGTAGGTCGCGTGCTCGATGGAGTCGACGCCCGCCTCGGCCGCGACGCGGCTCGAGCGCTCGCCGCGCACGTGCGCCGCCGCGAGGCGGTTGCGCATGTGCGCTTCCTCGACCAGCGCCTGCACCTCCGGCAGCGTGTACGTGCAGTCCGCGATCGGCGTGTGCGGCAGCAGGGCGTCCCCGCCGATGTAGCACTTGATGACGTCGGCGCCGTCCTTGATCGCGCGGCGGACCGCGTGCCGGATTGGGTCGCAGCCGTCGGCGATCATCGCCAGCCCTTCCATCCCGAGCTTGAGATAGGACGGGTTCCAGTCGGCCATGCCGCCGGTCGCGACGATGTCGCGGCTCGCGGCGAGCAGCCGCGGGCCGGGAAAGAGCCCCTCGTTGATCGCGCGCTTCAGCGCCACGTCCACCGCGTGCACCGACCCGGCCGAGCGCGCGGCGGTGTAGCCGTACGAGAGCGCGAGCTCGGCGTTCTTCGCCGAGACGAGCGTCGAGTACTCCGGCGGACAGTTGAGATCGAGGTCGGCGATCACCTTCACGTTGTTGTACGAAAGGTGCATGTGGGCCTCGACGAGCCCGG
>CAZIXQ010000262.1:0-5619 GCA_964543155.1 uncultured Enterobacteriaceae bacterium
TGGCCGCGCCCATCGGCGGACCGATGACACCCATCGCGGTGAGCGCCTCCAGCGAGTCGCAATTGGCGAGCCGCTTGTAGAGCACGAGCCGCTCGTGGACGTCGGAGCAGTAGGACGCCGGCAGCAGCGCGGGCACGTGCAGGTTGATCTCGGTGACCACGCCGAGCGGCTGGGTGAGGTCCGGCTCGCGGCCGGCCTGGAGGCTGCGCACCGCGTGCGCAAGCATGTCGTTGAAGAGGTTGAAACCGATCGCCTGCATCTCGCCGCTCTGCGACTCGCCGAGCACCTCGCCCGCGCCGCGGATCTCGAGGTCGTGCATCGCGAGGTAGAACCCGGAACCGAGCTCTTCCATCATCTGGATCGCCTCGAGCCGCTTTCTCGCCGCCGCGGAGAGCGCCTCCTCGGGCGGGGTGAGCAGGTAGGCGTAGGCCTGGTGGTGCGAGCGCCCGACGCGGCCGCGCAGCTGGTGCAGCTGCGCGAGGCCGAAGCGGTCGGCGCGGTTGATCACGATCGTGTTGGCGGTCGGGATGTCGATCCCGGTCTCGATGATCGTCGAGCAGACGAGCAGGTTCGTGCGCTGCTGCAGGAACTCGCGCATCACGCGCTCGAGCTCGCGCTCGCGCATCTGGCCGTGGGCGACGGCGATGCGCGCCTCCGGGAGGAGCTCGGCGAGCCGCGCGGCCTGCGCGTCGATCGAGTCCACCTCGTTGTGCAGGAAGTAGATCTGACCGCCGCGCTTGAGCTCGCGCAGGCACGCTTCGCGGATCACGCCCGGGGAATACGCGGTCACGAAGGTCTTGATCGCCAGGCGCTTCGCCGGCGCCGTCGCGATCACCGAGAGCTCGCGCAGACCCTCGAGCGACATCGCGAGCGTGCGCGGGATGGGCGTCGCGGTGAGCGTGAGCACGTCGACCTCGGCCCGCAGCGCCTTGAGGCGCTCCTTCTGCCGCACGCCGAAGCGATGCTCCTCGTCGACGATGACCAGCCCGAGGCGCTTGAACCTGACCTCGCGCGAGAGCAGCTTGTGGGTCCCGATGGCGATGTCGATGCTGCCCTCGGCCAGACCCTTCACGGCGTCGGCCGTCTCCTTTCCGGTGCGAAAGCGCGAAAGCTCGACGATGCGCACCGGCCAGTCGGCGAAGCGGTCGGAGAAGGTGTTGAAGTGCTGCTCGGCGAGCAGCGTCGTCGGCGCGAGCACCGCGACCTGCTGCCCGTCGGCCACCGCGACGAAGGCGGCGCGCAGCGCCACCTCGGTCTTGCCGAAGCCCACGTCGCCGCACACGAGCCGGTCCATCGGCTTGCCCGCGCGCATGTCGTGCACCACGGACTCGATCGCCGCGCGCTGGTCGGGCGTCTCCTCGAAGCCGAAGCCCTCGGCGAAGGCCTCCAGGTCGTGGCTCTTCACGTTGAACGCGCGGCCCTGGCGCGCGGCGCGCCGGGCATACATCCCGAGGAGCTCGGCGGCGGTGTCGCGCACCTGCGCGGCCGCCTTGCGCTTCGCCTTCTCCCAGTCGGCGCCGCCGAGCTTGTGGAGCGGGGCCTGCTCGGGCGGCCCGCCCGAGTAGCGGCCGATCGTGTGGAGCTGCGCGACCGGGACGTACAGCTTGTCGGCGTCGGCGTACTCGAGCTGCAGGAACTCGGTGGGCCCCTCGCCGAGGTCGAGGCTGACCAGCCCGCGGTAGCGCCCGATGCCGTGGCTCTCGTGGACCACCGGGTCGCCGATCGCGAGCTCCGAGAGGTCGCGGAGCATCCCCTCGATCGAGCTGCGCTTCGCCTGCTCGCGGCCGGCGCGCGCGCGTGCCGTCCCGGCGTAGAGCTCCGCCTCGGTGACGATCGCGAAGCCGGTCGGGGCGAGCCCGAGCGCGCCGAGCGCGTCGGGCGGCGCGACGAAGCCCCCGTAGAGCGGTCCGACGCCGAGCATCAGGCGCTCGTCGGCGCCGATGAACGCGGCGAAGCCGGCGCAGGGCGCCGGGTGGAGGCCGTACTCGGCGAAGTACTCGGTCATCGTCTCGCGGCGGCCGGGCGATTCCGCGAGGACGAGGACGCGCTGGGGCGTGGCGGCGACGAACGCCTTCAGCGCATGCAGCGGATCGGCGGCGCGGCGCTCGACCGCGACGTCGGGAACGCTTTGTGTCGCGACGAGATCGGTGTCGTTGCGCGCGAGCGCGGGGGTGTGCAGGTCGACGCGGGCGAATCCCTGCGCGGCGACGAAGAACTCCTCCGCGGTCAGGAAGAGCGTCGGGGGCGGGAGCAGCGGCCGGTCACGGTCCCCGCGCAGGAGCTGGAAGCGCGAGTTGGCGTCGCGCCAGAACTGATCGATCGCGCCGTGCACGTCGTGGTGGAGCACGAGCGTCGCCCCGGCAGGCAGGTAGTCGAAGACCCGCCCGGTCTGCTCGAAGAAGAGCGGCAGGTAGTACTCGACGCCCGGCGGGGCCACGCCGTTCGAGACGTCCTTGTACACCGCGCTCCTGGAAACGTCGCCCTCGAAGGCCTCGCGGAAGCGGGCACGGAAGCGCGTGCGCGCCGCCTCGTCGAGCGGGAACTCGCGCGCGGGGAGCAGCCGGATCTCCGGCACCTTGTAGACGGTGCGCTGGGTGTCGACGTCGAAGGTGCGGATCGACTCGATCTCGTCGTCGGCGAGGTCGATGCGGTAGGGCAGCGCGCTTCCCATCGGGAAGAGGTCGATCAGCCCGCCGCGCACGCAGTACTCGCCGGGGGCGACGACCTGCGTGACGTGGCTGTAGCCGGCGGTCGTGAGCTGCGCGCGAAGCTGGGCGGCGTCCAGGCGCGTGCCCTGTCTGATGAAGAACGTATGACCCGCGAGGTACGACGGCGGCGGGAGCCGGTAGAGCGCGGTGGTCGCCGGGACGATCGTGACGTCGCAGTCGCCGGAGGTGATGCGGTAGAGCGTCTCGAGGCGCTCGGACACGAGGTCCTGGTGGGGCGAGAACGTGTCGTAGGGGAGCGTCTCCCAGTCGGGGAAGAGGCTCACGCGGAGGTGCGGCGCGAACCAGGGGATTTCCTCGCGCAGGCGCTGCGCCTCGAGCGCGGCGCCGCAGACGACGACCAAGGGGGACTGCGCCGCGGCGAGGCGGGCGAGGGCGAGCGCATCGGCGGAGCCGTGGAGCTTCCCGAAGCGGATCCGGTGCGAAGTGGTGACGGCGCTCATCTCGAATTACGGGCGAGACACAGCCTGCAGCGCGAGCTGCATGGAACGATCACGCCGCGTGTGACCGGGCGTGGTGCCTGCCCGATCCGACGCGGCGCGCCCGTATTATAGTCGCGACGCCCATGCGATTCGATGACGACCTCAGATGAGCGTGCGCCGCTACGGTCTGATCCCGGCCGCGGGGCAGGGCGCCCGCCTTGGTGGTGAAACGCCCAAGCAGTATCTCGACCTCCGCGGTGAGCCGATGCTCGCGCACGCGGTGCGTGCGCTGCTCGCGCATCCGTCCATCGCAGTCGCGTTCGTCGTGCTCTCGCCGGACGACGAGCGCTATGCCACCTGCGACTGGACCGCGTTTGGCGATCGCATCGCGCCCCTCTGGTGCGGGGGCGCGAGCCGGCGCGACAGCGTGCTGAACGGGCTGGTGGCCATGGCGAACGTGGTCGATCCGGAAGACTGGGTGCTCGTGCACGATGCGGCACGACCCTGCCTCACGCGCGCGGACGTCGAGCGGCTGATCGCCGTCGTCGGCGACGACGACAACGGCGGCATCCTCGCGGTGCCGCTCGCCGACACGCTGAAGCGCGCGGACGATCACGAGCGCATTGCTGCGACCGAGCCACGCGAGCGGCTGTGGCTCGCCCAGACGCCGCAGATGTTCCGGTACGGGACGCTGCTGCGGGCGCTGGGTAGCGTAAGTGCCGCGACCGACGAGGCGTCGGCGGTCGAGGCGCTCGGGATCAAGCCCAAGTTGGTGCCGGGAAGCTCGCGAAACCTCAAGGTCACCGTCCCCGAGGACCTCGTGCTCGCAAACCTGATTGTTCAGCGGACTTCAACACCCCCGTCGTGACTTTGCCAACACCGTCGTTCTGGCGAGAGCTCCTGGTCTTGGTGCTGGCCGGATGGGGCGCGATGAGTCCCTCCGCGCGCGTGGAGGCGGACGTGCCGAAGAAGCCGCCGCCGACAATAGAATGGCAAGTGCGTCACTCGCCGCTGATTGCGATCTGCGAGGTCGAGAGAATCGGGTTCGTCTACGACGAGGTGAAGGGTGGGCCGGCGACTTTCAGCGAAATCCGGCCGGGCAGGTGGGCCGAACTTCAGACGGTCATGGAGGTTCGCGTCGTTGAGTGGCTGAGACCGCCGCGCCCACATTCCGCGCGGCCTTTGCGGGTGCTCCAGTTCTCTTCCTACGAGGTCGCAGAGTACCGCGAAAAGTATCTGGGTCGACGGTTCTTGTTCTTCCTCTCGGGCGCGTCTTGGGAGGATCGGCGGAACGACGATCCAGACGATTACTTCACGGAGATACTCTCGACCGTCATGCATGGCGGGAGTCGGCCGGAGTCTCTGGCGCACGAGGCGGAGGTGCGCCGGCTCTTGATGATCACCCCCGACGCACGCCCCTATGGCCAGTGAATCGCCAAGTATTCGTGGGTCCGATCGTCCCTGCCGCGGGGGCTGAGCGCGTAGATCTTGAGCGCCGCCTCCGCGCGCTCTGTGTTGACATTGTGTATACAAAACGCTAGACTCGCCTCCGCGATAGGAGGACCAGGGCATGGGATCGTCAGACAGCGCGGTCACGCGAGACATTGCGATCAACCTGCGCGCGCGGGCAGCCGACCGCGACCTCATCGACCGCGCGGCTCAGGCGCAGGGCAAGACGCGGTCAGAGTTCATGCTGGAAGCCGCACGCGACCGTGCGCAGCAGATTCTCCTGGATCAGACGTTCTTCCGGCTCGAGGCCAAGACGTTCAAGCGATTTGCCCAGTTGCTGGAGGCGCCACCCCGGTCGCCTCGCAGGCTGGTCGAGCTGCTCCAGCGGAAGTCTCCTTGGGAGAAGTAGGCGAGAGGGCGGGGCGGCGGCTGTCAACGCCTGAGCCGATCGCAGCGCGCCACAAGCTCGAGTCGTTCGACTCTGGCGAGCCCGAGCTGGATATCTGGCTCCGAAAGCGGGCGCTTTCAAACGAACGCGAGCGGGCATCCCGCACTTTTGTCGTGTGCCTCGGCGAAGTAGTGATTGGCTACTACTGTCTCGCCGCGGGAAGCGTCGCGCACGCGGACGCGCCGGGAGGCATCCGCCGCAACATGCCTCAACCCATACCGGTGATCGTGCTCGGGCGATTGGCGGTGG
Organism: uncultured Enterobacteriaceae bacterium; assembly: GCA_964543155.1. Taxonomy (GTDB): domain Bacteria; phylum Pseudomonadota; class Gammaproteobacteria; order Burkholderiales; family SG8-39; genus JAGVSZ01. Next base: position 5,295 of record CAZIXQ010000262.1, read on the forward strand.
ATGGGTCGTGGAAGGGGAAGGGAGTCGGCGCGGGGCTGCTGAAGGATGCTACCTTGCGCGCGATCCGGATCTCGCAGGAGCTCGGAGCACGAGCGTTGCTGGTCCACGCGATCTCGGAGGCTGCGCGGGAGTTCTACCTGCAATTCGGTTTCGTCGAGTCACCGATGAATAGAATGACCCTCATGCTGAACCTCAGTAGGCTCCCTGCGCTGTGAGCGTGCGCTGTGCGGACAGCACGTACAGGATGAGCTTCGGATGAGAATCGGCCAAGGCTTCGACGTCCACGCCCTCGTCCCGGGCCGCAAGCTGATCGTCGGCGGCGTGG
>CAZIXQ010000263.1:0-5545 GCA_964543155.1 uncultured Enterobacteriaceae bacterium
CGGACCACTTCAAAGCGGGCTGCCGCCCGCTTTTTCGCGGCCGCTGATCGAGGGCGTTAGACGACCTGAGACCTGACGCCTTGACGTTTTAACGTCAAAGGACCAAACTCGACCAATGACTACACCAAAGCGAGCCACTGTTTACTTGGAGCCCGAGGTACATAAGGCCTTGCGGCTGCGCGCTGCAGCAAATGATAGGTCGATTTCTGACATGGTCAATGACGCAGTTAAGGCAGCGCTTGCGGAAGATGCCGAGGATCTCGAGTCCATTGATCGTCGGAGATCCGAGAAGAGCATTTCCTTCGAGAGCTTCGTGCGAGGCATGAAGCGTCGTGGCCGGATATAGGCTCCTTATAAAGCCCTCTGCGGGGAAGGAGCTGGAAGCGGTCGGGGCCAAGGGGGACCGACTTCGCATTGTTCAGCGCATTCATGCGCTAGTAGACGATCCACGGCCACCTGGCTCCGAGAAGCTCGCTGGCTACGACGATCGTTACCGGATCCGGCAGGGAAGCTATCGTGTCGTCTCTCTAATAGATGATAAGCGGCGAGCGATCACAATTTACCGGATAGGCCATCGCCGTGAAGTCTATCGCTAGGTCGTCTAACAAATTGAGCCATCTTCCCAGAAATTATTGGGCCGAAATTCCCGGGCAGGTCAGCCTCACGGTCGAATTCGCGGCATGAGCATCGAGCGATGAGCGGTCGGGGAGATCCTCGCGAAGAGCGTCCGGGCACACGCCTGACTGATTTCCGCTCCGAACGCGCTCCGCGTCTCGGTCGCGGCCCTGCTCAAGCACCGCGCGGGGGTCCTCGCCGACCGGCCGGGCGCCCGGCGCGCCCGCTCAGCCGCCGGTCATCTTCCGCAGCATCCGGCGGTCGCGCTTGGTCGGCCGGCCGCGCAGTCCGAACCCCGGCTCCGGCTCGAGCCGGCGCGCAGCGATGATCCCCTCGCGCCGCGCGCGGCTCGCCTCGCGCTCCGCGTAGAGCTGCCGGGCCGCCTCCGCCGGTCCGCGGCGCGCCGACAGCGCGCGCACCTCGACCACCCATTCCAGCTCGCCGATGTGCACCGTCACCTCGTCGCCCGGCTTCAACTCCCTTGCCGGCTTCACGCGCTCGCCGCCCAGCCGCACCCGCCCGCCTTCGACCGCCTGCGCCGCGAGGCTGCGGGTCTTGAAGAACCGCGCGGCCCACAGCCACTTGTCGATGCGCAGCCGTGCGAGCGGCAGATCCATGCCGCAAAGTGTATCCGCTATACTCCCGCGCCCTCCCCACCCGAGAACACAAAGATGATACGCATCCCCCTCTTCTGCCTCGCCCTCGTGCTGGCGCTTCCGGCCGCGGCGCAGGACCTCGGCCCGACGCTCACGAAGATCCGCGACGCCAGGGAAATCGTGCTCGGCTATCGCGAGAGCACGATGCCGTTCTCCTTCACCGGCAACGACAAGCTGCCGGCCGGGTACTCGGTCGACATCTGCAAGGCGGTCGCCGAGTCCATCCGGCAGCACCTCAAGCTGCCGGCGCTGCCGGTGCGCTGGGTCGCGGTGACGGCCGAGAGCCGGTTCCAGGCAGTCGCGCAGGGCCGCGTCGATCTCGAGTGCGGCTCCACGACGATGACCTTCGCGCGCTTCGAGCAGGTGGACTTCAGCGCGCCGATCTTCGTCGAGACCGGCTCGGTGCTCGCGCGCGCCGACTCGAACCTGCGGCGCATCGCCGACTTCAACGGGAAGCGGATCGCGGTCGGCGCGGGCACGACCGCCGACCAGGCGCTGCGAGCGAAGCTGAAGGCGAACCTGATCTCCGCCGAGATCGTGGTCGTGAAGAACGCCCAGGAGGCGCTCGAGCTGCTCGACGCCGGCAAGGTGGACGGCTACGCGAACGACCGCATCCTGCTCGTCGGTTCGGTCGTGCAGGGCCGCGACGCCAAGAAGTACGTGATCAGCGAGGACGACTACTCGTTCGAGCCCTACGGCCTCGCCCTGCGCCGCAACGACACCGCGTACCGCGTGGCGGTGAATCGCGCCCTCGCGCAGCTCTACCGCGGGCCGGGGATAGTCGAGATCTACAAGCGCTGGTTCGGGCCGTTCGGCCCGCCGGGGACGCTGCTGCAGGCGATGTATTTCCTCAACGCCCTACCCGACTGACCGCGCCGCGAGGCGCCACGCGGGGCGGCGCCCGATGCCGAGCACCGTGGGGATCGCGGCCAGCATGATGACCGCCGCCCCCGCGAACACCCATGCCGGGTGGCCGCGGTCGAGAAACCAGCCGAACACGAGCGGGCCCACGAGCCCGCCGACGTCCAGGCCCGAGTACACGAACCCGTAGACCTTGCCGCGGGCGTGCTCGGGCGCGATCTTGCGCACGATGATGTCGCGCGAGGGGCCCATCGCGCCGAAGCCGAAGCCGGCGACGGTCATCACCGCGATGAGCGAGGCGCTCGGCAGCGACCCGGTCGCGATCACGAGCGCGAGTGCGGCCGGCAAGAGCATTCCGGCCACGGTCACCGCGGTGTGCCGGTCGGTGCGCCCGGCGACGAAACCGCCGAACAGGATCCCCGCCGCCCCGCCGAGCAGGAACGCGGTGAGCCCCCCGGTCGCGACCGCGAGCGGCACGGCGTAGAGCTGCACGAGCGCCGTGGTGGCGAAGGTCTGGAACCCGACGAGCGTGATCGCGTAGAGCGAGAAGAACGCGAAGCACATCATGATCGGCCAGGAGGCGAGCAGCCGCACGTCGGCCCGCAGTCCGCCCGCCGCTTTCGCCTCGGCGTGCGCGCGCGGCCGCCCGCCGCCGAGCTCGCGCTGCGTTGACAGCAGCGCGAGCGCGGCCATCCCGACCGCGCCGGCGGCGATCAGCGCCGCGCGCCAGCCGTAGGCCTGCGCGATCGGGAACACGAACACCGGCGCGAGGACCCAGCCGAGGTTGCCGACGATCCCGTGCACGCCGAACGCGTGCCCGAGGCGGGCCGGCGTCACCTTTGCGTTGAGCAGGGCGAAGTCCGCCGGGTGGAACACGCTGTTGCCGAGCCCGCCGATGACCGCGGCGGCGAAGAGCCAGGCGAACGACGGGGCGAGGCCGGTGAGCACCGCGCCGGCGGCGACGAGCGCGAGCCCGAGGAGGAGCATCGCGCGCGCGCCGAAGCGGTCGACCAGGAAACCGGCGGCGGTCTGGGCGATGCCGGACGCGGTGTAGAAGACCGCCATCACCGCGCCGAGCGCGGCATAGCTCACCCCGAACTCGTCCTTGAGCATCGGGAAGAGCGGCGGCAGGACGAGCTGGAAGAAATGCGACAGCCCGTGCGCCAGGCCGACGAGGCTGATGACCTTCGCGTCGGCCCGGAGGGAAGCGGCGGCGGCAGTCACTCCCGCGTATCCGCCCGGCTAGTTCGACTTGGGCGCGTCGACGGCCTTGCGGCAGACCTCGCGCACGACCTCCGAGCTCTGGAGCTGCGGCGCGCGGTACACCTCCTGCACCACCCGCACGGCGAGCTGCTGATGCTCCATCGGCGCGCTGCGCCACTCCTGGCGGGCGAGCGTCTCGTTGAGCGTGGTCTGCAGCGGGAACCCGCTGTCGCGCATGCGGACCGCGGTCTGGCGGGCGCCGAAGAGCTGGCCGCACACCGCCTCCATGGCCTTGTCCTGCGCGGGCAGGTCGGCGGGCAGCGCGGCGAGCAGCAGCGCGGGCAACAGCGATCGTCTCATCGGCGGTCGGTCCGGAATGGCAGGCGCGATTCTACCGCGCCGGGATCAACCGACGGACTAGGCGGGCGATTGCGGCCGGAGATGCTGGTATCCTGCCCTCGCCCATGCGGCGCGAATAACAACGGCGGGGGACCGGGGAATGCGGGTGGGAATCGTATCTGTGTTCGTCGACTATCACCGGCGCGGGAGGAAGAACCCCCATTCCCTCCAGCCCCAGGTCGGGCCGCTGCTCGCCGGCCTCCTGCCGCGCGACGTCGAGATCGAGATCGTCAACGAGACCGCGCAGGACCTCGACTGGCGGCGCGACTACGATCTTCTCTTCATCTCGGCGCTGCATCCGGACATGGACCGGGCGCGGCAGATCTCGCACTACTGGCGCCGGCGCGGCGCGAAGACCGTGATCGGCGGCTCCTTCGCGAGCACCTACCCCGAGCTGTGCGAGCCGTGGTTCGACGCGGTGGTCGTCGGCGACCCGGAGGGCACCGTGCCGCGCGTGTACGCCGACTTCTGCGCGAACGCGCTGCGCAAGCGCTACGTCTCCCCGCCCTACGCCGCTGACCGGGTGGCGACGCCGCGCTTCGACCTCTTTCCGGGCAAGGCGCACCAGGCGCTGTGCTTCGAGGCGACCCGCGGGTGCCCGTTCACCTGCGAGTTCTGCGTGCTGACCGGGCTCGGCACGCGGCACCACACCCGACCGGTGGCGGCGGTGATGCGGGACCTCCTCGCCGGCCAGCGGATGCTCACGGGCCGGGTGAGCGCCCTGAAGCGGCGGTTCGTCGGCTTCTGCGACAACAACATCGGCGGCGACCTCTCGTACCTGCGCGCGCTCTGCGCGGCGCTCGAGCCGCTCCGGCTGCAGTGGTACGGCGCCGCCACGTTCAACGTCATCGCCAACCCGGATCTCGTCCGCACGATGTCGCGCTCCGGGTGCCGCGGCCTGTTCGTCGGGCTGGAGAGCTTCAATCCGGCCACGCTGGCGGACATGCGCAAGCACCAGAACGCGATCCACAAGCTGCGCGCCGCGCTCGAGTCCTGCCGCCGGCACGGCATCCTGATCGTCGCCGGGCTCATGGTGAGCCCGACGCTCGATTCGCCCGAGGACATCCGGCGCATCCCCGAGCACCTGGACCGCTGCGGGCTGCGCGTGCCGACGTTCCTCGCCTTCGAGTCGCCGATCCCCGGAACGCCCCACTTCCACCGGCTGGCACGCGCAGTCGATCCGCCGGCGTTCATGCCCAACGTGCTCCTGCGGGACCTGGCGGGGTATACGCTCGCGGTCCGGCCCCGGAAGTCCTCGCCGGAGGAGTTCGTCGCCGCGTACCGCGAGGTCGCGCGCGAGGTCTTCTCGCTGCGGCGGCGCCTGGCGAAGATCGCGCGCGACGTGCCGGCGTTCCTGGCGCGCGGCTACTGGCTGCCGGCGCTGATCGGCGCCGGCGACCTGCTGACGACGCAGGCCGGCGCGTACGACGCGCCGGATCGCACCTTCATCGCCGGCACCGATATTCCGCCGCCCGAGTCGGTGCCGCTCGCCGACGCCGATTTCGCCTCCGAGGCCGAGCGCCGCGCGCTGCTCGAGCCGTGGCGGGTGAGCGACGAGACCGGCGCGCTGCTGCCGCAGTGGCGCAGTTCCCGCGTCGTCTACCCGCCGCGGCGAGCGGCGGCGCGAGCGGCCGAACCGGCCGTCGCCTGAGGCCCGCATGAGCGCGCCGGGCCGCCCCCGGGAGGGAAGACTGGGCCCCTCCCCTGTCCTGCGCGAATCCCTGGCGCTCTTCCGCGCCAAGGTGAGCCGATGAGCCGCCCGGAGGCGACCCTGCCGGCGGCAAGGATCGATCCCGCGCGCCCGGACCTCG
>CAZIXQ010000264.1:0-5532 GCA_964543155.1 uncultured Enterobacteriaceae bacterium
CGCTCTTCAAGGGCTACAGGTCGCTGATGGTGTGGGCGAAGCTGCGCAAGCGCACCCTTCCCGACGAGGTCTTCACCCTCGACTACCTGCCGCGCGCCAAAGAGCTGCGGTAGCGCGCCGCCCGGGTGGACGATGGCCTTCGGCGCGCTGTGCGGGCGGAACCGGCTGCCGTGGATCGCGACGCTTGCCGCGGGCGTTGCGTGCGGCGCGATGCTCGCGGGCACAACGGCTCGCGCCGCGTCGGACACCGCGTTCGACGTGTCGTCCTACGAGAAGAAGCCGTTCGAGCTCTGGGGATACGCCGAGATCCGGCCCGAGCGCCAGTGGCTCAGGACCGACAGCATCGGCTACGGGCTGCAGTTTCCCGGCGAGACGAGGTCGACGCTCGACCGCGTGACCGGCGTCCTCGAGGTCTCGGGCGTCGCGCGCAAGGACACGCTGCGCTTCAACTTCACGGCGCACGGGGACTACGTCGACGATCCGCGGATCTCGGAGGGCAAGGCCCGGTGGTTCGAGGCCTACGGCGCGTGGCAGCCATCGGCTAACGTGTCGCTCGAGCTCGGCAAGCGCGCGCTGCGCTGGGGCACCGCCTACGCCTGGAGCCCGGTGGCCTTCTTCGAGCGACCGAAGGACCCGCTCGACCCCGAGCTCTCGCGGCAGGGCTTCGTGATGGCGACGGGAAGCCTCGTGCGCAGCCTCGGCGGCGCCCTGAAGACGGTCGCGCTCGTGCCGGTCGTCCTGCCGGTGTCGGAGAGCATGAACAGCGACTACGGTCCCACCGGGCACACCAACCTCGGCGGCAAGCTCTATTTCCTGTGGCACGACACCGACATCGATCTCGTCTACGGCTCGCAGGGCAGCCGGGGGGCGCGCTGGGGTGCCGACTTCTCCCGCAACCTCGGCACGAGCGTGGAGATCCACGGCGAGTGGGCCCGGTTCACCGACGTGCCGCGGGCCGCGCTCACGCCGGCCGGGACGCTCACGAGCGAAACGCGGTCCTACACGAGCTACGTGATCGGCGGTCGGTTTCTCACGGAACGCGAGACGACGTTCATTCTCGAGTACTACCGCAACGGCGCCGGGTACAGCGAGGGAGACCAGGAGCAGTTCTTCAGCTTCGCGCGAGACTCGCTCGCGAGCCTCGCGCCAGTGGCGCGGCAGGTCGCGACCCAGGCGGCGAACCAGGGGTACACGCGCCCAAACTCGGGGCAGCATTACGCCTACCTGCGCATCAGCCAGAAAGAGCCGTTCGACATCCTCTACTTCACGCCCGCCGTGACGGCGATCGTGAACGTCAAGGACGGAAGCTTCTCGCTCGTCCCGGAGCTGCTCTACACCGGCATCACCAACCTCGAGCTGAGGCTGCGCGTCGCGCTCAGCCAGGGCGACGCCTTCACCGAGTACGGCGAGAAGGCGGTCAGCACGCGCGTGGAACTCCGGGTGCGTCTGTTCTTCTGAGCCGACGCTACGCTGCCGCGCGCCCCTCGTACCACCGCTCGGTGCGGTTCACGATCGCCACGACCGACAGCATCACCGGCACCTCGATCAGCACGCAGACCACGGTCGCGAGCGCAGCGCCCGAGTTGAACCCGAAGAGACTGATCGCGGCGGCCACCGCCAGCTCGAAGAAATTGCTCGCGCCGATCAGCGCGGAGGGACCGGCGACGCAGTGCGCGACGCCGAGCCGCTTGTTCAGCAGGTAGGCGAGCCCCGAGTTGAAGTAGACCTGGATCAGGATCGGCACCGCGAGCATCGCGATCACGAGCGGCTGCTTCAGGATCTGCTCGCCCTGGAACGCGAAGAGCAGCACCAGCGTCACGAGCAGCGCCGCCACCGAGAACGGCTGGATGCGCTTCAGCGCGGCCTGCAGCCGCGCCTCGCCGCCAGCCCGCAGCAGCGCCTTGCGCCAGGCCTGCGCCAGGATCACCGGGATCACGATGTAGAGCACCACCGACACGAACAGCGTGTCCCAGGGCACCGTGATCGCCGAGAGCCCGAGCAGCAGCCCGACGATCGGCGCGAACGCGACGATCATGATCGTGTCGTTGAGGGCGACCTGGCTCAGCGTGAAGTACGGATCCCCCTTCGAGAGCTGGCTCCACACGAACACCATCGCCGTGCACGGCGCGGCGGCGAGGAGGATCAGGCCGGCGATGTAGCTGTCGATCTGGTCGGCGGGCAGATACGGCGCGAACACGTGGCGGATGAAGATCCAGCCGAGGAGCGCCATCGAGAACGGCTTGACCGCCCAATTCACGAACAGCGTGACGCCGATGCCGCGCAGGTGCTGCCGCACCTGCCCGATCGCCGCGAAGTCGATCCGCAGCAGCATCGGGATGATCATCACCCAGATGAGGAGGCCGACGGGCACGTTGACCCGTGCGACCTCCATCCGCCCGAGCGCCTGGAATGGCGCGGGGGCGAGCTGGCCGAGCGCGATTCCGGCGACGATGCAGAGGAACACCCACAGCGTCAGCCAGCGCTCGAAGAAGCCGATCCCCGGGCGCGCCGCGGGCAGGGTTGCAGCGCTGGCAGTCATCTACTCGCCCTTCGCGCGCAGCGCGCCGATCTCGTCGAGACGCTTCTGGAGGGTCAACCGGTCGAGCTTGTCCATCGGCAGGCTGGTGAAGATCGCGAGGCGGTGCTGGAGCTGGTTGTAGGCGCGAAAGAACGCCTTGCGCTTGACCTCGTCCGGGCCCTCGACCGCCGCCGGATCGTCGATGCCCCAGTGCGCACTCATCGGCTGCCCGGGCCATACCGGGCAGACCTCCCCCGCCGCCTGGTCGCAGACGGTGAAGACGAAGTCCATGGCGGGCGCCCCCGGCGCGACGAACTCGTCCCAGCTCTTCGAACGAAGTCCGGCGAGGGGCAGGCGGTTCTTCTCGAGCAGTTCCAGGGCAAAGGGGTTGACCGCCCCCTTCGGCTGGCTGCCGGCGCTGTACGCCTGGAAACGGGTCGGTGCCATGCTGTTCAGCAGCACCTCGGCGAGGACGCTTCGCGCCGAGTTGCCGGTGCACAGGAACAGCACGTTCAGCTTGCGGGCCGCCATCGGCGTTCAGCAGCAGCGGCTCGCCTTGGCCCGCTCGGTGAACTGCACGGGCTGGACCGCCGGCGCGCAGCACGCGGACGCCTCGCTGCCCTTCTTGGTGTCGGCGCCGAAGGTGGGAATCTGGTCGAGCGTGTGAAAGGTCTCCCACGCGATGCCCTGCGGATCGTTGATCCAGTACTTGTCGGACTTGGCGTAGCAGCACGCGGCCTGCGACTGGTCGAACGCAGCGATCTCGGCGCCTCCGACCTGCGCGCGCAGCGCGGCGAGCTCCTCGTCGGAGTCCACCTGCAGCCCGAGGTGGTCGAGGCCGGGCTTCGCGCCGCGGCTCGAGAGCGCGAAGTTGACGCGCGGATCGTCGAGCATCCACTTCGCGTAGTCGTCCTTCACGACGCTCGGCGGCGTGCCGAAGACGGTCGAATAGAAGCGGATGTTCGCGGCCAGATCGTCGACCGCGACGTGCACGTGGAACCGTTTCATGTCTTGAGCCCTTTCCTGGTGCGTGGAATGCGGATCTGCTGCGGCCCGCAGGCGTTGCCGCCGCAGCAGTTCTCGGTGAGGAAACCGACGAGCGCGTTCATCGCGCCGAAATCGGCCGAGTAGTAGATGAACCGGCCGTCCTGACGCGGCCGCACGAGCCCTGCCCCGGCGAGCTGCGCCAGGTGAAAGGAGAGCGTCGCCGGCGGGATGCCGAGCTGCTCGCCAATCACTCCCGCCGCGCGGCCTGCCGGCCCCGCCTGCACGAGCAGGCGGAAGATGGCGAGCCGGGTCTCCTGGGCGATCGCCCCGAGCGCCTTGAGCGCGTCCGTCGTTTCCATGGTTCTAGAATCTTCGAAATGACGGCCGCTCGTCAAGCGCCGATTTGTAACGGCGTGGTCAGGCGCGGGCTTCGAGGTCGACGAAGCGCTGGGTCAACGCGGCGAGCGCACGGTAGAAATCCGTTTCCGCTCCGGCTTTTACCGCCGCGCTGAACGGCCCGACCCACGCCCCGAGGTGCCCGGCGAGGAACCGCCGGCGCAGCGCGTCCACCGTGCTCGCCGCCGCTGAATCCCCGCGGATGCGGGCCTGCGCCCGCTTGAAGAGCAGGAGGTAGAGGAACTCGAGCTCCGCGGCGACGTGATCGGGCAGGTCGCGGAACGCCTCGCCGATCTCGAAACCGCCCTCGGCGTAGAGCCGCGTGACCGCCTGCGTCGAGCCCTGCATGAGCCCGCCGTCGGTCTCCAGCCACACGGAACCATAGGGCTGCGCGAGCGCCTTCACCGGCCCGAGAAAGAGGCGCGCGTAGTCCACGAGGAGCGGCTCGAGGCTCGCGGCCGAAAAGGCATCGGCCAGCCGCCGCGCCGGCGCTGTCAGCTCGGGATCGACGATCGCCGCGGCCGCGGCGATCGACTCGAAGACCCGCTCCTCGGCGAGCTCGGCGCCCGGCTCGTAGTAGCAGGCCGCGAGCAGCCGCGAGAGGTCCGCCCGCGCGGCATCGCGCGCGCCGGAGTCCGTCATGCGCTCAGCCGCGCGCGCTGTACTTGCCGACGTAGTGCACGTTCGGCTTCGTGCCCTTCTCCTCTTTCAGCCGGAACGACTTCTGCGCCCGGAGCACCTTCGAGATCTCCGCGTTTGCGTCGTCCTGGTCGCCGAAGATGCGCGCCGTCGACGGGCAGACCTCGACGCACGCGGGCTGCAAGCCGTGGCTCGTCCGGTGATAGCAGAAGGTGCACTTCTCGATCGTGCCGCCCTTGCGGATCGGCGGCACGTCGCCCGCCTGCCAGTTGTTGAGCGCCGGGATCGCGGCGCCCGCCCGCTGCGCGGTTTCCGCGCCGGAGGCGGTGACGCCGGGGATGAGCGCGGCCTTGTCGGCCCAGTGCGGCTGCGTGGGCCGGTCCTCCTCGTTGAAGCTGATCACGCTGTAGGCCTCGCCTGCCAGGCTGTCGTCGCCGAGCTCCACCTGGCTGTACGGGCACGCCTTCTGGCATCGGCCGCAGCCGATGCAGAGCGAGTTGTCGTACATCGTGACGCCTTCGGGCGTCTTGTAGATCGCCTTGTTCGGCTTGACCGGGCACACCTCGACGCACGGCGCGTTCGAGCAGTGGTTGCACAGCACCGGCATCACCCAGTGGGTGACGTTCGGGAACGTCCCTTCCGTCTTCATCAGGAAGTCGGCCCAGTTGTAGCTCTGGCCGTCGGCGCGGTCGCGCGTGTTGTTCTCCGCCTTGCACGCGAGCGCGCAGGCGCCGCAGCCGACGCACCGGCCGAGGTCGATCACCATTCCGAGTCTCATCGTTCGCTCCTTCCCGGTCCGCTCAGGCCCTGGCGACCCGCACGCCGACGAAGCCGCCGTTGCGCGCGGTCGAGCCGCTCAGGCGGTCGTAGTCGTCGACCAGGATCTCGTTGTTGTTGCCGCCGCGCGGCAGCGCTTTGGCGTAGTCCCCCGCGGCGATGCGCCCGTACGCCCAGTGGCCCTGGCCGTAGCACTTCGTGACCGTGCCGGGCCG
>CAZIXQ010000265.1:0-5527 GCA_964543155.1 uncultured Enterobacteriaceae bacterium
ACACGTCGTCGCGCACCGGCCGGCCGTCCACGAAGTACTCGTGGAGGTTGGCGTAGTTGGCGTCCGCCAGCCTGTGCAGGCGCGGCAGCACCGCGCGCGGGATGAAGGCCCAGAGCTCCTCGCCGCCCGCGGTGTCGGGCGTTGCGCTGAAGGCGTGCAGCATGCCGTCGTTCGCGGCGACGTACACCACCGGCTGGCGTCCCGCCACCGAGGCGGCGAAGGCGGCGTACCCGCTGTCGGCGTAGTTGAAGGCCGCGGCCCGGACGAACAGCGGCTGCGAGTTCACGATGTCGCCGAGCACGCGGCGGCGCTGGCGGTAGAGCCGGTTGAGGTCGTTCGGCGTGAACGGCGTGGTGCCTTCCTTGCCGCGCTGGCCGCGCAGGAAGTTGACCAGGTTCGCGCCCCGGGCTTCCGAGCGCTGGTCGACGGTGCCGGCGGTCCCGTCGGTCATGAGGCCCCACTGGGACAGCCCCTGGATCTCGTCGACCGCCCCGCCTGCGGTGAAGAAGTCCTGCTCGGTCGTGTCGAGCCCGGTCGTGGCCGTGCCGGTCGGGTTGCCCGCCGTGTCGCAGGCGCGCGTGTTCCAGGTGAAGTCGACCAGGTTGTCCGGCGCGCCGGCGCGGAAGAGCTTGATCGTCCGGTTGTCGCACGCGGCGCGGGTCTTGGCGTCGAGCTTGTCGGCGGCCGACCAGACCGAGGTGGTCTGGATCTGGCCGTAGGTCGCGCTGCCCGGCGTGACGTCGATCAGGTGCCCGCGGAGCTCCCCGGTCCACTCCTGCGTCGTGTAGGTCGGCAGGATGATCAGGTTGTCGCCGGCGGTCGGCTCGAGGGTCGAGGTCGCCGCGGCGGCCGCCGAGGAGAGGCGCGCGTTGATCTGGCTGAGCGCGGTCACGAGCGACGAGGCGAGCTGCGTCGGGTCCTTGGCGCTGAAGTACTGGCCCCGGCCGTTGACCGCGGCGTGCCACAGGTCGTCGATGCGCGCCCGCTGCTCGCTCGTGTTGCTGGTGTTCGAGACGCTCGGATTGGGGTTCGGCCAGTTCTTCATGCCGTTGCGGATCTTGTAGAAGTCGCAGGTCGCGCAGTCCGAGGTCTGGGCGCGGTAGTTCGGGTCGTAGGTGAGCTGCCCGTCGAGGCCCAGGCCCAGCGTGAAGGTCGTCATGTGCTGGTGCAGCGCGTTGTCGTCCTCGACGCCGGTGCCCGCGGAGGGCACGTTGTTGGTCATGCTCGGCCGCAGGTCGGTCTGGTAGTAGTACGCCGCGACGTCGGCCAGCGTGTTCGCGGTGCTGCCGGCCGTGGTCGTCGTGGTGCTGGCGACGCAGCCGCTGGTGCCGCTCCCCGGGCCGCCGCCCGTGCTCATGCAACCGCCGGTGATGGCGGCGTCGATCGTCGCGATCGGATAGCAGGTATTGTTGGTGACCTGCGACCAGCCAGAGGTCGTGGAGGAACCGAACTGGGGCGTGGTCACGGTGCGCGTGTAGCGGTCCGCCCGGCGGTTGCTCGCGTTGCAGCCGTTCGTCCCGGCGGCCTTGACGTCCGCGTAATACTCCTGCGTGACGACGGTGCTCACCGGCCCGGTGTCGAGCATCGGGCGCGGCGAGATGCCGCTGTTGTTGTCCTGGTTGCCGATGTCGCCCGAGCTGCTCGTCCCGTTCGTCATCGTCTTGCCGCGGCCGTAGTTCCAGTAGCCGTCGGTCGTCAGGATCGCGAAGTTCTGCTGGCAGGAGAACTGGATCGGGTCCTCGTTCATGCCCGCGTTGATGCCGTCGGTATAGCCGGCGTAATGCCGTCCGACGCGCGCAAGGGCCTGGCGCAGCGGCGTCCAGCTCGACGGGCGCTGCTGGTAGAACTTGTCGTACCAGTTCGTCTTGTGCGTCGCGTTGAACGCGTCGATCCTGAGGTAGTACCCCGAGGTCACCGGTGTCACGTCGGAGTCGCTGCCGCAGCTCCCGCCGTTCGGGCAGATGGTGATGAAGCCCACGCGGTAGGTGTCGTTCAGGGCGCTGAAGGCGCGCCCGGCCGCGGTCTTCATGAGCAGCATCCGCGTGCGGTAGTAGGTGAACCAGATCGCGAAGTTCTGCTCCTGCGCGGTGTCGCCCACCGGGATCTGCACCTTCGTCCAGCTCCCGTTCGTGTGCGTCGCGCTGCCGCTGCTGTCGGCGTCCGGCGCCGAGCCCTGGCACTCCGCAGTGGTCGGGTTGGCAGCCCCGGTCCACCGGTAGTAGAACGCGCGTTCTCCGCCGCTCGGGCTCCGGGTCGTGCCGCGGAACTGGGTGCCGAGGTTGGTCGTGCTGCCGGCCGCGTAGCCGATGTTGGAGCCCGTCGTCCCCGTGGTGAGAAAGCCGTCGTTCGGCGCGGCGGTGAAGCTCGGCAGCGGGAAGTCGGTGCCGTCGGCCCGCTTGGGCACGACGTAGACCGTCGCCGGGTTGTAGTAGATCGTGTTGCAGAGATGGTTGGCGTAGCTCGTCTTGCCCGTGTAGCCGTCCATCTCGTCGGGCATGTAGTCCCCGTTCATGCTGCCCGAGGCGTCCAGGATGAACATCACGTTCGGCGGCACCGTCGTGGTGGACGCGCTCGAGATCGGCGAGTTCGCGATGTCGGTCTGCGCCGCCGCGAGCTGCGGGGCCGCGAGGAACGTCGCGAGCGCTGCGCCCGCGAGGAGCCGTTGCGCGAGCCGGGGCTGCGTGTCGCGATGATGGATGTGGGGGGTCTTCATCACATTCTCCTGCAAGCGGGCTGAGGCTCCGTCCTTTGGCATCTCAATACACCATCGTCTGCACGTAGCTCACCGTGTTCTTCGGACCTTCGATCCGGGCGGTGATGCGGAAGTAGACCTGCGAGGTGGCGGTGAACGCCGGCGAGCCGGCCTCCTTCGGGCCGCCCTTCGAGGGGTCGGACAGGGTCACGCACTCCTGGTTGGCGGGCGCGCCGGTGCCGGCGACCGCGCCGGCGAGCTTGCACATCCGATGGATCACGTAGCTCACGCGGTTGCCCGCCGCGTCGGGCGCGCCGTTGTTGACCTGGACGGCCTTGGCCGGGTCTTCCCAGTTCGCCTCGCCCCAAATGAGCGGGTCGAACTGCTGGCCGGCGGGGAGCGGCGGCTCGAGATCGTTGAAGGTGGCGTAGTAGCCCCGGCCGGGGTTGCGGTTCTCGAGGGTCACCGGACCCTGCGCGCGCATCCAGGAGAGGCCGGTCTCGATCCCGAGATCGCCGGCGACCGTCGCGGAGTGGCGCAGGGCGAGGTTGCCCGCGGTGAGGATCGCGCTGCCCGACGAGCGCAGCGTCGCGATCCCGGCGAGCATCATCGCGACCAGCACGATCAGCGCGATGAACACCACCACGCCGCGCTCGGCGCGGGGCGGCGCGCACTCGCGGCGCCGGGCGGCGGGTACGGACGAAAGAGCCTGCTTCATGGCGCGGTCCCCCAGAGCAAGTTCCGCATCGGGATGACGGTCTCGTACACGCTGTAGCGGTAGCGCCGCCAGTTGTTCGGGCTGGGCGGGTCCTCGGTGCACGCGGCCTCGGCGCCGCTCGGCGCGGTGCCGTCGACGTTCGTCATCGTGAAATCGACGAGCGCGAGCGCGCCGCCGGCGCCGCTCGTGCGGCGCGGGTTCGGGCTGCACGCGGACTTGTCCCAGTGCGCGCTGCGCGCGAGCAGCGCGACGCGGACCGCGAGCACGCAGCGCCAGCTGCGCGACGGGTTGTCGCCGCACGCCCGACTCGGGTCCGGACCGCTCGGAATGAGGGTGTTGTTCGGCGGCGTCACGGTCCACTCGTTCGCCTCGATCAGCTGGTTGTTGTTCACATCGATGCCGTACTCCGCCTGGAGGTTGACGATCGAGTCGGCCACCTCGCCCGGCGAGGCGTTGAAGAACCACTCGGTCGCCACCAGTCGGTTCGGGTTCGCCTCGCCCGGCAGCGTGACCCGGTACTCGAACCGGCGCGGCTGCTTGCCGAGGTTGAGCACGAAGCCCGCGGTCGGCGCGAAGGGCGCGGTGGCCGGCCAGGTCGCGTCCTTGTTGAATCGCGGCGCCGTCGTCGCCGCCGGCGAGAGCGTGTCGGGCGGCGTGAGGGTGTAGGAGAGGTTGTGGCCGACCTCGAAGGGCTGCGCCGCCGGGCGGTCGGTCACCTGGACCATCGCGCAGGGCAGCTCCGCGACCGCGCCGTTCACCGGGTCGTTCGGGTTGCCGCTGAGCACGAGCAGATCCCCGTAGTCGAAGCCCGCGCGGCTGCCGGTCATCGTCTTCGCCGTCGCGCTGCTGCCCGCGGTCCACGACCGGGTGTCGGTGACGTACTGGTCCGCGCTGCCGATGAGCACGCGGATCGTGTCCGGGGCGCCGGCGGCGCCCTGCACGATCTCGACCGGATAGAGCCGGAAGTCGATCGCGTGCGCGGGCGGGGTCCCGTCCCAGGCGCGGACCAGGCAGCCGAGCACCTTGGTGTGCGCGGTGCCGAGCCCGTAGCCGGCGCGCTGCACGTCGCGCTGCAGCTGGTAGAGCGCGATGGCGCCCGCGCTCTGGGCGTCGCTGCCGTGCACGGTGGTGCGCTTGCGCTCCTCGGTGACCGAGAGCACCTGGAAGATCACCAGGATGCCGAGCAGCCCGATCACGACCCCGACCAGGATCTCGATCAGGCTCATGCCGCGCTCGCTGCGGGGCGCCGGGCGTTGGATCTCGAGTGTCGACATTGCCTTGGCTCCGCGCGGCGCTAGTTGATGTACGCGACCACAGTGTGGCGCCGCGGCGTGGCGTCGTTCGGCGCCTGCCAGCACAGCGTCACGGTCACGCGGTTGCTCACCCCGGTGTCCACCTCGATCTGCTGCATCGTCGGGGTCGCGCCCGGCAGCAGCGGCGCGCCGCCCGGCCCGCCGGAGTTGAGGTGGTTCAGCCAGTCGGTGACCGCCTGGATGGCCGAGGGGTTGCCGGTGAAGTTGCAGTCGGCCGGGTTGCCTGCGGTCTGATGCTCGAACGCGAGGAGCGAGTTCTGCACCGTGGTCGCATTGGTGCGGTCCACCGCCGTCCACATCTGCGCGAGCAGCTCGTTGGTGGCGTTCACCGCCTCGATGCGGTACTGGGCGTCGGCCACCGCGTTGACCGAGGCGGCCTGCATCGCGACCATCGCGAGGATGCCGAGCGAGAAGAGCAGGATCCCGATCAGCGCCTCGAGCAGCGCAATGCCCGACTGACGGGCTGTGGTGGCGATCATGGCAGGCAGGCTCGCGTGTCGTTGGGGTTGGCGACCGGGTCGATGCTCGGGTCGCACATGCGGACGCGGCCGCTCGCGGTCACGACGACCCGCACGCAGCGCAGGTCGCCGCCTTGCGCGCGGCACTGGTTGGCGTCGGCCGGGGTGACGTCGAAGGTGGCCCCGTTGGCGGCAGCCACGTTCGTGCGCCCGAGCGAATCGAAGCGGATCGTGCCCGACGCCGGCAGGCTGGCGGAGGCGATTCGGGCGTAGAGCGCCGCCGGATCGGTCTGGTTGCTGCCTTCCAGACCCGAGCGGAAATCGACGAGCGTGCCGGTCGGCGCGC
>CAZIXQ010000266.1:0-4994 GCA_964543155.1 uncultured Enterobacteriaceae bacterium
CAGCGCGAACGCCTCGCCGTGCCGGAACTCGTCGTTGCACCAGCGCTCGAACCAGTCGAAGATCGGGTGGAACTTGAGCTCCGGGCGCCGCTCGAGCTGGCGGAAGATCGTGATGTAGCGCGCGTAGCCGATCTTCTCCGAGAGATAGGTCGCGTAGAAGATGTACTTCGGCTTGAAGAACGTGTACTTCTTGGTGCGCGTGAGCTGCGCGAGATCCACCCCGAGGCCGAAGTCCTTGAGCGAGCGGTTGATGAAGCCGGCGTGCCGGCTCTCGTCGCGCTGCATCGCGCCCATCAGCTCGCGGATATCGGCATTCCCCGCGCGCTTCTTGATCTCGCCGTAGAGCACGCAGCCGGAGAACTCGGCGGTGACCGAGCTGATCAGGAAGTCGAGAAACTCGCGCCGCAGGGCCTCCGGGAACCGGTCCACGTCGACGCGGAAGGCCTCGTCCTGGCGCTCGAAGTGGTGGCGGTTCGCGTCGAGGCGGAACTCGGCCATCAGCGCGTCCCACTCGGCGCGAATCGGGCCGACGTCGAGCCGGTCCATCGCCGCGAAGTCGGTGGTGTAGAAGCGCGGGGAAAGCAGGGAGTTCGCGTTCGCGAGGCGGGTGGCTTCCTCCGGGCTCGAGATGCTGAAGGTCTCGTCCATGGCTCAGTCCTTGCGCAGTTGGTTCAGCGACACCGCCGCAGCGCGCGGCGACGACAGGAAGCGCGCGAACGCGGCGCTGTTGGTCGGTCCGAATGCGGCGAGATCGATGCGACGGCCGGTCGCCGGGTCCTCGAGCATCAGTCTGCCGTCGGCGTGCGCGCTCAAGCGCACCGGCGGCTCGCCGCCGATGCCGTGGCCGCGGCGCTCGCGTGCGAGGCTGCGCAGGGCGCCGCGCACGAAACCGTCGCCGCCTGCCGCGAGCGTGTCGATGAAGGTGCCGTCGCGCGCGTCGTAGACCGCGACGCCGCCACCCGGACGATCCTCGAAGCGCAGCTCGCGCATCGCGACCGGCTCGCCGAGTGGCACGGGTGCCGGCCCGGTGCCGGTGAGGCGCACGACGGCGACGGCCACGAGCGTGATCGCGACGAGCCCCCAGGCACCCAGGAGGGGACCGCGGGGGACGCCGTGTGCGCCGAACGGGTCGCTCATCGTCGCCTCCGTTCAGGACGCCGCAGCGGCGAGGGCCGAGGGGGCGGCAGATTCGCCCTGGGCCGCCGGCGCCGCACCCGGCACCGCCGCGCGCGCCGCCGCCGCGAGGATGTCCGCGACGCGCTGCGCTTCGGGGACGGCGCGAAGCATCGGCTCGGGCCGCGCGAGCCGCCAGGCGCGCACGTGGGGCCACAGGTGCAGCCACGCGATGCGGACCTCGCCACGCAGGCGCAGCGGCAGGTCGCCGGTGCCGTCGGGGTAGGCGCGGACGGATGCGGACTCGATCTCGCGCAGCGGGACGTTGACCGTCATCGGCAGCGCGACCCCGATCCGCATCACGATCCGTCGACTGGTGATGGCGTAGGTGGTGGTCCGCGCGCTCGCCCAGGCGAGCAGTCCGAGCACGCCGCCGGCCGTGAGCCCGAGCGCCGCGAGCCAGATCACGCTGATCGCGGCCGCGGCGAGCGACTCGCCGTCGGCCGCCGCGGCTGCAACCCGCCATGCGACCAGCGCGGCGAAATAGACGCCGAGCGCGCGCACGTGCAGCGCGCGGCGCGCGAGCACCCGCCAGTCGGGCGCGCCCTGCCACAGCAGCTGCTCGCCCGGGGGCAGCGGCTCGGCGATTCCCGCAATGCGTTGCCTCGCCTGGTCCATGGCGTTCACCTCAGAGCAGCGGCTCGGCGCGCGAGGGCTCGGCGTAGAGCGTGCCCCCGCCGTAGTAGGCGCAGATCCGGTCCTCCTCGAGCAGCGTGACCTGCTCGGGGTGCTGCGTGGCCGGTACGTCGACGAACTGGCGTGCGAGGATCGCGCTCACCGACACCCGGCCGTTGCGGATGCGCGCAAAATTGATCGGCAGCAGCACTCGCCGGCCACCGGCCACCTCGACCTCGAGGTAGCGCACGAGCGCCTCGGACCGGTCCACCCAGGCGTCGCGCACCGTTCCGGCGGTCGCCCCGTCGGCGCCGAGAACGGGCATCCCGCGCGGATCGGGATCGCTGTGGGCGAGGTAGTGATCGGCGGCGGCGCGCAGCGGAACGATCTTGGGATCGCCCTCGTAGGTGAGATCGGGCGTGTCGGCGCGCTCGGCGTAGGCGGCGGGGCCGACGCCGTCGAGCATCGGATTGCCGGTCGGCTCGAGCGGCGAACCGGGTGCAGGCGACGTGGGCACCGCTTTGATCTCGCGCCGGTCGGTGCGCCCGCTCGGCACCATCGCGGTGCCGCCGTGCGGCAGCAGGAAGGTCTTCGGGGCCGGCATGGCCGGGAAGCCCTGGATCGGCACGCGGGCGTTGCCGCGATCCGATTCGAGCGGATAGCCCTCGCGCTTGTTCTCCCGGTGGAGGTAATAGATGAGCCCCGCGAAGAAGATCCAGAACGCGTACAGCACGATCTGTGCGACGTCGAGGTAGCTGCCGAGTGCGCCGGTTTGCATGGTGGTCCTCCGGTTGGGGTCTAGCCGGGAAACTCGGCCAGGCCGAACTTCGTCGAAGCCTCGCGGGCCGCGCCGCCGCGGCGCCGCACGAGCGGACCGATCGCGACGAGACACGCGAACAGGAACGCGATTTCAATGTGGTACACGACGCTGTAGCCGGTCGCCGGGCCGTCGAGCGCCGGACCGAGCGCGCCCTGCGCGGCGAGCCCGGACACCGCGTCGCGGATCGCGCCGCCGAGGGCGATCGCGATCCCGGCGGCAGAGGCCTGGACCGCGCCCCACGCGCCGAGCGCGAGCCCGCTCTGGCCGCGCCCGGCGAGGTCCATCGCGGCGGTCAGCATGCCCACGAAGAAGAGCCCGCCGCCGAAGCCGATCAGCGCCGTGCCCGCGCGGAAGAGCGCGGCCGAATCGATCGGCGCGGCGAAGATCACCGCGGAGAAGGCGGCGAGCCCGGCGAGCAGGCCGGCGGCCGCGACGCGGTGCGGATCGGTCCCGCGTGCGAGCCGCCGCGCGCCGACCGCGAACGCGGCGAGCGTGCCTCCGGCGAGCAGGGCGGTGAGCAGGGTCGTGTCGCCGACGCTGAGGTGCAGGATCTGCCCGCCGTAGGGCTCGAGCAGGATGTCCTGCATGCTGAACCCGGCGGTGCCGAGCCCGACGGCGACGAGCAGGCGGCGCGCGCGCGCATCGCGCAGGAAGGCGCGCCAGGTCGCGCGGAACGGCGGGCGCCGCGTGCCGAGCGGTGCGCGCGTCGGGTCGCGCGGCTCCTGCTTCCAGAGGGCCACGAGGTTGAGCGCGATGGTGACGACCGCGGCGCCCTGGATCACCTGGATCAGCCGCAGCTGCGAGAAGTCGGCGAGGAGCGCGCCGAACGCGGCCGACGCGCCGACCATGCCCGCGAGCAGCATGACGTACAGGAGCGCGACGACGCGCGGCCGGTCCTCGGGCGGGGCGAGGTCGGTCGCGAGCGCGAGCCCCGCCGTCTGGGTCGTGTGCAATCCCGCGCCGACCAGCAGGAACGCCAGCGCGGCGCCGGCGTGGCCGACCCACGGCGGCGCGTGCGTGTCGCCGGAGAGCAGGAGCAGCGCGAAGGGCATGATCGCGAGCCCGCCGAACTGGGCGAGCGTGCCGAACCAGATGTAGGGCACGCGCCGCCAGCCGAGCGCGGAGCGGTGCGTGTCGGAGCGAAAGCCGACCAGCGCGCGCAGCGGTGCGAAGAGGAGCGGCAGCGAGACCATCAGCGCGACGAGCCAGGTCGCTACGCCGAGCTCCACGATCATGACGCGGTTGAGCGTGCCGGTGAGGAGCACCATCGCCATGCCGACCGACACCTGGAAGAGCGCGAGCCGCAGCAGGCGCCCGAGCGGGAGCTCGGCGCTCGCCGCGTCGGCGAACGGCAGGAACCGGATGCCGACCCGGGTCCAGCCGCGCGCGAGCGTCGCGTTCAGCCGTCTCATACGCGCACGAGCTCCAGCGCCTGGGAGATGTAGAAGCCGCGCGCGATGCGCGCGGTCGCGCCGACGCGCCACCCGTCGAGCCCCGGTTCGCCGCGGATCAGCCGGCGCAGGCGGTCGTGCCCGACCGGCTCGATCGCCGGAGCGCGGTCGCCGCGCGGGAAGAGGCGGCCGACCGCGTGCATCGCCGCGAGGGCCGGCGTGCGCGGCGCAAACGTGAACACGATCGACCCGCTCGTGCGCGCGGCGAGCCCCTCGAGCACGCGCACCGTGTCGCGTGCCGGGTAGTGGATCAGCGAGTCCATTGCCACCACGTGGTCGAAGCGGCCGAGGTCGGGGTCGAGCATGTCGCCGACCAGGAACTCGATGCCGCCCGCGCCGCCGCCCCAGGGCGAGCGTTCGCGCGCGAGCCCGATGAGCGTGGGCGAAAGGTCGACGGCCACCACGCGCGCGCCGCGCCGGGCCGCCTCGACCGCGAGCGCGCCGGTGCCGCAGCCGGCGTCGAGCACGCGCGCGCCGGCGAGGTCCGCCGGCAGCCAGTCGAGCAGCGTGCGGCGCATCTCGTCGCGGCCGGCGCGCACGGTGGCGCGGATGCGCCCGACCGGCGCGTCCGAAGTGAGGCGCGACCAGGCCTCGACCGCGGTGCGGTCGAAATAGGTTTCGAGCTGCCCGCGGCGCTCTTGGTAGGAATAGGAGAAGGGCGGCATCGGATGCGCCTTTCAGTCGAAGCCGAGGAGATCGAAGATGTCGCGGTCCTTCATCGGCGCGGGCGCGAGCGGCTCGGTCCCGGCCCAGAGCGCCGCCGCGAGCTTCAGGTACTCCTGCTGCACCGCCTCGAGCGCCGGGCTCGGCTCCATCTCGAACAGCGTCGATTTCTTCAGCCGGCTGCGGCGGATGACGTCGAGGTCGGGGAAGTGCGCCATCGTCTTCAGGCCGACCACCCCGTACATCACGTGAATGCCGGTCCGCTCGAGCCG
>CAZIXQ010000266.1:5004-5512 GCA_964543155.1 uncultured Enterobacteriaceae bacterium
GACCACCCCGTTGAACTTCTCGATCTGGTCGAGGCCGTTCGAGCGGTTGGCGACCACCCCGCCGAGCCGCACCTTGTAGTTCCTCGACTTCGCCAGGATCGCGGCGACGATCCGGTTCATCGCGAAGATCGAGTCGAAGTCGTTCGCGGTGACGACCAGCGCGCGGTCGGCGTGCTGCAGCGGCGCGGCGAAGCCGCCGCACACGACGTCGCCGAGCACGTCGAAGATCACGACGTCGGTGTCCTCGAGCAGGTGGTGCTCCTTCAGCAGCTTGACCGTCTGGCCGACGACGTAGCCGCCGCAGCCGGTGCCGGCGGGCGGGCCGCCGGCCTCGACGCACATCACGCCGTTGTAGCCCTCGTAGACGAAGTCCTCGGTGCGCAGCTCCTCGGGATGGAAGTCGACCGACTCGAGGACGTCGATCACCGTCGGCACGAGGCGCTTGGTGAGCGTGAAGGTCGAGTCGTGCTTCGGGTCGCAGCCGATCTGCAGCACGCGCTTGCCGAGC
>CAZIXQ010000267.1:0-5480 GCA_964543155.1 uncultured Enterobacteriaceae bacterium
CGGTGCGCTCGGCCAACTGCCTGAAGGCCGAGAACATCTACTACATCGGCGACCTCATCCAGCGCACCGAGACCGAGCTCCTGAAGACCCCGAACCTCGGGCGCAAGTCGCTGAACGAAATCAAGGAAGTGCTCGCGGCGCGGGGGCTGACGCTGGGCATGAAGCTGGAGAACTGGCCACCCGCGGGCCTGGAGAAGCTGGCGCCCTAGGGCGCCCGGAGAGACGAAGATGCGCCACGGTCACGGACTGAGGAAGCTCAATCGCACGTCGAGCCATCGCGTGGCGATGTTCCGCAACATGACGAACTCGCTGCTGCGGCACGAGATGATCAAGACCACGCTGCCCAAGGCGAAGGAGCTGCGCCGGGTGGTCGAGCCGATGATCACGCTCGGGAAGCACCCGTCGCTCTCGAACCGTCGCCTGGCGTTCAACCGCCTGCGCGACCGCGAGATGGTGTCCAAGCTCTTCGGCGAGCTCGGGCCCCGCTACGCGAAGCGCAACGGCGGGTACCTCCGCATCCTGAAGTCCGGCTTCCGGCTCGGCGACAACGCCCCGATGGCGCTGGTCGAGCTGATGGACCGCCCGGAGCCGAAGGAAGCCGAAGCGAAGGACGAGTCCAAGGGCTGAGCGTCCCGCGAGTCGCGCGCTCGCGCAGGCCGGGGCGACCCGGCCTGCGTCGTTTCAGGCCCGTAGAATCGCCGCATGGCGATCTGTCTCTTCACCGACTTTGGCGCCTCCGGCCCTTATGTCGGCGAGGTGGAGGCGGCGCTCGATGCGCGCGCGCCCGGGGTGCGGGTGATTCGCCTCCTCAGCGACGCGCCGGCGTTCGGCGTGCGCGCGGCCGCACACCTGCTTGCCGCGCTCGTGACGCGCATCCCCGCGGGACAGATCGTGCTCGGCGTCGTGGACCCGGGCGTCGGCACCGACCGCGGCGCGGTCGCGGTGCACGCCGACGCCAACTGGTACGTCGGCCCGGACAACGGGCTCTTTTCCGTGCTCGCCGCCCGCGCCGAACGGTGCGAGGCGTGGCGGCTGCCCGCGGCGGCCGCGGACGCCGCGCCGTCCTTCCACGGCCGCGACGTGTTCGCGCCGGTGGCCGCGGCGATCGCGACCGGTCGCTTTCCGGAGGTGGGGGCCGCGCGGGTCGACCGGCTGGACGTGCGTCTCGGCGCGGACGACCTGCTCGAGGTGATCTACGTGGACCACTACGGCAATGCCTGGACCGGGCTGCGCGCGACCGCGGTCGCGCGGGCGCGGCGCCTCGAGGTCGGTGGTCGCGAGCTGCCGCATGCGCAGGTGTTCGGCGCGGTGCCGCCCGGCGCGCCGTTCTGGTACGAGAACTCGAGCGGGCTCGTCGAGATTGCCGTCAACCGCGGCAGCGCGGCGCGCGCGCTCGGGCTCGAGCTCGGGACTCCCGTCGCCCTGCGCTGATCCCCGTCCGGTCAGCCGGCGGAGGCGGGCGAGCCTCCGGCGGGACGGCCGCGCCAGATGTGCAGGTACCAGAACGCGGGAATCGCGAACGGGTAGAAGAACATCATCGCGAACACCCAGATCACGCGCCGGGAGACCGGCAGCGAGCCGAGGTTGAGGGCGATTCCCGCCTCGATCAGGAAGGCCGCGAGCGCAGCGAACGCATGGACGTGGATGACGAACGCCTCCATGCCCGAGCGTCCCTCGCGCGCTGCGCTGACGAGCGCGAAGTCGCCCGCGAGCGCGGCGAATGCGTAGACCGTGCCCCAGAGGGCGAGCGCGCCGAGGGCGAGCTTGACCGCGACCGGCATCGCCCTCGGCAGGCGGCCTAGAGCCCCATCATCTTCATCGCACCCTTGAGCAGCGCGCTCGAGGGGTCGGTGAAGCCGTCGAGGATCGAGAAGTGGTGGTCGTTCGGGCAGGGGATCTCGGCCGCGACGACCTTCTTCCACTTCGCCGCGAGCGCCGACTGCTGGGCGAGGAAGGGCGGCAGCTCCTTGCCGCCCGCCGCGAAGTACACCGGCGCGTCGGTCGCCGGCGGATAGAAGATCGGGCTCACCTTCGCCGCGTCGGCCGGCTTCAGCCGCACGTCCGTGTTCACCGAGGGAACGTTGACGATGTCGCGCAGGTCGTAGACGCCGCTGATCGCCAGAGCGCCGCGCACGACCTTCTTCGGCAGGTCGGGGCGGAACACCGGGAAGAGCGCCGCCATCGCCATCGCGGTCAGGTGCCCGCCCGCCGAATGGCCCGACACGTACAGATTGCCGAGCGGCGCGCCGAAGTTGGTGCCGTTGCGGTACAGCCAGGCGCACGCCTGGAGGATCTGGAGGACGATCCCCTCGACCGTGATGGCGGGACAGAGCGCGTAGTTCGGCACCGCCACCGTCACCCCGTGCCTCACGAGCTCCGCCGCGACGAACGAATGGTCCTTCTTGTCGAGGGCGCGCCAGTAGCCGCCGTGGATGAACATGAGGCACGCGCGGCTCGCGCGCGCAGGGACGAAGATGTCCATCTTCTCCATCGCGTGCGGACCGTAGGGCACGTCGAGGTAACAGCGCACGCTCGCGCGCGTCTGCGCCGAGCGGGCGGCCCAGCGCTCGAAGTACCCCTGGAAGTCGGGCACCGCGGCGCGGTTGTTGTACTGCGACTCCCAGTAGGCGACGTCCTTCTTCATCTTCTTCCCGCTCCTCACTCGGGGACGACTGCGGTCACCTCGATCTCCACCTTCGCCTGGTCCTCCATCAGCGCGCTCACCTCCACCGCGGTCATGACCGGGAAGTGCCGCCCGATCACCTCGCGGTAGGCGGTGCCGAGCGCCTTGCCCGCGGCGAGGTACTCGCGCTTGCTGGTCACGTACCACGTCATGCGCGTGATGTGCTCCGGCCTTGCGCCGTCCTCCGCGAGCACCGCGACGACGTTCCGCAGCGCCTGGCGCGCCTGCGCCGCGAAATCCTCGCCGGGGAAGCGGCCCTGCTCGTCCCAGCCGATCTGGCCCGCGACGAACACCTGGCGGCCGCGGGCCGAGATGCCGTTCGAGTAGCCGCGCGGGGGTGGCCAGCCGGCCGGTTGGAGGATCTTCATGGGGTGCGCGTGCGCTCTTGGAGAGGCGTTGGCGCGCGATTATGCGCCACGGCGTTGCGGCCTGCAGCGCCGCGCGCGCCGGGGGCTCGCGACGAGCCGTGCTAACTTCGGCGCCGGGTGCGCGCGGCGCCGGGTCCGCGCGGCAGCCGAATCGAGAGGTCAGGGAGTTCCGTCATGTGTTCCTCCAGTCGCATGGCGCGGTTGCGCACTGCGCTCGCGCCGCTCGTCATCGCCATGGCCGTGGCGGCGCCGGCGCCTGCCGTCGCCCAGGCGCCCGCCGCTGATGCGCCCAAGCGCCCGCGCATCGGGCTCGCGCTCTCCGGCGGCGGCGCGCGCGGCGCCGCGCACATCGGCGTGCTCAAGGTGCTCGAGGAGCTGCGCGTGCCGGTCGACTGCATCGCCGGAACCAGCATGGGCTCGGTGGTCGGCGGCGCGTTCGCCGCCGGGACGACGCCCGTCGAGATGGAGAAGGTCATCAGCAGGACCGACTGGAACGACGTCTTCACCGACCGCCCGCCGCGCGCCGAGATCGCGATCCGTCGCAAGCAGGACGACTACAAGCCGCTGTTCGACCCCGAGTTCGGGTTTCGCGACGGCGCCATCCTGCTGCCGAAGGGCGTGGTCACCGGCGTGACCATCGAGAGCTTCCTGCGCTACCTGACCCAGCAGGCGCGCAACATCCAGGATTTCTCGAAGCTGCCGATTCCGTACCGGGCAGTCGCGGCGGACATCGCGACCGGAGAGGCGGTGATCCTCGACCACGGGAACCTCGCGCAGGCGATGCGCGCGAGCATGGCGATTCCCGGCGCGGTGGCGCCGGTCGAGATCGACGGCCGCCTGCTCGTCGACGGCGGAATCGCGAACAACCTCCCGATCAACGTGGTGCGGAGCATGTGCGGCGAGGTGGTCATCGCGGTGAACATCGGCACGCCTCCGCTCAAGCGCGACGAGATCACCTCGGCGCTCAGCATCGTCGGTCAGCTCGTGAACCTGCTCGGCAAGGAATCCGTCGACCGGCAGCTCGCCACGCTCACGCCGCGCGACGTGCTGATCGCGCCGGACCTCGGCGACATCTCCGCCGGAAGCTTCGAGCGCCAGCTCGAGGCGATCGCGATCGGCGAGACCGCCGCGCGCAAGGTGGCCGGGTCGCTGCGCCGGTACAGCCTGCCCGAGGCCGAGTATGCGGCGATCCGCAAGCGCCAGATCGTGGCGCGCGGCGGCCTCGGTGTCGTGGACGAGATCCGCTTCGAGGGCACCGAGCGCACCAACCCGGAGGTGCTCGGCGAGCTCGTCCAGTCGCGTCCCGGCGAGCCGCTCACCGAGGAGAAGGTCGGCGCGGATCTGCGCCGCATCTTCGGGCGCGGGGACTTCGAGGCGGTGGACTACACCATCTCGCCGGGGCCGCGCCCGGCGCTCGTCTTCCACGTGCACGAGAAATCGATCGGCCCGGCGTACCTTCGCTTCGGGCTGGGGCTCGCCTCCGACTTCCAGGGGGAGAACTACTTCAACGCCCTGGTGCAATACCGGCGCACCTGGCTCAACCGCCTCGGCGGCGAGTTCGTCGCCGAGGCGCAGGTCGGCCAGACCACGTACCTCTACTCCGAGCTCTACCAGCCGATCGAGGCGCGCGCGCGCGGGTTCGTCGCCCCTTATGCGCGCGTCGGCCAGTACACCCGGGGGGTCTTCATCGGCGACGACCGCATCGCCGACTATCGCGTGCGCGAGGCGCTCGGCGGGGTCGATGTCGGCGCCACGCTCGGCACCTGGGGCGAGCTGCGCGTGGGCCCGGTGTGGCGCCAGTTCGACGCAAGGGTGGACACCGGCTCGTCGATCCTCCCCGACGTGAGGAACAACGCGAGCGGCGTGCGGATGCGTCTCATCGGCGACCGGCTCGACACCGCGTTCTTCCCGCGCGCGGGCCACCGCCTCTCGGCCGGCTATTTCGAGGGCCTGAGCGCGCTCGGCGCCGACGACGACTACCGCAAGGTCGACTTCCGCTGGACCGGCGCGCACAGCTTCGGGCCGCACACGCTGCAGGTGAACGCCATCGCCGGCACCGACCTCAATTCGGACCTGCCGGCCTACGATTCGTTCATCCTCGGCGGGCCGTTCCGGCTGTCCGGGTACCGGATCGGCCAGTTCTCCGGCCAGAAGATGGCGTTCGGCTCGCTCGTGTACTACAACCAGATCCTGCGCCTGCCCTCCCTCCTCGGCTCCGGCGTCTTTGCCGGCGGGTCGTTCGAGGCGGGCCAGATCGACGGGCAGTACGCGCCGGCCGGCAGCTCGACCGGGTCGCTGTACTCGGGCTCGCTCTTCATCGGCGCGGAGACCTTCCTCGGCCCGGCGTTCTTCGGCTACGGCTATGGCTGGGGCGGCAACGTGAGCAACAGCGGGACCTTCTACCTGCTGCTCGGCTCGCCGTGGGCGGG
>CAZIXQ010000268.1:0-3873 GCA_964543155.1 uncultured Enterobacteriaceae bacterium
GAACTCCGCGTCGTAGTAGCGATCGGGATGGAACTCGCAGCCGTGGGCGCTCATGCGGAGCGCATTAGATCACGCCCTTCTCGTGCAGGAAATCGATCGAGTCGGAGACGTTCTCGTGCAGCGCGACCTTCCTCGCCGACAGTCCGAGGGCGAGCCCGAGGAGCTGCGTGAAGTAGACGATCTTCACGTTGGTCTTGATGCCGAACGCCTCCTCGGCGCGGATCTGGTGCATCTCGAGGCCGGAGTGGCAAGTGGGGCACTCGGTCGCGATGATGTCCGCACCGCACTCCTCCGCCGCCTGCAGCAGGTTGAGCACGAGCTGGGTGGAGGTATCCGAGTCCGACAGCGTGTGCGCGCCGCCGCAGCAGGCGGTCTTCAGCGGGAAGTCGACGTTGACCGCGCCCGCCGCCGCGAGAAGGTCGTCCATGTAGTGCGGGTCGTGGGTCGACTCCGAGCCGGGACCCTGGTCCTTCTCGGGAAAGATCTGCCGCGGCCGCGTGTACATGCAGCCGTAGTAGTTCGCGATCCTGATCCCCTTGAGCGAATTCCGGATGCGCGCCTTGACGCCGTCGGGACCAAGCTCCTCCATCAGCCACTCGAGGAGGTGCAGCGTGCGCACGTCGCCCTTGTAGACCGGATCGTCGGCTTGCCTCGCGAGCTCCTGCACGGTCTGCATCGCCTCCGCGTCGGTCGCGCACTCGTACTCGGCTTTCTTGAGGTTGTGATAGCAGCCGTTGCACGGCGCCATCACCGTGTCGCATCCCATCCTCTCCGCGGCGATCGCCATGTTGCGGGCCGACATGTAGGTCTGCAGCATCGGGTGGATGTTCTTCACCTCCATCGCGCCGCAGCAGTTCCAGTCCTCGAGCTCGGTCATCCTGAGATCGAGCGCCTTCACGAGCGCCCGGGTCGAGCGGTCGTAGGGACCGCCGGAGCCTTCGAGGGCGCACCCGGGGTAGTAGGCGACTTTCGGCATCCTGGCGATTCCCTCCTCGTGCTACGCGTGCGCGCCCGTCGCACGCTCGTGGGCGAGCTTCTTCTGTTCGGCGACGTAGGCCTGGAGCACCTCGCCGGTCCGTCCCCAGGACTTCGTGCGCGGCTTGAACACGAGCGCCCAGCCCATCTTGAGCCCCTGCGCGACCGGCAGCCGGCCGAGGAATGCGCCATAGCGGCCCTCGCGCAGCAGCGGCAGATTGTTCATGCGGCGGATCAACGTGCCGAGCCAGCCCTTCTTGACCAGCGCCACGACGTCCTCGCCGGTGGTCTTCAGGAAGTTGAACAGCACCTCGCTGTCCTCGATGCGGCCGCGCTCCAGGCACTGGCGCGTGAACTCCTCGTCGAAGAGCGTGGAGCGGGACTTCGGCACGTGGCCCTCGGCCTCGAGCCAGTGCTGCAGCGCCTTCATTACGCCCTCGGGGCGCACGTCCTTCGGGCAGATGTTCGTGCACTTGTTGCACGACACGCACTGCCAGATGATGTCCTTGTCCTTCAGCAGCTCGGCCTTGTAGCCGAGGTTCGTGAGGTAGATCCAGTAGCGCGGGTTGAAGTCGGTGTTGATCGCGTACATCGTGCACGAGTTGGTGCACGAGCCGCACTGCCAGCAGCGGTGGACGTTCTCGCCGCCCGGGAACGACTGGATCAGCCGGTAGAAGTCGGGGTCGTAGTCGGTCCACGTGCGCGGCATGATCATCGTGTTCCAGTGGCCGGACACGTCCACGCCCTCGACCACCAGCTTCTCGGCGACGCGCAGGTTCGCCGGGTCGATCAGCGATTTCTCATGAATTGGCACGCCGTGCCTCCTTGAGGATGCGGTCGATCCCGAGCAGGCCGGTGATCTGCTCGGAAGGGTGCGTGCCGCGCTCGAAGTCGGCCCCGAGCGTGCCGCCGGTCATCGCGCGGAAATAGTGGCCATATGCGGCGGCGAGAACGAGGTCGGCCCAGAAGTGGACGTCGCGGTAGATGCCCTGGGCAGCGACTTGATCCTGCACCCACAGCCGCGCGGCCTCGTAGGTCCCGGCGGTGTTCTCGAGCGGGAGCTCGCGCATCGCCTCGCCGCCGGCGACCAGCTCGCGCAGCGCCCCGCTCATCGTGGCGCGGTCCCACACCCAGCGCGCCATCAGCGGCACGCGCACCGGGTCGCGGAAGTGGAGGAGCTCGGTCGCGAGGTCGTGGGCGCTGCGCGCGAGCTTCGCCGCCGCGCGGCGCTCGTCCCGTCCGGTCGCCGCGCCCGCCGGCGCCGCCGCCACCACTGCCGCGATGCGCGACTCGAACGGCACCGACTCGTCGCCGAGCGCCGCGACCGCGCGCGCGAGACCGGGCTCATCGGCGTGCGGCCCGAGCTTGCGCCGCGCGCCGAACACGAGGTCGATCGCCGCGGCGAGGTTGCCCTGCGCGGTCAGGATCGCCAGCCGGCGCTGCTTCTCGGCGAGCGCCTCCAGCCACGCCTCGACGCCCTCGCGGTCCTCGGCCGCGGCGAGCAGCGCCTTGAAGTGGCGCTCGAAGCAGCGCGCGTCGAGCTCGACCGCGAGCTTCGCCGGGGCGAGCGCCCGCGGGGCGGGCTCAGGCGGCCGCTTTCTCGCCCAGAGCATTGAGGTCGCCCACCGCGCGCAGCGCCATGCCGAGCCCGTGCGCGATGCAGGTGTCGATGTCCTCGGGCGCGAGCGCCGCGCCGCCGACGTAGATGCCCTTGCGCGTCGAGGAGAAGGTGCTGGTGTACTGCTCGCCGCGGTCGATGAAGCCGTGGCTCTCGAGCCCGACGCCGAAGACCTTCGCGATCTCCGGGTTGAGGGCGTTCGGGTCCATGCCGATCGCGTGCACGACCATGTCGAAGGGGATGACGATCGGGCGCTTGACCAGCGTGTCCTCGCCCTTGACCAGCAGCTTGCCGTCGGGGCTGCGCGTCACCTCGGCGATGCGGGCCTTCACGAACTTGGTCCGGAACTCCTCCTGCGAGCGCCAGTAGAACTTGTCCTCGTAGAGGCCGAACGTCCGGATATCCATGTAGTAGATGTAGACGTCGGTCTTCGGCGAGAGCTCCTTGATCTCCATCGCGAGGTTGGTGGACACGGTGCAGCAGATCTTCGAGCACCATTCGCGCCCGATCTGGCGGTCGCGCGAGCCGACGCACAGCAGGATCGCGACGCGCTGCGGCGTGCGCCCGTCCGACGGGCAG
The DNA here is from genome assembly GCA_964543155.1 of uncultured Enterobacteriaceae bacterium. Classification (GTDB taxonomy): domain Bacteria; phylum Pseudomonadota; class Gammaproteobacteria; order Burkholderiales; family SG8-39; genus JAGVSZ01. The sequence goes on from CAZIXQ010000268.1 coordinate 3,173, forward strand.
GCGATCTTGCCCGCGCCGACCATCTGCTCGACCTGCGTCGTGGTGACCACGTCCTCGAACGTGCCGAAGCCCCACTCGGGCTTGTTGATCGCGTCGAAGTGGGTGAAGCCGGTGCCGAGGACGATCGCGCCCGCCTGCACCGTCTGCCCGTTCGCGAGCGTCGCGGTGAAGCTGCCGTGCTCGCCGTCGAGCCTGGCGACCTTCGTGCCCCGGTGGACCGTGACGAGCTTCGAGTCCTCGACGCGCTTCACCATCCGCCCGATCGCGTCCTTCGCCCACTCGCCCGAAGGCACGAGCTTCGCGTAGCCCGAGAGGATCGGCGCGCCTCCGAGCACGCTCTCCTTCTCGACCAGCACGACGCGCCGACCGACCGAGGCCGCGCCGTGCGCGGCCGAAAGACCGGTCGGGCCCGCGCCGACCACCAGAATCGCGTCGTTCATCGGTGAACCCCGGAAAGTGAGTGGGCGGTCAGGCCGCGCGCGCCATCGAGTCGGCGAGCTTCGGGTCGTACAGGTACTCGATCCTGCCGGCCTTCACCTCCTGCAGGTAGGCCTCGAAGCGCTTCTTCGCCTCCTCCCACGACAGCCCGATCTTCTCGACCACGTCCTCGCACGGGCTCGCGTGCCACTGGAGCTGCACGATCTTGAACGGGTCGGCGCCGCAGGCGAGCGCGGCGAACTGGATGTCGGCCATGATCGGCA
>CAZIXQ010000268.1:3973-5442 GCA_964543155.1 uncultured Enterobacteriaceae bacterium
GCAGCCGGTGTCGATGCCGAGCATCAGGTCGGCGTTCGCCTCCTCGCGCGCCACCTTGATCTTGCGGTCGATCGTGAACGAGCGGGTGAACTCGCGCTCGCTGATGATGTGCCGGAAACCGAACCCGCAGCAGTCGTACCAGGTGGAGTAGTCGATGACCTGCGCGCCGAGCGCCTGCGCCATGCCGGTGCCGGTCGCGGCGCGGTTGCCGCCCATCACCTCCGGGTCGTAGATCGCGTCCTCGTGCACCATCTTCGAGTAGTGGCACGCCATGTGGACGGTCACGCGCAGCTTCGACACGTCGATCTTCTGCAGCTTCGAGGCGATGTCGTGGCGCATCACGTGCACCCAGTCGGAGTAGTGCACGACCTCCTCCGGGAGCACCAGCTTGCCGTCGACGAGCCGCCCGAGCTTGCCGAGGATCTTCTTGACCCGCTCGCGCAGCGTGGCGTTCTCGACCAGGTACTTGCGCACCTCCTTGTAGTTGCCGAACGAGGTGCCGCAGTGCACGAGCGGGTAGAAGTGACCCGGCGCGTGCCCGAGCTTGGCGCCCGAGACGTACGCCTGGTGGAAGTTGCGCAGGAACACCGCGGCGAGCGACTCCACGTTGCCGATCCCGGAGCCGTGGTAGTTCCACGCCGTGCAGGAGGTCTGGTCGGTCTCGTCGAGGTAGTCCTTGCCCGGTACCATGCCGAGCTGGTTCATCGTCCACAGGAGCGAGGTCGGGTAGCCGGGGATGTTCCCGCACTGCCCGCAGGACTTGTGGTGCCAGAGCTGCGCGGTCGGGATCTTCTTCTCCCAGCCGAACAGCGTGCGCACGACGACCGGCTTGTGCGCGTCGGTGATGCGGTGGACGATGATCTCGCCGTCGCGCTCGAGCTCCCACATGTGGTCGCGCACGTCGTCCATCCGCTCGCCTAGCTCGATCGAGCGCTTGTCGATCACCTTCTCGACCCACGCTGTCGCCTTGCGCGCGTCCTCCGGGGAGAGGTTGGTCGGCTGGAAGAACGCGCCGTGGCCGGCGATGCCGCCGCTGGCGGGACTGGTCGGGTGGGTCGGATTCATGTGTGTTCTCCTGGTTCGGGTCAGTCGCCGTCGGCTTTCGCTTCTTCGCGCTCCTCGACCCACTCCTCGTACTCCTCGCGCTTCTCGTCGATGAAGTCCTCGATCACGTCGAAGAGGTTCTCGTCCATCGTCTCGAGCTGCTGCAGGACTCCGGTGTCCTCCCAGATCGTGTACATCTCGACCGAGGTCTTGAGCGACACCTCCCATGCGGTGTCGGTGGTCTGGAGCGTCTTCATCGGGATCGCGCGGCGCAAGGTCTTGAGGTCGCCCTCCACCTTCTGGATGTTGGGGCCCCAGTCGGGGAAGTGATCCGGCTGGATCATGTCCGGCGAGAGCTGGTTGCCGGTGGTGATGAGCTTCAGCATCACGCGCCCGAACGGGCGCAGCACGTCCTTCGCCGACTG
>CAZIXQ010000269.1:0-2015 GCA_964543155.1 uncultured Enterobacteriaceae bacterium
GATCGCGAGGTACATCTACGAGACCTGCGCGAGGAACGGCAAGCGCGTGCAGGCGCTCGGCGGGGCCAAGAACCACGCCGTGGTGTTGCCCGATGCAGACCTGGAGTTCGCCGCCGAGGCACTGACCGGTGCCGCCTACGGCTCGGCGGGCGAGCGCTGCATGGCGATCTCGGCGGTGGTCGCGGTCGGCGCGGCGGCCGACCCGCTGGTGGCGCTGCTCAAGAAGAAGGCGCAGGCGATCAAGATCGGCCCGGGCCACGTGGACGGCATGGACATGGGGCCGCTCGTGACGAAGCAGCACCGCGACAAGGTCGCGAGCTACGTCGACCTCGGGATCAAGGAGGGCGCGAAGCTGGTCACCGACGGCCGCGGCCTCGTGGTGAAAGGGCACGAGGACGGCTTCTTCCTCGGCGCGACGCTTTTCGACGACGTGAAGCCCGGCATGAAGATCTACCAGGACGAGATCTTCGGGCCGGTGCTGATCGTGCTGCGCGTGCCGACCCTCGAGGACGCGATCGCGATGGTGAACGCGAACCAATACGCGAACGGCGTCGCGATCTTCACCGAGTCGGGCGGCGCGGCGCGCCGGTTCGAGAACGAGATCCAGGTCGGGATGGTGGGCATCAACGTGCCGATCCCGGTGCCGGTCGCCTACTACTCGTTCGGGGGCTGGAAGAACTCGCTCTTCGGCGACTTGCACGTGCACGGTGTCGAGGGCGTCAAGTTCTACACCCGCACGAAGGTGGTCACCACCCGCTGGCCGCACCAGGACACCCCGGCGCCGGGCGGGTTCACGATGCCGACGCTCGGCTAGCGACCGGGTCGCGGCTCACCGCTCCCGCAGCAGCGGCAGCACGAGCGCGCGCGCATTCACGCGCGCGCCGATGCGCGCGAGCAGCAGGAACGAGCCCACGAGCTTGCGGTGCAGGAACAGCGTCTCGGGCGGCGGGGCGCGCAGCAGACCCTGCCGGAACGCGAGGTCGAAGCCGAGGTTGCGCACGCGCGCAGGCAGGCTCGAGGCCGCGAAGTCGTACGGGCCGCGGTGGCGCAGCGGCTCGCACACGAGCAGGATCAGGTCGACGACCGCGCGCACCCGCTCGCGCGAGTCGTCCGGCGCGAGGTACCCGATCTCCGTCGCGAAGCGCTGCACCCTGGCGCGGTGGCCCGCGATCACCGCGTGCGTGATGGCGCGATAGCGCTCCACCAGCGCGCGCGGGAACTCGCACGTCGCGCCGAAATCGAGCAGCGCGACGCGCCCGGCGTCGCGGTCCCAGAGGTAGTTGCCGAAGTGCGGGTCGGTCTGCATCGCGCGGAACTCGAACAGCTCGCGGAAGACCAGGCGCTCGAGCGCCGCGCCGATCTCGTCGCGCAGCGGCTGGGGGGCGGCGGCGAGCGCCTCCAGCGGCTCGCCGTGGACGTAGTCCATCGCGAGCACGCGCTCGGTGGTGAGATCGGCGTGCACCCGCGGCACCGCGAGCCGCCGCTCGCCGGCGACCAGATGCCGGAAGCGCGCGAGGTGCCGGGCCTCGGCGAGGTAGTCGGCCTCCTCGTGCAGCTGGCGCTTCGCCTCGGCGACCACGCCGTCGATCCCGATCTCGAGCGGCAGCAGGTTGAGGAGCCGCAGCAGCACCGCGACGTTGTCGACGTCGCTGTCGACCGACCGCGCCACGCCCGGGTACTGGACCTTGATCGCGAGGTCGCGGCCGTCGGCGGCCACCGCGCGGTGCACCTGGCCGATCGACGCCGCCGCGATCGGCTCCTCGTCGAAGCGCGCGAAGCGCTTGCGCCAGCCGGCGCCGAGCTCGCGGCCGAGCACGCGATGCAGCTGGGCGAGCGGCATCGGGCTCGCGCCCGAACGAAGCGTTGCGAGCGCGCGCGCGAAGTCGGGCGGGAGCAGGTCCTCGCCCTCGATCGAGAGGAGCTGGCCGAGCTTCATCGCCGCGCCGCGCAGGCGCGCGAGGCGGGGGGCGAGGCGCTCCGCGCTCGCCGCGGTGAGGGTGTCGCAGCCGCGGCCC
>CAZIXQ010000269.1:2025-5411 GCA_964543155.1 uncultured Enterobacteriaceae bacterium
CGGCCCGCGGGTGCGGCCGAGGCGAGCCGGCGCAGTCCCTCGAACGCGCCGCCCATCGCGAGCTCGCCCGCGGCGAGCCCGAGGCTCACGAGCCGCCCGATGCGCGTCTGCGGCAGCGCAGTGCCCGGCTTGCGGCGGCCCGGGGTCACGGGGCGCGCCCGCGTGCTATGTTCCGCGCCACCTGCTCAACGGAGATCGAGACCATGGAAGACCAGACGCTCTACGATCGCGGCATGGCGGTGCGCAAGGAGGTGCTCGGCGCGCAGTACGTCGACAAGGCGGTGGCCGCCGCCGACGACTTCAACCGGTCCTGGCAGGAGTATGTCACCAAGCACTGCTGGGGGGCGATCTGGACGCGGCCCGGCCTGTCGCGCAAGACGCGCAGCATGCTCAACCTCGCGATGCTCGCCGCCACCGGCCACGCGGAGGAGCTGAAGCTGCACCTGCGCGGCGCGCTCACCAACGGCGTGACCCGGGAAGAGATCGCGGAGATCTTCCTGCAGGTCGGCGCCTACGCCGGCGCGCCGAGCGCGCTGACCGCGTTCCGGACCGCGAAGGAAGTGTTCGCCGAGCAGAAGGGCTGAGCGGCGCGACGGCGGAGCGGGCCATGACCGAGGCGCCACGCGAGCCCGCGCCCGAGGGCGCGCGCCGCGAGCCGGAGTACCTGACCGTCACGAGCGGGCTGCCCGCGATCCGCACGGTCGGCATGGACGCGCCGTGGCGCTGGCTGCGTGAAGGCTGGCGCGACTTCCGCGCCGCCACCGGCGCGAGTCTCTTTTACGGCATCGCGCTCACGGCGATGGGCGTGATCCTGACCCAGACCTGGGGGAAGGGCGCGATCGAGATCGCGTTCCTCACCGGGTTCCTGCTGGTCGGCCCGTTCCTCGCGATGGGGCTCTACGACATCAGCCGGCGCGTGCGCGCCGGGCGGCCGGCGATGGCCGGGGACACCCTCGCCGCCTGGCGGGCGAACCCGGGCGCGATCGGCTTCTACGCGGTGATCCTCGCCCTGCTGCTCGCGGTGTGGGTGCGGGTGTCGGTCGTCGTGGTGGCGCTCTTCTTCCCGCAGGGCGTGCCGAGCGGCGCCGGGCTGGCCGCCCACCTGCTCGAGTCGCCCGATGCGCTCGCCTTCATCGGCGCATACGTCGCCGCGGGCTGCGGGTTTGCGCTGTTCGTGTTCGCGACCTCGGTGGTGTCGCTGCCGATGCTGCTCGACCGCGAGAAGATGGACGCACTGTCCGCGATGATCACGAGCTTCAACGCGCTGCGGGCGAACTTCGCGCCGATGCTGCTGTGGGGCGCGATCGTCGTCGCGCTCACCGCCGCGGGGTTCGCCGCGTTCTACGTGGGCCTGCTCGTGGCACTGCCGGTGATCGGGCACGGGACGTGGCACGCCTACAAGGACGTGGTGGAGTGAGGCGCTGCTAGGCGCGCCGCGACCGGAGCACCGCGCCGAGCTCGCCGTCGGCGCGCACGAGCATCTCCTCGGTGGTCGCCCAGTCCACGCACGGGTCGGTGACCGAGACCCCGTACTTCAGCGTCGACAGGTCCTCCGGAATCGGCTGGTTGCCCGCTTCCAGATTCGACTCCACCATCAGCCCGACGATCGAGCGGTTGCCCTCGACGATCTGGTGCACGCAGTCGTTGAAGACGAGCGGCTGCAGGGTATGGTCCTTGAGCGAGTTGGCGTGCGAGCAGTCGATCACGATGTTCCCGGGCAGCCTGGCCGTCGCGAGCGCCCGCTCGGCGAGCCGCACGCTCACGGTGTCGTAGTTGGGGCGCCCGCCGCCGCCCCGCAGCACGAGGTGCCCGTGGCCGTTGCCGGCGGTGCGCACGATCGCGGGCCGGCCCTGCGCGCTGATGCCGAGGAAGCTGTGCGGCGCGGCGGCCGAGCGGATCGCGTTCACCGCCACCTCGAGGCCGCCGTCGGTGCCGTTCTTGAATCCCACCGGCGCCGAGAGGCCGCTCGCCATCTCCCGGTGCGTCTGCGACTCGGTCGTGCGCGCCCCGATCGCGTACCAGCTGATGAGGTCGCCGAGGTACTGCGGCGTGAGGGGATCGAGCGCCTCCGAGCCCGCAGCGAGCCCCAGCTCCGCGAACTGCGCCAGCAGCCGCCGCGCGTGCACGATCCCTTCGTCGATGCGGAAGGAGTCGTCCATGCGCGGGTCGTTGATGAATCCCTTCCACCCGGTCGAGGTGCGGGGCTTCTCGAAGTACACCCGCATCACCACGAACAGCGTGTCGCGCACCCGCTCGGCGAGGCGCGCGAGGCGGCCCGCGTAGTCGAGGGCGGCGGCCGGATCGTGGATCGAGCACGGCCCCACCACCACGAAGAGGCGCGGGTCCTTCCGCTCCAGGATCGCGCGTACCGTCTCGCGGCCGCCCGCGACCGTCCGCGCCGCGCGCTCGGTGAGGGGAACGGCCGCGTGGATGGCCTCGGGGGTCGGCATGTCCTCCATGCCGGTGACGTTGACGTTCTCGAGGGCGACGCGGGTCGCTGCGGTGCGGGTCATGGCGGGCGGCTCGGCGGGGGAGCGGAGATTATCCGGCAAAGCGGACGAGGCCCTGCGCTAGAATCCGCGCGCACCGTCCCGCAGGGCTCCCGCCATGACCGACCCGCGCCAGCGCCTCCCGTCGCTCGACCTCGAGGCCTTCTGGATGCCGCTCACCTCGAACCGCGCGTTCAAGCGCTCGCCGCGGCTCGTCGTCGGCGCGAAGGACATGTACTACGCCGACGCGGACGGCCGGCAGGTGATGGACGCGATGGCGACGCTCTGGTGCGTGAACGCCGGCCACTGCCGGCCGAAGATCGTCGCGGCGATCGCCCGCCAGGCGGGCAGCCTCGACTACTGCTCGTCGTACTCGATCGGGCATCCGGTTGCCTTCGAGGCGGCGGCGCGCGTCGCCGCGATCGCCCCGGAAGGCATGAAGCACGTCTTCTTCGTGAACTCGGGCTCCGAGTCGGTGGACACCGCGCTCAAGATCGCGCTCGCCTATCACCGGCTGCGCGGGGAGGCCACGCGCACCCGCTTCATCGGCCGCGAGCGCGGCTTCCACGGCGCCAACATCGGCGGCATGTCGGTCGGCGGCGTGCCGGCCTACCGCAAGGCCTTCGGCGCCGCGCTGCTCCCGCAGGTCGACCACCTGCGGCACACGCAGGATCTCGCCGCGCGCGCCTTCGTGCGCGGCCAGGCGGAGTCGGGCGCCGAGCTCGCCGACGAGCTGGAGCACCGCCTCATCCCGCTGCACGACGCGATCAACATCGCCGCGGTGATCGTCGAGCCGGTGGCCGGTGCCGGGGGCGTGCTCGTCCCGCCACGGGGCTACCTCGAGCGGCTGCGCGAGATCTGCGACCGGCACGGGATCCTCCTCATCTTCGACGAGGT
>CAZIXQ010000270.1:0-5407 GCA_964543155.1 uncultured Enterobacteriaceae bacterium
GAAGGTGCAGATCCGGTCGCGGTACTTCCGCAGCATGCGGAACGCGTTGTGGTTCGCGAAATCCTCGAACTGCACCACCACGCCCGGAAAGAGCGCCTGCGTGGCGACGACGAACTCCTCGACCAGCGCGTCGTAGTCGGGTCCGGTCACGCGGGGTTGTTTCAACCCGAGGTACAGCGGGTCGTCGAGCAGCGCCGCGTTGTTCGTGCCGACGTCGAGCGTGACGGGCAGGGTCCGGCTCGGGTGGACGCCGGCGCACGCGCTGTAGAGCGCGAGCTTTCCGACCGGAATGCCCATCCCGTTCGCGCCGAGATCCCCGAGACCGAGGATCCGCTCGCCGTCGGTGACGACGATGATGTCGACCTCGCGGTAGGGCCAGTTGCGCAGCACCGACGCCACCCGGCCGCGGTCGCGCGCGGTGACGTACAGCCCGCGCGGCCGCGTGTAGATGTGGCCGAAGCGCTGGCACGCGAGGCCGACGGTCGGGGTGTAGATGATCGGCAGCATCTCGTCCGGATGCTCGAGCAGTACGCGGTAGAAGAGCGACTCGTTGCGGGTGTGCAGGGCCTCGAGCCGGATGTACTTGTCCAGGGGATCGGGCACGCGGCGCAGGTTCTCGAGGATGCGGCCGACCTGCTCCTCCTGGGTTGCGACGAGCGGGGGCAGGAGCCCGCGCAGGCCGAGGGCGTCGCGCTCGGCGTCGGTGAAGGCCGTGCCCTTGTTGAGCGAGGGGTCGCGCAGCAGCTCGATGCCGTGCGGCAGTGCGGCTGGTTTGGTCGACATTGGGCTTCTCCTCGATTCCTAGACGCGATCGCTCGTGTACGACTTCAGCGCCTTCATGTAGTTCGCCCGCTCGAACGCTTCGGGATCCGGGCAGGCACGCTGGCTGAGCGAGCCCTTCATCTGCGCCACCGACTCGTAGTCGCGCGCCTTCATCCAGCTCTCGACCCCCCGCAGCAGACGGGTGACGTGGGCGGGACCCCCGCGCAGCAGGCTGCTCGCGAGCATGACGCAGTCGGCGCCGGCGAGCAGTACCTTCAGGACGTCGTCGGGCGTGTGTGCGCCGCCGGTGGCCGCGAGGCTCGCCGCGACGCGCCCGTGCAGGATCGCGATCCAGCGCAGCGCGAGGCGCAGCTCGTCCGAGGTGGAGAGCACCAGGTGCGGCGCCACCTCGAGCTCCTCCAGCAGGATGTCGGGCTGCAGGAACCGGTTGAAGAGAACCAGACCCGATGCGCCGGCGCCGGCGAGCCGCGCAGCCATGTTCGCCATGGCGCTGAAGTAGGGCGACACCTTCACCGCCACCGGCACCTTCACCTCGCTCTTCACTGCAGCGACGAGGTCCACGTAGCGGCGCTCCACGGCGCTGCTCGTGTCCTCGAGATCCGCGGCGAGGAAGTACACGTTCAGCTCGATCGCGTCGGCGCCGGCCTCCTCGAAGCGCCTGGCGTAGCGCGTCCAGCCGCCGGGCGTGTGGCCGTTCAGGCTCGGGATCACCGGCACCCTGAGGGATTTCTTGGCCGCCTCGATGAGCTGCAGATACTGGTCGGGTCCGGTTTCGTAGGCGACCTCGGGGAAGAACCCCTGCGCTTCGGCGGAAATCTCCGCCCCGTACACCATCAGCTGGTGCGCGGCCATCTCGTCGTGCTCGATCTGCTCCTCGAAGAGCGATGGGAGCACGACCGCGGCGACGCCCGCCGCCTCGAGCCGCTGTAGGCTGTCGAGCGAGCCGGTCAGCGGCGAGGCCGACGCGACGATCGGATTGGCGAGGTCGAGCCCGAGGTAGCGGGTGCGCAGGTCGACGCTCATCGGACAGTCCTCGCGTGAAGAACGCTCGGACGTTCGCGCTTGGGGCGGCCCGGCGCGCTCATGTCTCGAGCTCCTCGCTGGGCGGGCCCGCCGGCGTGGCCGGGGCGGCTGCCGCCGCGGAGTCCTCGTCCTGGGACTCCTCCGGGACCACCCGGTGTACGCCGGCCATCTGTTCGTAGTACTGCCAGCGCGCATCGATGTCCGCCTGGGCTGCCTTGACGAGCTGCTTCGCGCGCTCGGGATCGGAGCGCGCGAGCATCGCGAAGCGGCCTTCCTTCATTGCAAACTGCTCGAACGGGATGGTCGGCTTGCGCGAGTCGAGCTTCAGCGGCTGGTCGGCGCCGCCCATTCCGAGCCGCGGGTCGTAGCGGTAGAGGGTCAGGTAGCCGCTCTTCACCGCGTCCTTCTGGTGGGTCATGGCGCTCGCCATGTCGATCCCGTGCGCGATGCAGTGGCTGTAGGCGATGATCAGCGACGGGCCGGGCCACGACTCGGCCTCGCGGAACGTGCGCACCGTCTGCACCGGATTCGCGCCCATCGCGACCTGCGCGACGTACACGTTGCCGTACGCCATGGCGATCATGCCGAGGTCCTTCTTGCCGATCGGCTTGCCGGCCGCGGCGAACTTCGCGACCGCGCCGCGCGGGGTCGCCTTCGACGCCTGGCCGCCGGTGTTGCTGTAGACCTCGGTGTCGAGCACCAGGATGTTCACGTTGCGTCCGGAGGCGAGCACGTGGTCGAGCCCGCCGTAGCCGATGTCATAGGCCCAGCCGTCGCCCCCGACAATCCATACGCTGCGCGTCACCAGGCTGTCGGCGACCGCGAGGAGCTGTCGCGCCTCCGGGAAGCGCAGTCGGGGGAGGAGGGCCTGAAGCTCCGCGACGCGAACGCGCTGCGCGGCGATCTCTTCGTCGGTGGCCTGGGGGGCCTCGAGCAGCGCGTCGGCGAGCGCCGCGCCGATCTCCGCCCGCAGCTCGCGCACGAGGCGCTCGGCGAGGCCGCGCTGCGCGTCGAGGGCGAGGCGCATCCCGAGCCCGAACTCCGCGTTGTCCTCGAACAGGCTGTTGGACCAGGCCGGACCCTGGCCGGCGCGGTTCCTGGTCCACGGCGTGGTGGGCAGGTTGCCGCCGTAGATGGACGAGCACCCGGTGGCGTTGGCCACCAGCAGGTGGTCGCCGAAGAGCTGTGTGAGGAGCTTGACGTAGGGCGTCTCGCCGCACCCGGCGCACGCGCCGGAGTACTCGAAGAGCGGCTCGCGCAGCTGCGCGCCCTTGAGCAGCTCGATCGTGTCGAACGACGGGCGGATCTCGGGCAACCCGAGGAAGAAGTCGTAGTTGCGCCGCTCCGCCTCAAGGTGCTTGAGCTTCGGCGCCATGTTGATCGCCTTGTGCTTCACCGCCTCCTTGCTGCGCGCGGGGCAGATGTCCACGCACACGCCGCAGCCGGTGCAATCGTCGGGGGCCACCTGGATCGTGAACGCCCACCCGGCGGTCGGGCCATCCTTCCGGTTCCAGGTCTGGTGCTGGAATCCCTTCGGCGCGTCCGCGAGCAGCTCGGGCGGATAGACGTTCATGCGGATCGCCGCGTGCGGGCAGACGAGCGGGCAGATCGCGCACTGCGTGCACACGGCCGTGTCCCAGACGGGGATCTCGTGCGCGATGCTGCGCTTTTCCCACTTCGTGGTGCCGGTCGGGAACGTCCCGTCGACCGGCAGCGCCGAGACGGGCAGCAGGTCGCCCTTGCCGTCGAGCATCATCGCGGTGACCCGCTGGACGAACTCGGGCGCGCTCTCGGGCACGGGGGGCCGGCGGCGGAGCGCCGAGTCGGTGCGCGCCGGTACCCGCACCTCGTGCAGCGCGGCGAGGGACTGGTCCACGGCGGCGAAGTTTCGCGCCAGCACGGACTCGCCGCGCTTGCCGTAGGTCTTGCGGATCGAGTCCTTGATCTCGGCGATCGCCTCCTCGCGCGGCAGGATGCCCGAGATCGCGAAGAAGCACGCCTGCATCACGGTGTTCAGGCGGCCGGCGAGGCCAGCTTCCCGCGCGACCTTCAGCGCATCGATCACGAACATGCGCAGCTTGCGCCCGACGATCGCGGCCTGCGCCTCGGCCGGCAGGCGATCCCAGACCTCGTCGGGACCGTACGGGCTGTTGAGGAGGAAGGTCGCCCCGGTGCGCGCGAGCGCCAGGACGTCGAGCTTCTCCATGAACTCGAACTGGTGGCAGGCGACGAAGTCGGCCTGCCGGATGAGGTAGGTCGACTCGATCGGCTGCGGGCCGAAGCGCAGGTGCGACACGGTGATCGCGCCGGACTTCTTGCTGTCGTAGACGAAGTACCCCTGCGCGTGCAGCGGCGTGTTCTCGCCGATGATCTTCACCGAGTTCTTCGTCGCGCCGACCGTCCCGTCGGCGCCGAGCCCGTAGAACACCGCCCGAGTGACCTGCGCGGGCTCGGTGTCGAAGGCCTCGTCCCAGGCGAGCGAGAGGCGGGTGACGTCGTCCACGATGCCGACGGTGAAGTGGCGCTTGGGCCGCGCCGCCTTCAGCTCGTCCAGCACCGCCTTCGCCATCGCCGGGGTGTACTCCTTGGACGACAGCCCGTAGCGGCCGCCGATCACGCGCGGGGCGGGCGTGCCCTCCGGCCAGTCTTCCGCGAGCGCGGCGAGCACGTCCTGGTACAGCGGCTCGCCGATCGCGCCGGGCTCCTTGGTGCGGTCGAGCACCGCCAGACCCCGCACCGTGCGCGGCAGCGCCGCGACGAACCCCGGCGCGTCGAAGGGCCGGTAGAGCCGGACGGTGACCAGACCGACCTTCTCGCCGGCGGCGGCGAGCTTGCGCACCGCCTCGGCCGTGGCGCCGACGCCCGAGCCCATCTGGACCAGCACGCGTTCGGCGTCCGGCGCGCCCCGATAGTCGAAGAGGCCGTACTGGCGGCCGGTCAGCTTGGCGAAGCGCGCCATCTCCTCGCGCACGATTCCCGGCACCGCGTCGTAGAACGGATTGCAGGCCTCGCGCGCCTGGAAGAACACGTCCGGGTTCTGTGCCGTGCCGCGCAGCACCGGGCGATCGGGATTGAGGGCGCGCGCCCGGTGGGCCTCGACCAGCCGGTCGTCGAGCAGCTCGCGCACCTCCTCCGCGAAGAGGACGTCGATCTTGTTCACCTCGTGGCTGGTGCGGAAGCCGTCGAAGAAGTGCAGGAACGGCACCCGGGCGCGCAGCGTCGCGAGCTGCGCGATCAGCGCCATGTCCTGGGCCTCCTGGACGCTCCCCGAGCAGAGCATCGCCCACCCGGTGGTGCGGGCGGCCATCACGTCGCTGTGGTCGCCGAAGATCGACAGGGCGTGCGTCGCCAGCGTCCGCGCCGCGACGTGGAAGACCGTCGGCGTCAGCTCGCCGGCGATCTTGAACATGTTGGGCAGCATCAGGAGCAGCCCTTGCGAGGCGGTGAAGGTCGTCGTGAGCGCGCCCGCCTGGAGGGCGCCGTGCACGGTGCCGGCGGCGCCGGCCTCGCTCTGCATCTCGATCACCTCGGGCACGACGCCCCAGAGGTTCCTGCGCCGCGCTGCCGACCAGGCGTCGGCGAACTCGCCCATCGGCGAGGC
>CAZIXQ010000271.1:0-5340 GCA_964543155.1 uncultured Enterobacteriaceae bacterium
CGGGGCGGCCGCGCCGCCCCGTTTGCCTGCGCGCCGCCTGCTACGCTAACTGCAGCGCTTCCGCTAAAGCGCGCCGGCTTCCTTGTAGAACTTGGCGGCGCCCTTGTGGAGCGGCACGCCGATGTCGGCCGCCATGTCCTTCGGCGTCAGGCCCTCGGTGGACTTCACCACCGCGGCCATGTTCGCGACGTTAGCCGCCATCGCCTTGGTCATCTTGTATACCGTGTCTTCGGGGAGGTTGCACGCGGCGATCACGTGCGTCGAGTAGCCGATCACCGGCACGTCCTTGTCCTGCTTCGGATAGGTGCCCGCCTTGATGACCAGCTTGTTGTAGCCGGGGTTCTCCTTCTTCAGCGCGCCCATCGTCTTGTCGTCGACCGGCACGAGCCGCACGTCGCGGGCGCTCGCCAGGTCCATCACGGCGGAGGCGGGCGCCGTCGTGCCGAGCGTGAAGACCTGCACATGGCCGTCCTTCATCATCCCCACCGCGTCGGTGTAGGCGGCCTGGAAGTTCGCCTTGGAGAGCGACCCGTAGTCCATGCCGTTCAGCTTGAGCACGGTCGCGGTCAGGATCTCCGCGGTGTTTCCCTTCGGCTGGGTGACGAGCGCCTTGCCCTTGAGATCGGTGAGCGAATTCACCTTCGCATCGGCGAGCGCCACCACCTGGAAGTACTGCGGATAGAGATTCGCCAGCTGGCAGACCTTGGTCACCTTCTTGGGATACGGCGCGCGGCCTTCGAGGCCGTCGACCGTGGTGCTGGAGTTCGCGAACCCGATCTGCGCCTTGCCTTCGTCGACACCGCGCACGTTGGCGATGCCGGCGCCGGGAGTCTGCGTGATCTGCAGGCCGGGGATCTCCTTCTCCCACATCCCCTTCAGCGCGCCGCCGAGCGGGATCCAGGAGCCGCCCTGCGGGCCGGTCATGAATGTGACCTGCTGCGCGGCGGCAGGACCGGCGAACGCGGCGACGACGGCGGCGGCGACGGCGGTGCGAACGATGTGCATGGCATTCTCCTCGTGTCTCTCCAATGGGTCGAACAACGCCCGGGTCGGCCCGGATCGAATCGGCGCGGCGAGTGTACCGCAGCGGCCGGCCGCGACCGCACGATGCAGCGCAGCAAGACTACGGCACCGGGGTCAGCACCGGCTTTCCGGCGAAGTGCGCCACCAGGTTGTCGAGCGTGAGCCGGCTCATCGCCGCGCGCGTCTCGTGCGTCGCGCTGCCGATGTGCGGGGTCAGCACCACGTTCTCCATCTGCCACAGCGCCTCGGGCATCTTCGGTTCTTCCTCGAACACGTCGAGCCCGGCGCCGCCGAGCGCACCTTCCTGCAGGCACTTCACCAGCGCCGCCTCGTCCACGACCGAGCCGCGCGCGACGTTCACCAGGATCCCCTTGGGCCCGAGCGCGCGCATCACTTCCTCGTTGATCAGGTGGAAGGTCTCCTTGCCGCCCGGAATGATCGCGACCAGGTAGTCGGAGTTCTTCGCCAGGTCCACCAGCCTGTCGTAGTATGCGAACGGCACGTCCGCGACCTTGCGCCGCGAGTGGTACGCGATCTTCATGTCGAAGCCGGACGCGCGCCGCGCGATGACCTTCCCGATGCGCCCCATGCCGACGATGCCGAGCCGCTTGCCGCTCACCCTGGTCTGCAGCGGCACGCCGCCCTTGAGCCACTTGCCCGCGCGCACGTGCCGCTCGCCGAGCCCGATGCCGCGGCTCGCGGCGATCAGGAGCCCGAGCGCGAGGTCCGCGACGCAGTCGTTCAGCACGTCCGGCGTGTTGGTGACGATGACGTTGCGCCTGCGCGCCGCGGCGACGTCGATGCCGTCGTAGCCGACGCCGCAGCAGCCGATGATCTCGAGCTTCGGCAGGCGCTCGATCAGCTTCGCATCGACGACCGAGCTGCCGGTCGCCTGGATGCCGCGCACGCGCGGGGCCACCTCGTCGAGCAGCTTCGCCTTGTCCTGCGCCTTCCACAGCCAGTGCATCGTGAAGTGCGCTTCGAATGAGCCCAGGTCGAGGCCGGGCATGTTTGCGACGGAGAGGATCTCGGTCGTCATCGGGCTCAGCCCTTGAACCGGGCCGCGAGCGCCTCGGAGCCGCGCGCGAGCAGCCCGACGTCCGCGCCCACCGCGACGAACAGCGCACCGAGCTCGAGATAGCGCCGGGCGAGCTTTTCGTCCGGGGTCAGGATGCCCGGCGCCTTGCCCGCCGCCCGGATGCGGCGGATCGCGTCCTCGATCTTCGGGAGCACCGCGGGGTTCGCCGTCTCGCCGGGGTAGCCGAGCGAGGCGTGGTAGTCGGCCGGGCCGATGAAGATGCCGTCCACGCCGTCGACCCTGGCGATCGCCTCGATCGCGTCGACCGCCTCCTGGGTCTCGACCTGGACCAGCACGCAGGTCTCCTCGTGCGCGCGCTTCGCGTAGTCCTTGACGCGGCCGAAGCGGGTGGCGCGCGTGGTGCCGGCGACGCCGCGGATGCCGCGCGGCGGATAGCGCGTCGCCGCGACCGCGCGCGCGGCCTCCTCCGCGCTCTGCACGAACGGAAAGAGCAGGGTCTGCGCCCCGACGTCGAGCGTGCGCTTCACGATCACGGCGTCGTTCCAGGCGACGCGCACGACCGGGTGCGACGGATACGGCGCGACCGCCTGGAGCTGGCCGAGCACCATGTCGATCTCGTTCGGCGAGTGCTCGGTGTCGATGAGCAGCCAGTCGAAGCCGGAGCCGGCGCACACCTCCGCGCTGTAGCTGCTCGAGAGCGAAAGCCAGAGCCCGATCTGCGGCTTGCCGGCCGCGAGGGCATGCTTGAACGCGTTGCGCGGGAGGTCCATGGGCGGCGCCGGTCGGGGGAAATGGGGGGCGTGCATTGTACCTGCCCCGCCCGGTGGACCGGCCGAGCGCGCAGCGATAGAGTAGCCGTCTCGGTAGTGAAGACGACACCGTTGCGCGCAATCCTCAGCCTGCTCGCGGTCGCGGCGCTCGCCGCGTGCGCCGCGCTGCCCCGCGCCGACTCCGTGCGTGCGGGCGACACTCCGCTGCAGGTTCGCGAGCGGCTCGGCGCGCCGGCGGCGACCCGCACGCTCCCCGACGGGCGCACGGCCTGGTTCTACGTCACCGGCCCGTCGGGCTTCGAGACCTGGCGCGTCGTGTTCGGCCCGAATGGCGCGGTCGCCGAGTACGCGCAGGTGCTGACCGCGGCGAACTTCGAGTGGATGCGCGAAGGCGCGACGCGCGACGCGGTGCTCGACCGCGTCGGTCCACCGATGGAGCGCATGGGCTTCTGGCGGACCGGCACGGAGGCCTGGACCTACCGGTGGCGCTTCGGGACCTTCGAGATGATCGGCCAGCCGGTGTTCGACGCGCAGACCGGTGCGGTGAAATTCGTCGGCATCTTCCGCGACCCGGCCTTCTCGTCGGAGCCCTCGGGCGGCGTGCGCTAGGCGCCGCGGCCTTGCGGTGGAATGCCCGGAGGCCCGCACCCGTGCCGCCGCCCGCATGGAGTGATCCGATGATCCGCATCTTGTGGCTGCGCGCCGCCGCCGGCGCGCTTCTCGTTCTCGCGGCCGCCGGCGCGAGCGCGCAGCAGGCGGCGCAGGACGCACCCAAGGCGCGCGCCCTGCCGACCGAGACCAAGCCGTGGAAGGGCGACTTCGACGGCATGGTGGACCGCCGCGTCATCCGGGTATTGGTGCCGTACAGCCGGACGCTCTACTACAACGACAAGGGCCGCGAGCGCGGCGTGACCGCGGATTCTGTGCGCGACTTCGAGCAGTACATCAACAAGAAGTACGCGAAGGAGCTCGGCAAGCGGCCGATCACCGTCTCCATGATCCCGACGACGCGCGACGAGCTGCTCAAGGACGTGGCGGACGGGCTCGGCGACATCGCGGCCGGCAACCTCACCGTCACCGAGGCGCGGAAGAAGGTCGTCGACTTCTACGCCCCCGCGGACCAGAAGCCGGTGTCGGAGCTGGTGATCACCGGACCGAAGTCGCCCGCGATCGCGACCGCGGACGACCTTTCGGGCAAGACGGTCCACGTGCGCAAGGCGTCGAGCTACTACGAGAGCCTCCTCGCGCTCAACGAGCGCCTGAAGACGGCGGGCAAGCCCGCGGCGAAGCTCGTCCTCGTCCCGGACGCGCTCGAGGACGAGGACATGCTCGAGATGCTGAGCGTCGGCCTGCTCGAGGCGATCGTCGTCGACGACTGGAAGGCGCGGATCTGGGCGCAGGTGCTGCCCAAGATCAAGGTGAACGAGGGCGCGGTGGTGCGCTCGGGCGGGCTCGTGGGCTGGGCGATCCGCAAGGACAGCCCGAAGCTCGTGGCGATCCTGAACGAGTTCTACGTGAACGTGATCAAGAAGCAGAACCTGTTCGAGGCGCGCAGGAAGCAGTATTTCGACCGCGCCCGGATGCTGAAGGACCCGACCGGCTCGGCAGAGTGGAAGCGCTTCGAGCAGACGCTGGCGCTCTTCGACAAGTACGGCGCCAGGTACCACTTCGACCCGCTGATGCTCGCCGCGCAGGGCTACCAGGAGTCGCAGCTCAACCAGAGCGCCAAGAGCCACGTCGGCGCGATCGGCGTCATGCAGGTCATGCCGGCGACCGGCGCGGAGCTGAAGGTGGGCGACATCACGATCATCGAGCCGAACATCCATGCCGGCGCGAAGTACATGGACCAGCTGATGACCCGGTACTTCCCGGACGCGAAGTTCGACGACACCAACCGCTCGCTGTTCGCGTTCGCGTCCTACAACGCCGGGCCCGGTCGGATCTCGCAGATGCGCAAGGAGGCGCAGAAGCGCGGCCTCGACCCGGACAAGTGGTTCAACAACGTCGAGATCGTCACCGCGGAGAAGGTGGGGATCGAGACCACGACCTACGTGCGCAACATCTACAAGTACTACGCCGCGTACAAGCTGATGCTCGACGTGCAGTCGGAGCAGAAGAAGGCGCGCGAGAGCCTCGCGCCGGGCAAGTCCTGAGGGGTCAGCGCCCGGCGCCTTCGCGGGCGAGCTTCGCCCAGCGCTGCTCCGCCTCGACCGGCGAGGGCGTGCGGCCCGCCTGCAGCGCCGCTTCGGCGAACACCGCCCGCGCCTCGTCGGCGCGGCCGAGCCGCTCGAGCGCGAGACCGTAGCGGCAGCGCGCCTCCAGCCCCACGGACGCGGGCACGAGCCCGCGGTACTCCTCGAGCGCCGCCGCGGCGTCGCCCCCGCCTTCGAGCGCGCGCGCGTGGAGCAGCCGGACCTCGTTCGGTCGGTGGCAGGGGTGCTCGGCGCGCAGGCGGTTCACTGCTTCGGCGGCTTCCCCCCAGGCGCCCTGCTCGACGAGCGCGCGCGC
>CAZIXQ010000272.1:0-5325 GCA_964543155.1 uncultured Enterobacteriaceae bacterium
GCGTACCCGAGCGCGTCTACTACAACGGCTACCGCGCCGACGAGCACGTCGTGGGCGCGGTGCGCTACCTTGGCGAAGTGATCGAGGATCCCTGCGGCCCGCACGTCGGCGCGAAGCACCTCGGGGTCGAGCACCTCGCCGCGAGCTGCATCCAGGGCCGCGGGGTGCTGGTCGATCTGTTCGCGCACTGCGGCGAGGCCCGCACCGCGGTCGGGTACGACGACCTGATGCGCATTCTCGAGGCCGATCGCGTGACGGTCGAGCGCGGCGACATGCTTCTGCTGCACACCGGCTTCAGCGCGGTGATCCTGCGGATGAACCGCGATCCGGACGTCGCGGTGCTCGACAATTCCTGCGCCTGCCTGGACGGGCGCGACGAGCGGCTGCTCGCGTGGATCACCGACAGCGGCATCGCCGCGCTGATCGCCGACAACTACGCGGTCGAGCTCTACCCCGCGCGGCCGAAGGACGGCACCCGGCCCAACCTCCCGCTGCACGAGCACTGTCTCTTCAAGCTCGGCGTGCCGCTCGGCGAGCTGTGGTGGCTGCGCGACCTCGCGACGTGGCTGCGCGCGAACCGGCGCAGCCGGTTCCTCCTCACCGCGCCGCCGCTGCGGCTGCCCGGCGCGGTCGGCTCGCCGGCGACGCCGGTGGCGACCGTATAGCGTATATTCGCTGTGGCGCGCGCCCGCGCGCCGCTTGGTCTTGCCTTCGCTCCCCCGCCTTGGATCCCCGCTGGCCTCCGCTGCCGACCGGCACGCGCATCGACTGGCCGCCGCGCGAGCCGCTCGGCACGCGGCGCAGCGAGCTGACCGTGCTGCGGATCTCGTCGGTCCAGCTCGCGTTCGTCCTCTCGCTGCTCTTCCACGCGCTCCTGCTGTTCGGGTGGGTGAAGCGTCCGCTGGACGCGATCTCCGACCGCGTGGGCGAAGGCAAGGGCGGGGGCACGATCGCGGTGCGGCTCACCCCGGCGCCGGCCCCGCAGCCGAGCGTCGCCGCCCCGCCGCCGTCTCCCGCACCCGTCGCGCCGGCGCCCGCGCCCGCACAGCGCGCCGCGCCCCCGGTGCCCAGGCGCCCGCCGCCGCCGCCGGTGATCGCGAAGCAGGAGGCACCCCGCCCCGTCCCGCCGCCACCGGTCGAGCCCGCCGCGCCCGCCCCGCTGCCGAGCCTCGACGCGGGCGACTTCTTCGCGCAACTCGAGGCCCGCCGCCGCGCGCGCGGCGCCTTGCCCCAGGAATCCGCGGCGAACGCGCCGTCCGCCGAGGACGAGCGCGCGCGCCACAACCGCAGCGTCGCCGAGAACCTCGGGCTGAACCGCGTGCCGACCTACGGCCGCGAGCCCACCGGCGGCGGCATCTTCCAGCTCGAGCGCGTCGGCTACACCGACGCCGAGTTCCTCTTCTTCGGCTGGAACAAGGACATCCGGCGGCGCGCCCGGCAGCTGATCGTGGTCGAGCGCGGCGCGAACCCCAGCATCGAGATCGCGATCGTCCGCCGGATGATCGTGATCATCCGGGAGCACGAGTCCGGCGACTTCACCTGGCGCTCGCAGCGGCTCGGGCGCGACGTCACGCTCTCGGCGCGCGCGGCCGACAACGCCGGGCTGGAGGCATTCCTGATGCGCGAGTTCTTCCCGGAGCGCCGCCCGGGTTAGATTCGGCATCCCCCAACAGGAGACCGCCGCATGACCGAATCCACCGCGCGCCGTGCGCGCGCCCTCGCACTTGCGCTCGTCGCCGCCTGCGCCGCAGGCTGCGCGACCAACCGGCTCGTCGACCACCAGGCGAACCCCGCGTACGTCGGCAAGCCGTTCAAGCGGGTGCTGGTGGTCGCGGTCACGAACGAGAACGTGCTCGGGCGCATCTACGAGGATCGCATGGTCGCGCTGCTCGGCCAGCGCGGCGTCCAGGGGATTCCGGCGTACTCGGCGCTCGGCGTCACCGGCGCGGTCGACGAGGCGACGCTGCGCTCGGTGATCGCGAAGACGGGCGCGGACGCGATGCTCATCACGCGCACGATCGCGGTCGACCAGGCGACCGTCACCTCGCGCGGTCAGACCGCCGTCGTCGGCGTCGGCTGGGGCGGCTTCTACGGCTTCTACAGCGGGGTGTGGAAATCCGTCTACGTCCCGCCGCAGACGCAGAACGTCGGCCCGCCGGTCTCCACCTCCGAGACGCGGCTCTTCGACGCGCGCAGCGGGGACCTCGCCTGGCGGGGCGTGATCGCCACGAAGGACCGCGACGGCGATTCCGACACGGCGTCGTCGGTGCAGAAGTACGCCGGCATCGTCTACGACGCGATGGCGGGCGACGGGGTCATCTGAAGACGGGCTTGCGCTTCTCCACGAACGCGCGGATGCCTTCCTGCCCGTCGGCGTGCGCGCCGCACGCGGCGAGCGCCGCGCGCTCGCGCTCGAGCTGCGCCTCGAGCGGCGTGTCGAACGCATCGGCCAGCAGCCGCTTCGACAGCCCGTACGAATGCAGCGATCCGGCCGCGATGCGGCCGGCGAGCGCGACCGCCTCCTCGACCGCCTTCCCGTCGGCGGCCACCTTCGACGCGAGCCCCCACTCCAGCGCCTGCCTGGCCGGGATCGGGGCGTCGAACGCGACGATCTCCATCGCCCGCGCGTAGCCGACCAGCCGCGGCAGGGCGAAGGTGCCGCCGCCGTCGATCGACAAGCCATTCGACGTGTAGGCCTGCCGCAGCACCGCCGACTCCGCCATCACGCGGAAGTCGCACGCGAGCGCGAGCGAGAAGCCCCCGCCCGCGGCCACGCCGTTCACCGCGGCGACCACCGGCTTCGCCATGCGCCGGATCTCGAGCACCGCGAGGTGGAAACGCGCCGCGAGCGCGTGGAACGCGCCGGCCGGCCCCTGCGGATGCGCCTGCATCCAGCGCAGGTCCCCGCCCGAGCAGAACGCCTTCCCCGCGCCGGTGATCACCACGCCGCGCACCTGCTCGTCGCAGGCCGCCGCGGTGAGGCGGTCCACCAGCACGCCCACCAGCTCCAGCTCGAGCGCGTTGAACGCCGCCGGCCGGTTCAGCACCAGGGTCGTGATCGCGCCCGCCTTCTCCACCCGCACCGTATCGCTCATCGGCCTCTCCTCAGCGCATCCTGCGCGAGCTCGCGCAGCTTCGATTTCTGGATCTTCGTCGCGTTCGCGCCCGGCGTCACCGGAAACGCGTCGATCGGCTGCACGCGCACCGGCACCTTGAACTTCGCGATGCGCGCGGCGAAGTGCGCGACGAGCGCGGCCTCGTCGAACCGCGCGTCCGGCTGCACGATCACGAACGCGAACGCCTTCGTGCCGCCGGGCGTGTCGACCCCGACGACCTGCGCCCCGGCGACCGCCGGATGGGACTGCAGCACGTCCTCGATCTCGGCGGGGCTCACGAGAAAGCCACCGAGCCGGAACGCGTCGCCGAGCCGGGCGAGGAACACGAACGCGTTCTCCGCCGTCGAGTAGCCGAGGTCGCCGGTGCGGAGGTACCCGTCGTCGGTGAACGCGGCACGGGTCGCCGCCTCGTCGCCGAAGTACCCGACCATGGCGCTCGGCACCTTCAGCTCGAGCTCGCCCGCGGTGCCGTGCGGCTGGATCGCGCCCGAGGCCGGGTCGCGCGCGCGCACCCGCCCTTCCGGGGCGACGCACCGGCCGCCGGCGCGGACGCGCTCGGCGAACGGCGCGTTTTCGCTCTGGCGCGCCATCAGCGCGTGCACCTCGCTCATGCCGTAGAGGCCCACCACGGTCAGCCCGCGCGCTTCCGCGCGCTGCGGCAGGTCGGCGTAGGCGGGCGAGAACGACGCGTAGCCGAAGAACCTCGCGCTCGGAAACGCCGGCGTTCCGGGCACCGCCTCGAGCATCCGCCCGATCATCTCGTCGGAGGCGTGCGTGTGCGTGACGCGGTGGCGCAGCACCGCCCGCGCCGACTCGGCAGCGTCGAAGGTGGGATGCATCACGATCGGTGCGCCGGCAGCGAGCGCGCCCATCGCGTTCGTGAAGCCGAACACGCCGCAGAGGGGCGCGGTCACCAGCACGCGCGTCGCCGGCGCCTCGTAGCCGAACCCGCGTGCGACGTCGTGCGCGTGGCGGCACACCGTGCGCTGGTCGTGCAGCACGAACTTCGGCGCCTTCGTCGTGCCCGAGGTGGTGAAGATCACGCAGCCCGAGTCGGGCCGGCCGATCGCCTCGCGCATCGGATCGCCCGAGACGAGCGCGCGATAGGCGACGACCGGCTTGCCGTGCACGCATTCGGGCGGCCGCTCGTCGCCCTCGGCGTATGCGATCACGTGCGTGAGCGCTCCGAGCGCGGCAGGATCGCAGTCGGCGAGGATCCCGGCGAAGTCGATGTTGCGGAAGCCCGGCCAGAACACGATCGCCCTGCAGCCGGCGCGCCCGACGATGTCCTGCACTTCGTGACTGCGGAAGCGGGTATTCACCGAAACGGCGATCGCGCCGAGCCGGCCGCACGCGAAGAACGTCGCGAGCCACGCGGGAAGGTTGGGGAGCCAGATCGCCACGCGGTCGCCTGCTCCGATACCGAGCGCGCGCAACCCGGCGGCGAGACGAGCCGCTTCGTCGGCCAGCGCGGCGCGGTTGACGGGCCGGTCGCGATCGAGGAGCGCGTACGCGCGCCCGGGCATCGGCGCGTCGAGCAGCGCGGCAAGGGTCGTCGAGCTCATCCGAGCGATGCGCCGAGGTCCGCGTTCGTCAGGGCGTAATCAAGGCGGTAGACCCCGGCCACCGCGCCCGGCGCGGCGCCGCGCTCGACGAGCACCGCCGGGGCGAGCGCGTCATTCGGCAGTTTCGCGACAACCTCGGCGTCGTAGCCGTGCACAAGCAGCACCCAGTCCGCGATGGCGTCGCCGCCGCGCATCCGCTGTTCCTCGGTCTGCGGGGGCATCACCTTCGGCTCGGTGACGAGGAGGTGCGCCGCGGCGAGACCCGGCCGGCGGGCGAGCGCCGGCAGCAGCTCGCGGACGAGCCCGTCGCGCAACCGCTCGGCCTCGCCCGCCCGCGGGGAGAGCCGGACGGTCAGCAGCGCCGCGCCGACGCCCGCTCCGGCGCCGCCCACCACCCGGCACGGGCTGCGCACCATGTTGCGGTGGTGCGGCGTCATCTTGCGGCTCCACGGCGTCGGGTTGTTCAGTCGCTCGAGATAGGCCTGCGACGAGAAGACGCCGAGCGATTCGAGCTCGTACATGATGAAGTGGCTCGCGCCGGCGCCGCCGCCCGACCACCGCGTCCCGCGCCGAAAGCCGGGGATGCCCAGTCGCTCGGGCATGTGCTCGTGCGTGTGCCAGTCGCCGAGCTCCGGGACGATCTC
>CAZIXQ010000273.1:0-5317 GCA_964543155.1 uncultured Enterobacteriaceae bacterium
AACGGCTCGACCGGTTCGCCGCCGTCGACCACGTTCTGCAGCAGCCACGGCGACACCGCCGCGAACAGGATCAGCCCGCCGAAGCTGTGGCCGACCGTCACCAGCCGGGTGCGGCCGGCCCGTCCGGAGTCCTTGCCCGCTTGCGCTCGGACGCGCACGGGATCGTTCTGGAGGCGATGGAACTTGCCCAGCCAGGCGAAGAGCTCGCGCACCGAGCCGAGCGCGACGTGCGTCGCCGCGTTCTTGCGCGAGTAGAACGTCACGTACTGCGCGTCCCCCGGCCCAGCCACCTCGCGCCCGCGCCACCCGACGTAGACGCCGATCACCCGGCGCGCCGCGGCGCCGTACTGGCGGACTTCGGCCTCCTGGATCGCACGCAGCACCTCGCGGAAGCAGCCGACGTCCTCGTTGCAGGCGTCGGCGTCGTGCTTCCAGCCGTGGACGTACGCGACGATGATCAGGTCGCGCGCCTTGCCTTCCGCCTCGAGCAGGTCTTCGAGCAGCTGCATCTGAGAGGCGACGGCCACGCGGCGAGCGCGGTTCGCGCCGTTCTCCTGGTAGCGGTAGAACCAGCCCTGGTCGTCGAACTCCACGAACGCGAGCTTGAACGCGCCGCCCGGCGCACCCGCGAGCGGGTGCACCTCGACCGCGAAGTTCTCGCACCGGTGGAAGGTCCACCCGGCGGCGCCGGGGTCGGGCGGCGCGTAGTCGCACTGCGCCGGGTCGGATTGCGCGATCCGGTCGCGGATGATGACGTGCGAGGTGCAGGCGGTGAGCGCCGCGGCGACTGTGGCGCCGAGCAGCCGAAGGATGCCGATCCGCATTTCGTCCCCCTCTCCAGCGCTGCGCGGCGCGCGCCCCGAGGTTCGACGATAGGGGCTGCCCGTGCCGGCGAGAATAGGCCGGTCGGACTACGCCTAGAGCGCCAGCGCGACGCGGGTGCCCTCGTCGATCGCCCGGAAGGCGTCGAGCTCCGCGGCGACGTGCGCGCCGCCGATCAGGTGCGCGCGCACGCCGCGCGCCGCGAGCTCGTCGTGCAGCGTCCGCACCGGTTCCTGGCCCGCGCACAGCACGACGTGGTCGACCTCGAGCACCTTCTCCGCGCCGTCGTGCACGACGAGCAGCCCGCGGTCGTCGATGCGGCGGTACTCGACGCCGGCGAGGATCTGCACGCCGCGGCGCGCGAGCTCGGCGCGCAGCGCCCAGCCGGTGGTGGCGCCCAGCGTCCTGCCCGCAGGCGTGGTCTTGCGCTGGAGCATCCAGATCGCCCGCCGTACCGTCTCCGGCGCGGGCGGCGCGAGCCCGCCGTGCGACGCGCCGCTGCGATCGACGCCCCAGGCGTCGAGAAAGTGGTCGCCACCGGGCGCGCTCAGGAACAGCGCCATGTCGAAGCCGATCCCGCCCGCGCCGATGATCGCGACGCGGCGGCCGACGGTCTTCGCGCCGCTCAGCACCTCGTCGTACCGGAGCGCCTTCGGATGGTCGACGCCGGCGAGCGCCGGAATGCGCGGCGTGACGCCGGTCGCGACGACGAACTCGTCGAAACCGCCGGATGCGAGCTCGGTCGCCGAGGGTCGTGTCGCGAGCTTGAGCGTCACGCCGAGCCGCTCGATGCGCCGCGCGAAGTAGCGCGTGGTCTCCGCGAACTCCTTGCCCGGGATCGCCGCGGCGAGGTTCATCTGTCCGCCGATCGCGCCGGCCGCCTCGTAGAGCGTGACCGCGTGTCCGCGCTCGGCCGCGGTCACCGCGGCGGCGAGGCCTGCCGCGCCGGCGCCGACCACCGCGACGCGCTTCGCGCGCGGCGCGGGACCGGCGGGGAGATCCAGCTCGCGGCCGGCGCGCGGGTTCACCAGGCAGGTCGCGGTCCGGTTGGCGAAGATCAGGTCGAGGCACGCCTGGTTGCACGCGATGCAGGTGTTGATCTCGTCGCCGCGGCCGTCGCGCGCCTTGGCGGCGAACTCGGCGTCGGCGAGCATCGGGCGTGCGAGCGAGACCGCGTCCGCGACGCCGTCGGCGAGCAGTTTCTCCGCGACTTCCGGCGTGTTGATCCGGTTCGTGGCCATCACGGGAACCTCGACCGCCGCGCGCAGGCGCTTCACTGCGAAGGCGAACGCGGCGCGCGGCACCATGTACGCGATGGTCGGCACCCGCGCCTCGTGCCAGCCGATGCCGGTGTCGAAGAGGTCCACGCCGGCCGCGGCCATCGCCCGCGCCTGGGCGATCGTCTCGTCGGCCGAGAGGCCGTGCTCGACGAGGTCGAGCGCGGAAATGCGGTACACGACGAGGAAGTCGCGCCCGACCCGCGCGCGCGTCCGGCGCACGATCTCGAGCGGGAAGCGCAGGCGGTTCTCGAGCGACCCGCCCCAGCGGTCGGTGCGGGTGTTGGTGCGCGGGCAGGTGAACTGCGTGACGAGGTAGCCCTCGGAGGCCATGATCTCGACGCCGTCGTAGCCGGCCGCGCGCGCGAGCGCCGCGGTGGCGGCGAACGCATCGATCGTGCGCTCGATCTCGCTGTCGGTGAGGGCGTGAATCTTGCGGCGGTTGATCGGCGAGGGAATGTCGGACGCGCCGACGGCGTCGCTGCACTTCGCGTAACGGCCCGCATGCAGGATCTGGAGGCAGATCGGGCTGCCCGCGGCGTGCACCGCGTCCACGATCGTGCGGTGGAAGGGGATCTGCTCGGGCGAATCGAAGATGCTCGAGTCCTCTTCCATCCGGCCGGGCGAGTCGGGCGAGACGCCGCCGGTGATGATCAGCGCCGCGCCGCCGCGGGCGCGCGCGGCGTAGAACGCGGCGAGGCGCTCGGCGGGGCGGTCGGCGGCCTCGAGCCGTGTGTGCATCGAGCCCATCACGATGCGGTTGGCGAGCGTGAGGGCGCCGACCTTCAGCGGCTGGAAGAGGCGGGAATAGGCGGTCATCGCGGCGGGTCGGGGGGCAGGGCGCGGCATTATCCGGTGCGCGGCGCGCCGGATCAATCCGCTAGCGCGGCGCCGGTGCCGCGTTGTCGATGCCGACCGCCTCGCCGATGTGCCCGAGTCCGTCCTGCGCGAGCAGCCGTGCGAGACCGCGCTTGATCTCGCGCACGAGGCCCGGTCCCCGGTACACGAGGGCCGTGTAGACCTGCACGAGCGACGCGCCCAGGCGGATCGTGCGATAGGCGTCCTCCGCCGAACCGATGCCGCCGCACCCGACGAGCGCGAGGCGCTTGCGGTCGATGCGGCGGTACCACTCGCGGATCGTCGCCTGCATCCATTCGCGCGCCACGGGCGCCGAGACGCTGCCGCGCATGCGCACGAGCACCGCCGTTGGGGTCTTGAGCCGCGGGCGCAGGTCGTTCTTCGGATCGTAGAACGACAGGCCCTTCACGAACGGAAAGGGGTCGAGCGCCTCGAGCACCGCGTCGATTCCGCGCGGGTCGCGCGGCGGCGTCACGCGGGCGAACACCGGCAGCGTGCCCACGACCTCCCGCAGTCCCGCGAGCAGCGCCCGCAGGTGCGCCGGATCGTCGAAGTGCGAAAAGCCGCCCGCGGAGTTCGGGCAATTCAGGTTGAGGGCGAAGTAGGTCGCGATTCCCGCAAACGGCCGGGCGGCCTCGACCAGCTCCGCGATGACCTCGTCGACCGGCGCCGGCGTCCCGGTGTTGGTCTCGACGAGGCTGATCCCCAGCGGAATCGGCAGGCGGACGCGTGCGAGCCGTTGGGCGACCACCGCCGCCCCGTCGTTGGGGACGCCGTAGAAGACGACGAGCCCCTCGTCGGCGGGAATCCGCAAGAGCCGGGGGCGTTCCGGATTGCCGGCGGCCGGAGATGCCGACACCGAGCCGACGTCGATCGAGCCGAAGCCGAGCGCGGCGAGCGCCTCGGTCGCGACGCCGTTCTTGTCGAAGCCCGCCGGCAGGCCGACCGGGTTGGGGAAGTCGATGCCGCCGACCGCGATGCGCAGGCGCGGATCCTCGAACCCGTACAGCGCCCGGACGAGCGCACGCCCCGCCGCGCGGCGTCCCACCGCGCCCGCGATTCGCACGGTCGCGAGATGCGCGCGTTCGGCGTCCATCCGGAAGAGGAGCGGGCGCACGCACGCGCGATAGAGCTGCGGGCCGGGCATGCCCGAGTATTTCGGTCCGCGCGCGGGCGGTCAACCCGGCGCCGACTTGCCGCGGCGGCGCTGTGCTCGCTCGTCTGCGCGGTGGACGAGGCGGCGCGCGCCGACGACGGCTTCCCGTTCGAACGGGGCCCGGGCGTCATCGCCCGGCTGCGCGCCTTGCTCCGGCTGCTTCAGGCGCGCTCGCTGTCGAGCATCCTCATCCCGTGGGCGTCGTAGCGCTCGCCGGCGACAGCCGCCGCCGGCACGGCCGCTTCGATCGCCGCCACCTCGTCGGCGCTCAGCGCAATCTCGAGCGCACCGAGGGCTTCCCGCAACTGCTCGCGCCGGCGCGCGCCGACCAGCGGCACCACGTCGTCGCCGCGATGCAGCGCCCACGCGATCGCGAGCTGGGCCGGGGTCGCGCCGCGCGCGGCGGCGACCTGTGCCAGGCGCGCGACGAGGCGCCGGTTCGCGGCCAGATTGTCGCCGACGAAGCGCGGCGCGTGCGCGCGGAAATCGCGCCTGCCCGCGTAACCCTCGGCGCCGACGCGGCCGCTGAGGAGCCCGCGCGAGAGCACGCCGTAGGCGGTGACGCCGATGCCCAGCTCGCGGCAGGCCGGCAGGACCTTCGCCTCGATGCTCCGGCTCATCAGCGAATACTCCATCTGGATCGCCGTGACCGGATGCACCGCGTGCGCGCGGCGGATCGTCCCGGCGCCCGCTTCGGACAGCCCGATGTGGCGGATGTGCCCGGCCTGCTTCAGTTCGGCCAGCGTGCCCGTGATCTCCTCGATCGGGATCGCCGGGTCGAGCCGCGCCGGCTGGTACAGGTCGACGTAGTCGGTGCCGAGGCGGCGCAGCGAATACGCGAGCGCGTTCTTGATCGCCTGCGGGCGCAGGTCGAGGCCGATGAAGCCGCCGGCCGGGTCGCGCAGCACGCCGAACTTGACCTGGATGCACACCTTGTCGCGGCGTCCGGCGATCGCCCGCCCGATCAGCATCTCGTTGTGGCCGCAGCCGTAGAAGTCGCCGGTGTCGAGCAGCGTGATGCCGGCCTCGAGCGCGGCGTGGAGCGTGGCGAGGCTCTCGGCCTCGTCGGCCGGGCCGTAGAAGTCGGACATGCCCATGCACCCGAGCCCCAGGGCGGAAACGGTCGGGCCGTCGCGGCCCAGTTTGCGCGTCTGCATGCGTGCCTCCTCGCGGCGGGGTCGAGCCGGCAGGATGCACTCGGCGC
>CAZIXQ010000274.1:0-5277 GCA_964543155.1 uncultured Enterobacteriaceae bacterium
CTCGGCGACGATCGCCGCGACCGCCTCGCCCTGCCAGCACGCGCGTTCGATGGCGATCGCGTACTGCGGCGCCGACTTGATGCCCTTCAGGTGCGCGAGCACCGCGACCCACGGCGTGCAGTACTCGGCGACCGCCCGGCCGTCGAAGCACGCGATCACCCCGGGCTGGCGCGCGGCCTGCGTGAGATCGAGCTTCCTGATCCTCGCGTGCGCATAGGGGCTGCGGAAGAAGACGACGTGCGCGAGGCGCGGGAAGCGCAGATCGTCCACGAACGCGCCGCGGCCCTGGAGCAGGCGCTTCGCGTTCGGGCGCGGGACGCTCTGCCCGATGTAGCCCTTGTCGGTCTGCGTGCCGGGCGCGTGCAGCGGGAGCTCGGCGCGGGCGTTCATCGCGGCGCTCCCTTGCGGTTCGCGAGCACCTCCTCCACCGCATCGACGATCGCGTGGTAGCCGGTGCAGCGGCAGTAGTTGCCCGACATGTGCGCGCGGATCTCCTCGCGCGAGGCTCCCGGCAGCGTCCGGACGAGGTCCTGCGCCGCCATCAGCATGCCCGGCGTGCAGAACCCGCACTGGAGCGCGTTGTGCTCGTGGAACGCCTTCTGCAGGTCGGCGAGCTCGCCGGAATCCGACAGGCCTTCGATGGTGTCGACCTTGCGGCCGTTCGCCTGCACCGCGAGCATGAGGCACCCGCGCACGATCTCGCCGTCGACGCGGAGCGTGCACGCGCCGCAGACCCCGTGCTCGCAGCCGATGTGCGATCCGGTGAGGCCGACCGTCTCGCGCAGGAAATCGATCAGGTGCTGCCGGGCCGGCACCTGCCGCGTGACCGGCGTGCCGTTGACGGTAATGGTGGTCTCGAGCGTCGTGTCCATGGTCAGCCGGCGAGTTGTGCGAGCGCGCGGCCGCACAGCACGCGCGCGAGGTGGAGCTTGGTGGCGGGCGAACCGTTGAGGTCGCCGGTCGGCGAAAGATCCTTGGCGAGCGCGGCCTGCGCTGCCGCGATTGCCTCCGCGGCGGGCTTCTTGCCCTCGACGGCGGCCATCGCGGTCCGCGCGAGGACCGGCGTCGGGCCGGCCCCGATGAACGCGAGCCGCACGTCGGTGAGCGCGCCGCCGCCCGCCTTCGCGAGCGCGGCGACGCCGACAATCGCGTAGTCGCCGTGCCGGCGCGCGAGTTCGAGGAAGGCGCTGCGGTAGCCGGGGCCGGGGATCGGGAATTCGACTGCGGTGATGACCTCGCCCTGAACGAGCGCAGTGTCGAACAGGCCGCGGTAGAACGCGCGCGCCTTCACGCGCCGCTCGCCGCCGCGTGCGGCGATCACGATCTCGGCGTCGAGCGCGACGCAGCACGCGGGCCACTCCGCGGCCGGGTCGCCGTGCGCGAGGCTGCCGCCAAGGGTGCCGACATTGCGGATCGCGACGTGCGCGATGTGCGGCGCGGCCTGGGCGAGAAGGGGCAGGTGCTGCGCGACCTCCGGCGAGCGCTCGATCGCGCGGTGCGTGGTCAGCGCGCCGATGCGCAGCGTGCTGTCCTTGACCGTCATCCCGGTGAGCCCCGGCAGGCTGGTGATGTCGATCAGGAGCGCGGGCGACGAGAGCCGCATGTTGAGCGTGGCGAGCAGCGTCTGCCCGCCGGCGAGGAGCTTCGCGTCGTCGCCGTGGCGCTCGGCGAGGGCGAACACTTCGTCGAGCGAGCGCGGCTTCGCGTACGCGAAAGACGGGGCTTTCACGAACGACCTCCTTGGCTGGACCGGCGCCGGGGCGCGCCGCGATGTTCTTCGGTGCTTGGCCGGGGTAGTGTGCCACCTGTTGCACCGCGTGCGAAAGGGCTACGATCGAGGCGTCATGCGGGAGACCGTGCTGCTGGTCGGCGACGCGCTCGGAAACTACGGTTTTCCCGACGGTCATCCGCTCGGCGCCGACCGGCAGGGGGCGTTCCTGGCGGCCGCCTCGGCCCAGGGGCTCGACCGGCGGGTCGAGATCGTGGCGCCGCGCGTGGCCACGCGCGCAGAGATCGAGCGATTCCACAGCGCCGACCACGTGAGCTGGGTCGAGATCCGCTCCCGGATCGGCGAGGGCTACCTCGACTACGGCGACACGCCCGCGTTCCCCGGCTGCTACGAGGTCGCGGCGACCGTCGCCGGCACTGCGCTCGAAGGACTCGAGCGGATCGTGGCGGGACGGGCGCTACGAGCCTTTCAAGCCATCGGCGGCCTGCACCACGCACGCCGCGGCCGCGCCGCCGGATTCTGCGTCTTCAACGACCTCGGTGTCGTCATCGACAGCCTGCGGAAGCACCACGGCGTCGCGCGCATCGGCTACGTCGACATCGACGTGCACCACGGGGACGGGATCTACTATCCGTACGAGGCCGACCCGGACCTGATCGTGGTCGACATCCACGAAGACGGCAACTTCCTCTACCCGGGCACCGGCCACGCCCACGAGGTCGGCCGCGACGCGGCCGAAGGCACCAAGCTCAATCTGCCCCTCGCGCCCGGTTCCGGCGACCGCGAATTCTTCGCCGCATGGGAGAAGGGCCTCGCGCACCTGCGGCACTTCAAGCCGCAGTTCCTGATCCTGCAGGCAGGCGCGGATGCGCTCGCCGGCGATCCGCTCGCAGATCTGCGTCTTACGCCCGCGGTGCATACGCGCGTCGCACGCGACCTGCGCAAGCTCGCCGACGAGGTGTGCGGCGGGCGGCTGATGGCGTTCGGCGGCGGCGGCTACGAGCTGCGCAACCTCGCGGCGGCGTGGACGGCGGTTCTGGCGGAGCTGCTCTAGCGTTTCCTTCTGGAACGCGCGGGCTTCTCCGGCCACACGCCCGCGCGCTCCAGCTCCGCCATCGACTCGCTGGTGAACTCCGCGCGCGGCTCGTTGCCGCCGATCACGAACATCAGGATCGAGTACTTGTTCCTCGGCCCCTTCGTCACGTTCATGAAGCGCCGGTTCGCGCCGGGCGGGAACGAGATCACGTCGAGCGGTTTCAGGTCGACGTGTTCGAGCTTGCCTTTCTCGTTCTCCCAGCTCGCGCGCCAGGTGCCGGTCATCGCGATGAACGTCTCGTTCGTGTCGTGGTTGTGCAGCATCGGCCCGTGCCCGGGCAGCGCGCGGCAGTAGCCGAGGTTGAAGCCCTCGGAGATCTTTATCGCGGCGTTGCGCGAGGACTGCGCGCCCACCGGCGACTGCATGCCCTCACCCTCGCCCGGCGGCGGCTGGAAGCCGATGACGTTGTAGAGGATGCGCTCGCAGCCGGGCATCTTGCTGTCGGGCAGCCCGCCGTCGAAACCCTTGAGCTTCGAGAAGCGCGCGACGCGCTTCATCATGTCCTTGCGCGCGACCCGGATCCGGGGCAGCTTTTCCTCGTATGACATTGCGTTCTCCTCCTGGTATGCGGCGTGAAATCTAGAGGCCGGATCGCGCAGCGTCAATCACGCGCTGCACGATTGACGCGTCCCGCCGCGCCGCCTAGATTATCGGCCGATAAATCTCGGGGTGGACGGACATGACCAGGCGTGCGCTGGTGATCGGTGGTTCGCTCGGCGGGCTGTTCGCGGCCAACCTGCTCCATCGGGCCGGCTGGCAGGTCGACGTCTACGAGAAGACGGGCGAGGCGCTCGCCGGCCGCGGTGCCGGGCTCGCCACCCATCCCGAGCTGATGCGCGCCCTCGCGCGCGCCGGCGTCACGGTCGACGAATCGATCGGCGTGCGCGTGCGGCGCCGCGTCGCGCTCGCGCGCGACGGCAGCATCACGGGCAGCCGCGACGTGCCCCAGGTCATGACCGCGTGGGGCCGGCTCTATCGCCTGCTGAAGGACATTTTCCCGGCCGACCGTTACCGCTTCGGACGCGAGATCGCGCGGGTCGAGGATCACGGCGACCGGGTCGTCGCGCTGTTCGCCGACGGCAGCCGCGAGGAGGGCGAGCTGCTCGTCGCGGCCGACGGCATCCGCTCCACCGTGCGCGCGCAGCTCGCGCCCGACGTGCGTCCGCAGTACGCGGGATACGTCGCCTGGCGCGGGCTGATCGAGGAGCGCGCCTTCCCCGTGGCGCTCCGCGACGAGATCTTCGAGGACTTCGTGTTCGGGCTGCCGCCGCACGAGCAGATCGTCACCTATCCGGTCGCGGGCAAGGGGAGCACCAACCGCCAGGGCGAGCGCCGCTACAACTTCGTCTGGTACCGGCCGGCGGACGAGCGCTCGCGGCTGCCGTGGCTGCTCACCGACGTGAACGGCGTCCGCCACGAGAGCCAGATTCCGCCGCACCTGATCCGCCCGGAGGTGATCGCGGCGATGCGGCGCGATGCGGAGGCCATCCTCGCGCCGCAGATCGCGCAGGTGATCGCGCTGACCGAGGCGCCGTTCATCCAGCCGATCTACGACCTCGAGTCGCCGCGCCTCGCGTTCGGCCGCATCGCAACGCTCGGCGACGCGTCGTTCGTGGCGCGCCCGCACGTCGGCATGGGCGTGCTGAAGGCGGCCGAGGACGCGATCGCGCTCGTGGACCGGCTCGCGGCGCACGGCGAGGACGTCGCGGCGGCCGTCTCGGCGTACGAGCGCGAGCGGCAGCCCTACGGCACGAAGTGCATCGCTCGCGCGCGACATCTCGGGGCATACTTGCAGGCGCAGATCCGCTCGGACGCCGAGCGCGCGATGGCCGAGCGCTATCGCACCACCGAGGCCGTGCTGCGCGAGACGGCGATCAGCCCGAGCGAGATCGAGGGACTCCACTAGGAAGGGGACTGCACATGGTTCGCGTCGCCGTCGTGGGACTGGGCTGGTGGGGCCGGATCATCGTGCAGCTGGTGAAGACCAGCGCAAAGCTGCGCGTAGTGAAGGGCGTCGACCCAAGCCCGCTCGCCGCGCCGTTCGCGCGCGAGCAGGGCCTGCCGCTCGTCGCCGAGTTCGACGAAGCGCTCGCCGACCGCCAGGTCGACGCGGTCGTGCTGTGCACGCCGCATTCGCTCCACACCGACCAGATCGTCGCCGCGGCGAGTGTGCGCAAGCACGTGTTCTGCGAGAAGCCGCTCTCGCTGTCGCGCAGCGCCGTCCAGCGCGCGATCGACGCCGTGAAAGCGAACGGCGTGCAGCTCGCCGTCGGGCACGAGAAGCGCTTCGAACCCCCGATTCTCGAGGTCGCGGGGCTCGCGCAGAGCGGCGCGCTCGGGACGCTGCTCCAGATCGAGGCGAACTTCAGCCAGGACAAGTTCCTCACCATGCCGCCGGACAACTGGCGCGTCTCCGCCAAGGACGCTCCGGCCGGTCCGCTCACCGCCACCG
>CAZIXQ010000275.1:0-5268 GCA_964543155.1 uncultured Enterobacteriaceae bacterium
ACTCGCCGGACGAGAACTTCTCGCAGAAGATCAACCGCAAGATGTACCGCGCCGGCATGGCGTCGATCCTGTCCCAGCTTGCGCGCGAGGGCCGGCTTTCGGTGGTGGAGGACTTCCGGGTCGAGGCGCCGAAGACCAAGGCGCTCGCGCAGAAGGTGAAGGGGCTCGGCCTCGACGAGGTCCTGGTCATCACCGACGGCGTGGACCAGAACCTGCTCCTCTCCGCCCGCAACCTGCCCAACGTCACGGTGGTCGACGTGCGCCAGGCCGACCCCGTCTCGCTGGTGCGCTCGCGCAACGTGCTCGTCACGCGCAAGGCGGTCGCCAGGCTCGAGGAGATGCTCGCATGAGCGCGCTCAACCAGGAAAGGCTGATGAAGGTCCTGCTCGCCCCGGTAGTCTCGGAGAAGAGCACGTTCGTCGGCGAGAAGGTGAACCAGTACGTGTTCCGCGTGCTCGACGACGCGACCAAGCCCGAGATCAAGGCCGCGGTCGAGCTGCTCTTCAGCACCAAGGAAAAGAAGGTTCAGGTGACCGGGGTGACCGTCGCCAACGTGAAGGGCAAGCACAAGCGCTCCGGCAAGTTCGCCGGCCGGCGCCGCAACTGGAAGAAAGCCTACGTGAGCCTCGCCGCCGGCCAGGACATCACGTTCCAGGCGACGGAGTAGAGCCATGGCACTCGTCAAGGTCAAACCCACCTCCGCCGGCCGGCGCCACTTCGTGAAAGTGGTGACGCCCGGCCTGCACAAGGGCCGCCCGCTCGACGCGCTGCTCGAGAAGAAGCTGCGCAAGGCGGGCCGCAACAACTACGGCCACATCACCACGCGCCACCAGGGCGGCGGCCACAAGCAGCACTACCGGGTGATCGACTTCAAGCGCGACAAGGACGGCATTCCGGCCAAGATCGAGCGGCTGGAGTACGACCCGAACCGCAGCGCGCACATCGCGCTGCTGCTCTACGTCGACGGCGAGCGCAGGTACATCATCGCCCCGAAGGGCGTGGCGGCCGGCGCGCAGCTCATGAGCGGCGCCGAGGCGCAGATCAAGCCGGGGAACGCGCTGCCGCTGCGCAACATCCCGATCGGCACGACCGTGCACTGCATCGAGCTGCAACCCGGCAAGGGCGCGCAGCTCGCGCGCTCGGCCGGCAGCTCGGCGCAGCTGCTCGCGCGCGAAGGGAGCTACGCCCAGGTGCGGCTGCGCTCTGGCGAGATCCGCAAGGTGCACGTCGACTGCCGTGCGACGCTCGGCGAGGTCGGCAACGAGGAGCACTCGCTCGAGCAGACCGGCAAGGCCGGGCGCGTGCGCTGGAAGGGCGTGCGCCCGACGGTGCGGGGCGTCGTGATGAACCCGGTCGATCACCCGCACGGCGGCGGCGAGGGCCGCACCGGCACCAAGCGCGACCCGGTCTCGCCGTGGGGCAAGCTCACCAAGGGCTATCGCACGCGCAAGAACAAGCGTACGCGCAGCATGATCGTCGCGACGCGCCACAAGAGGTAAACGCAAATGTCCCGTTCGATCAAGAAGGGCCCCTTTGTCGACCACCACCTGCTGAAGAAGGTGGACGCCGCGCGCGCCGGCGGCGACAAGCGCCCGATCAAGACCTGGTCGCGCCGCTCGACCGTCGTGCCCGACTTCGTGGGGCTGACGATCGCCGTGCACAACGGCAAGCAGCACATCCCGGTCTACATCTCCGAGAACATGGTCGGCCACAAGCTGGGCGAGTTCGCGCTCACGCGCACCTTCAAGGCGCACTCGGCCGACCGGAAGAGCGCGGCGCCCGCCGCGCCGGCCAAGAAGTAAGGGAGCGCGAGCATGGAAACCCAGGCCAAGCTGTACGGCGTGCGCCTCTCGGTGCAGAAGGGCCGGCTCGTCGCGGACATGGTGCGCGGCCAGCCGGTCGAGCGCGCGCTGAACATCCTCGCCTTCGCGCCGCAGAAGGGCGCGCGGATCATCAAGAAGGTGCTCGAGTCGGCGATCGCCAACGCCGAGCACAACGACGGCGCGGACGTCGACGAGCTGCGCGTGACCGGCATCCGGGTCGAGCGCGGCACGATCATCAAGCGCTTCGCCGCCCGGGCAAAGGGGCGCGGAAACCGGATCAACAAGCCGACCTGCCACATCTTCGTGACGGTCGGGGACAAGGGCTGAGGGGCAGCGGAAATGGGACAGAAGATCAATCCGACCGGTTTCCGCCTCGCGTTCAACCGCAACTGGACCTCGCGCTGGTTCGCGGGCGGGCGCAGCTTCTCCGGCATGCTCAACGAGGACCTGAAGGTCCGCGACTACCTGAAAAAGAAGCTCTCGCACGCGTCGGTGAGCAAGGTCGTCATCGAGCGCCCGGCGAAGGACGCGCGCATCACGATCCACAGCGCCCGGCCGGGCGTCGTGATCGGCAAGAAGGGGGAAGACATCGAGCTCCTCAAGGCGGAGCTGCGCAAGCTCCTCGGCGTGCAGATGGTGCACGTCAACATCGAGGAAGTGCGCAAGCCCGAGGTCGACGCGCAGCTCATCGCCGACTCGATCGCCCAGCAGCTCGAGAAGCGGATCATGTTCCGCCGCGCGATGAAGCGCGCGATGCAGAACGCGATGCGCCTCGGCGCTCAGGGCATCAAGATCATGAGCGCGGGGCGGCTGAACGGCATCGAGATCGCCCGCACCGAGTGGTACCGCGAGGGGCGCGTGCCGCTGCACACGCTGCGCGCGGACATCGACTACGGGTTCGGCGAGGCGAAGACGAGCTACGGCGTCATCGGCATCAAGGTGTGGGTCTACAAGGGTGACGTGCTCGCAAAGGGCGAGCAGCCCGCGGCCGCCGCGCCCGCGCCGTCCGAGGAAGAGGCGCCGGGGCGCCGCGTGCGGCGCGCGCCCGGACCGCGTCCCGCCGGTCGGCCCGAAGGCGGCGCCGGTGCGCCCGCCCCGAGCGAGGCCAAGGGCAAGCCCGCGCCCCGCGGGCGCGCGCCCAAGAAGGAGGGCGATGCCAAGCCCGCCGAGGCCGCCGCGGCGCCCGCCGCGCCCAAGAAGCCGGCGCTCAAGCGCGTCGTGAAGAAATCGACCGGAGGCAGCAGCGATGCTTCAACCAGCTAGAACCAAGTACCGGAAGCAGCACAAGGGCCGCAACTACGGCGTCGCGACGCGCGGCAACAAGGTGTCGTTCGGCGAGTTCGGCCTGAAGGCCACGACGCGCGGACGCCTTACCGCGCGCCAGATCGAGGCGGCGCGGCGCGCGATGACGCGCCACATCAAGCGCGGCGGGCGCATCTGGATCCGGATCTTCCCGGACAAGCCGGTGTCGCAGAAGCCTGCTGAAGTCCGGATGGGCAACGGCAAGGGCAACCCCGAGTACTTCGTGGCCGAGATCCAACCGGGCAAGGTGCTCTACGAGATGGACGGGGTGGACCTCGCGCTCGCCAAGGAGGCGTTCGCGCTCGCCGCGGCCAAGCTGCCGCTCCGGACCGTCGTGGTCCAGCGTCACCTGGGGTGATCCATGAAGCCGAGTGACCTCCGCGCCAAGGACGAGACGGCGCTCAACAAGGAGCTGCAGGACCTGCTGCGCGCGCAGTTCAGCCTGCGCATGCAGAAGGCCACGCAGCAGCTGACCAACACCAGCCAGATCCGCAAGGTCCGGCGCGACATCGCGCGCGTGCGGACCGTGCTGGCCGAGAAGTCGAGGGTGAAATGACCGCAGAGACGCAGGCCGCGGAGCGCAAGACGCCGCGCACCATGACCGGGCGCGTGGTGAGCGACAAGGCCGACAAGACCGTCACCGTCGCGGTGGAGCGACGCGTCGCCCACCCGCTCTACGGCAAGGTCGTGACGCGCACCAAGAAGTACCACGCGCACGACGAGGCGAACGAGTGCAAGGAAGGCGACCTCGTGACGATCGAGGAGTGCCGGCCGATGTCGCGGACCAAGACCTGGCGGGTCACCCGCCTGGTCGAGCGCGCCAAGGCGATCTAGGGTCGCGGAAAGCTTGCGGGAAGGCTTCAAGTCCCCGTATAATTTCGCGTTTTTCCGCCGCGCCATTGGGGCGCAGGCGATCCTGCCCGGACGGGCTCCAAGACTGACCGGCCGCTGCCGTTTGCGGGGTGCCGGGAGAAGTTGGAGAAGAGACGATGATCCAGATGCAGACGGTGCTCGACGTGGCCGACAACACCGGCGCGCGTTCGGTCATGTGTATCAAGGTGCTCGGCGGCTCGAAGCGCCGCTACGCCAACATCGGCGACGTGATCAAGGTGAGCATCAAGGATGCCGCCCCGCGCGGGCGGGTGAAGAAGGGCGAGGTGTACCACGCGGTCGTGGTGCGCACCGCGAAGGGCGTGCGCCGGCCGGACGGATCGCTGGTGAAGTTCGACGGCAACGCCGCGGTGCTGCTCTCGCCGAAGATGGAGCCGATCGGCACCCGCATCTTCGGCCCGGTGACGCGCGAGTTGCGCACCGAGCGGTTCATGAAGATCGTGTCGCTCGCGCCCGAAGTCCTCTGAGAGGCATCGAACGATGAACAAGATCCGCAAGGGCGACGACGTGATCGTCACCGCCGGCCGCGACAAGGGCAAGCGCGGCACGGTGCTGCGCCGGGTGGACGCCGACCACGTCGTGGTGGAGGGCGTCAACCGCGTGAAGAAGCACGTGCGCCCGAATCCGATGAAGGGGCAGACGGGCGGGATCGTGGACAAGGACCTGCCGATCCACGTCTCGAACGTAGCGCTCTTCAACCCGCAGACCAAGAAGGCCGACCGCGTGGGCTTCAAGACCCTCGAGGACGGCCGCACGGTGCGGGTGTTCAAGTCGAACGGCGAAATGGTCGAGGCATAGGCATGGCACGGCTCCACGAGCACTACCGCGAGAAGGTGGTTCCCGAGCTCACCAAGAAGTTCGGCTACAAGAGCCCGATGCAGGTCCCGCGGATCTCCAAGATCACGGTGAACATGGGCGTCGGCGAGGCGACCGCCGACAAGAAGATCCTCGACAACGCGGTCGCGGACCTGACCAAGATCGCCGGCCAGAAGCCGGTGGTCACCAAGGCGAAGAAGTCGATCGCGAACTTCAAGGTCCGCGCCGGCTACCCGGTCGGCTGCATGGTCACGCTGCGCGGACCGCGGATGTACGAGTTCCTCGATCGCCTGGTGACCGTCGCGATGCCGCGCGTGCGCGACTTCCGCGGCGTCTCGAACCGGGCGTTCGACGGTCGCGGCAACTACACCCTCGGGGTCAAGGAGCAGATCATCTTCCCCGAGATCGAGTACGACAAGATCGACGCGCTGCGCGG
>CAZIXQ010000276.1:0-5260 GCA_964543155.1 uncultured Enterobacteriaceae bacterium
CGCCCCAGCTGATCAGGTCGCCGATGTACTGCGGCGAGATCACGTCGAGGAACTCGGACCCGGCCGGGACGCCCGCCTGGTTGATGCGCACCAGCAGGTCGCGCGCGATGCGCAGGCCCTCGTTGATGCGGAAGCTCCCGTTCAGGTACGGGTCGTTGATCAGCCCCTTCCAGCCGACCGTGGTGCGCGGCTTCTCGAAGTACACCCGCATCAGGATCTCGAGATCGGCGGCGAGCCGCCGGCGCACCTCGGCGAGACGCTGGGCGTACTCGAGCGCCGCCTGCGGATCGTGGATCGAGCAGGGGCCGATGACGATCAGCAGCCGGTCGTCGCGGCCGTGCAGGATCGACTTCACCTTGCGGCGCGTCTCGGTGATCAGCTGCTCGACCGGGGTGCCCTGGATGGGGAAGAAGCGGATCAGGTGCTCCGGCGGCGGCAGCGGGACGATGTTCCCGATGCGCTCGTCATCGGTGAGGGAGGTCCGGTCCGCCGGAACGTGCGGCGGGAAGGCGTCTTGATGGGCGGTCATGGCCATGCCTTTCGCAGAAAACAAAAAACCGCCAGGCGGGTCGGCGCTGGCGGTTTCCGGGGATCGATCGGGTGCGAGCCGAGCTCAGTCCCTCCGCCAGCGGCTGGGAAAAAAGAGCCCGGAAAAGAAGCACTCGCGACGCATGACCGGAATTCAACCACGCCCCCGCCGGGGCTGGCAAGCCCCGGCGCTAGCAGTCCCCCGGAGCGGCTGCCAGCGCCCCTTGCGTCACGCGCGGCGCCGGGCCTTTGCGGCCGAACGCGACGTATTGGTCGTCGCCGCGCGCCCCGGGCGCGTTTGATGCTTCGGAGTGCGTTGACGGGAGCGCCGCCGCATGTAATTTTTGCTGCGTCCGCTCGACTCGTGAAGGGCGAACCGGGAGATGCCGACCATGCGTGCGACTGCCAACGTGCCCGCGGTGACGCGCCAGGCGCTGAACATTCCGATCGCCGGCTTCAAGGACGTCTACGACGTCGAGGCCGTCGACCGCGCGCTCGCCGACCTGCCGCAGGGGGCGAACGACGCCCTCAAGTCGACCTACGAGAAGATGATCAAGGCCGGCGGCACGCGCCTCGCGGTAAAGCCGAGCGGCGTCCCCGCCATGGCGCACCTCTTCGAAGAGCTGCCCAACTTCGGTGCGGTGCTCGAGGATCTCCGCAAGCAGATCGCGCTCTGCGCCTCCTCGGCCGACGCGCTCGAGATCACGCCGATGCTGCTGCTCGGCGACCCGGGGATCGGCAAGACCCACTTCGCGCGCCGCGTCGCGGAGCTGCTCGGCACCGGGTACGGGTTCGTGTCGATGAGCTCGATGACCGCCGGCTGGGTGCTCTCGGGCTCCTCGTCGCAGTGGAAGAACGCGAAGCCCGGCAAGGTCTTCGAGACGTTCCTCAACGGCCAGTACGCCAACCCGCTGATCTGCGTCGACGAGATCGACAAGGCGGGCGGGGACCAGCAGTACGACCCGCTCGGCGCGCTCTACAGCCTCCTCGAGCAGGACACCGCGAAGGCGTTCGTCGACGAGTTCGTCGAGCTGCCGATCGACGCCACCGGCGTGTTCTGGATCGCGACGGCGAACGACGCCTCCCGCATTCCCGAACCGATCCTCAACCGGATGAACGTGTACGAGATCGACCCGCCCGACCGGGAGGGCGCGATGAAGATCGCGCAGGCGATCTACACCGAGATCCGCGAGGCGCAC
The DNA here is from genome assembly GCA_964543155.1 of uncultured Enterobacteriaceae bacterium. GTDB lineage: Bacteria > Pseudomonadota > Gammaproteobacteria > Burkholderiales > SG8-39 > JAGVSZ01. Next base: position 1,728 of record CAZIXQ010000276.1, read on the forward strand.
GACTGGGGCAAGGCGTTCCCGGAGCGCATGACCGCGCCGGTGCTCGAGAAGGTCGCCGCACTGACGCCGCGCGAGATGCGCCGCGCGATCCTCGGCGCGTTCGGCAACGCCAAGATCGACGGCCGCCACCAGATCGAGGAGCGCGACGTCACCGACGGGCGCAGCGCGAAGCGACCGCGGATCGGGTTCTAGTCCGTCGCGCCGCCGCGGCGCCGCAAACCTCTTCGGCGCCACCGGGGATGGCGCCCGGCGCGCGCGCCGGCTGCTATCCTTGGCGCGCCTTGATGCGCGCCTTCGCACCGCCGATCCCGACCGCGTCCGCCTGGCGCGCGCTCGCCTGCGCGGGGCTCGTGCTCGCGTCGGCCGCCCAGGCGCGCGAAGCCGCACCGCTCCTCGACGGCATGGGCGCCTACACGCACGCCAACGCGTCGCCCGTGCCGCGCGCCCAGCGCTATTTCGACCAGGGCATGGTGCTCGCGTGGGGCTTCAACGCGGCGGAGTCGGCGCGCTCGTTCGAAGCGGCGACCCGCGCGGACCCCAAGTGCGCAATCTGCTTCTGGGGGCTCGCCTGGTCGCTCGGCCCCACGATCAACGCCGACATGCACAAGGCCGACGCCGCGCGCGTGCAGACCGCAGTGCGGCGCGCCGACGCGTTGTCGGTCAACGCGTCGCCCCGCCATCGCGCGCTCATCGCGGCGCTCGCAGCGCGTCACCCGAAGCCGGGCGTCGTCGACGAGGAACGCTACGCCGAGCGCATGCGGGCGCTCGCCAGGTCGAGCCCGCGCGACGCCGACGTCCTGACGCTCGCGGCCGAGGCGCAGCTCAACCTGCACCCGTACGACTGGTGGGAACGCGACGGCACGCCGAAGTCCTGGACCCCGGAGCTCGAAGCCCTCCTCGCCGCGGCGCTGAACGTTGCGCCGGAACATCCGGGGGCGAACCACTACTGGATTCACCTCATGGAATCGTCGGCGACGCCGGGGCGCGCGGCTCCGAGCGCGGCAAAGCTCGAGACCCTCGTGCCCGGCTCGGGGCACCTCCTGCACATGCCCGCACACATCTACATGCGCGTCGGGCGGTATGCCGAGGCCTCGGCCGCCAACGAGCGCGCGCTCGCCGCCGACGAGCGCTACCTCGCGCAGCTCCAGGCGCAGAACGCGTACCGGGTCGGCTACGCGGCGCACAACCCCCATTTCCTGTGGGCCGCGGCGGCGATGGAGGGCCGCAGCCGCGCCGCGATCGACGCCGCGCGCGCCGCGTACCGCGTCGCCTGCGGGCCGGCACCGAGCCTGCGCGACGGCACGCTCCAGCACTACTTCGTGCTCGAGTACTACGCGCTCGTGCGGTTCGGGCGCTGGGACGAGATCCTCAAGACGACGCTGCCGCCCGACACCGAGGCGCCCTACCCGCTCGCGGCCTGGCACTTCGCGCGCGGCATGGCGCTCGCGCGCACCGGGAAGCCTCGGGACGCGCGCAAGGCGCTCGAGGCGCTCGAGCAGGCGCTCGCCGACCCGACGCTCGAGGATGCGAAGGTGAAGCGCATCAATCCCGCGGCGAACCTCGCTCGGATCGCGCACCTCACGCTGCGCGCCGAGCTGGCGGCCGCCGACAGGAAGCCCCGCGACGCAATCGAGCTGCTCAAGGAGGCGGTCGCGATCGAGGACGGCCTCGCCGCCGACGAGCCGCACCTCTGGCTCGCGCCGACGCGGCACGCGTACGGCGCCGCGTTGCTGCGCGCGGGGCGCGCCGCCGAGGCGGAGAGCGCCTACCGGGAAGATCTCGCGCGCTACCCGGAGAACGGCTGGTCGCTGTACGGGCTCTCGCAGTCGGTCGCCCTGCAGGGCCGCGCGGCCGAGGCCAAGGAAATCGACGAGCGCTTCCGCGCGGCGTGGCGGCGCGCCGACTTCGACCTGCGCACGCTGCGCTAACCCCTTTAGGCAGCACCCCTTTTCGGCGATTGCGCTAGATCAAGGGGCGCGCCGGCTAGTCCATTAGGATTTGCTTAAGCACCGGACGGTGACTGCGGCACGCAGCAGCGCCCCGGGCCCAGCGAAACGGTGAGGCCATGGCCATAACGCAAATCTCCCGCAGGCGATTCCTGAAGATCTCCGCGGCCACCTTCGGCGGCGCGGCAGCCGTCGCGCATCTGCCCGGCGTCGCGCCGTTCGGCGCCATGGCCAATGCCCAGAGCGCCAAAGGCGTCGTCGAGATCCCCACCTTCTGCGAGATGTGCTTCTGGCGCTGCGGCGGCATCGCCCACGTCCGCGACGGGAAGCTGTGGAAGTTCGAGGGCAATCCGCTCGACCCGCAGAGCCGCGGGCGCCTCTGCCCGCGCGGCACCGGCGCGGTCGGCGCGCACTACGACCCCGACCGCCTCCAGAAGCCGCTCCTCCGCGTCGGCGATCGCGGCAAGGAGCAATGGAAGGCGGTGACCTGGGACGAGGCGTTCACCTACATCGCCGACAAGATGAAGGCGATCAAGGCGCAGCACGGCGCCGAGTCGATCGCGATGTTCAACCACGGCGTCGGCGTGCGCTTCATCCAGCACGTGCTCAAGAGCTACGGCTGCACCAACTTCGCCGGCCCGTCGTTCGCCCAGTGCCGTGGTCCGCGCGACGTGGGCTTCACGCTCACCTTCGGCAACGGGCTCGGGTCGCCCGAGCCGACCGACATCGCGAACACCAACTGCCTCGTGCTCGTCGGCTCCCACCTCGGCGAGAACATGCACAACTCGCAGGTGCAGGAGTTCGCGGAGGCGATCGAGCGCAACGTCCCGATCATCGTCGTCGACCCGCGGTTCTCGGTCGCCGCGAGCAAGGCGAAGTACTGGCTTCCGGTCAAGCCCGGCACCGACATCGCCCTCCTTCTCGCCTGGATGAACCTGCTCGTGACCGAGGGGCGCTACGACCGGGCGTTCGTCGAGAAGTACGGCCACGGCTTCGACAAGTTCGCGGCCGAGATCAAGCAGTACAGCGTCGAGTGGGCGGCGCAGGAGACGGGCGTCGACGCGGGCCTGATCCGGGCCGCGGCCCGCGAATTCGCCGCGCGCCGGCCGGCGACGATCATCCACCCCGGGCGGCGCGTGAACTGGTACGGCGACGACACGCAGCGCAGCCGCGCGATCGCGCTGCTCAACGCGCTCATGGGCAACTGGGGGCGCAAGGGCGGGCTCTTCATCCAGGCAGGCATGAAGGTGGCGCCCTATCCGCTGCCGAAGCATCCGAGCTCCGACAAGCCGCTCGCCGACAACCCCGACGGCACGAAGTATCCGTTTGCCGACGAGGCGGTCACCACTGGCATCCGGGAGGCCACGCTCACCGGCAAGCCCTACCCGATCAAGGGCTGGTTCGTGTACTCGACCAACCTCATCCAGGCGTTGCCGAACCAGGCCGAGACGCTGAAGGCGATCCAGAACCTCGATCTGCTCGTGGTGATCGACACGATTCCGAGCGAGATCGCCGGGTACGCCGACGTCGTCCTGCCCGAGGTCACGTTCCTCGAGCGCTACGACGAGCTGCTCGCCGGCTGGGGCC
>CAZIXQ010000277.1:0-5218 GCA_964543155.1 uncultured Enterobacteriaceae bacterium
TTCCGCCACCCGTTCTACGACCGCGCCGCGCCGGTGTACCTCGGCGAGTACGTCACGCTCGAGCAGGGCACCGGCGTCGTGCACAGCGCGCCCGCGTACGGCGTGGAGGACTTCGAGTCGTGCCGCCGCTACGGCATGAAGGACGACGAGATCCTCGCCCCGGTGATGGGCGACGGCCGCTACGCGCCGAGCCTGCCGTTCTTCGGCGGCGAGCTCATCTGGAAGGCGAACCCGAAAGTGGTCGCGAAGATCCGCGAGGCGGGCGCGCTCTTCAGCCACGCCGACCACGTCCACAGCTACATGCACTGCTGGCGCCACAAGACGCCGGTGATCCTGCGCGCGACGACGCAGTGGTTCGCGGGCATGGACGCGGTGCCCGGCTTCAACGGCCGCAGGCCCGCGGAGACGCTCCGCGCGACCGCGCTCCGCGGCATCGACGCGACGCAGTTCTTCCCCGCCTGGGGCAAGGCGCGGCTGCACGGCATGATCGCCAACCGGCCCGACTGGACGCTCTCGCGCCAGCGCCAGTGGGGCGTGCCGATGCCGTTCTTCATCCACCGCGAGTCGGGCGCGCTGCACCCGCGCACGCTCGAGCTCGTCGAGGCGGTCGCCGAGCTCGTGGCGAAGGACGGCATCGAGGCCTGGCAGCGCGTCGAGCCGAAGGACCTGCTCGGCGCGGACGCCGCGCAGTACGAGAAGGTGCGCGACACGCTCGACGTGTGGTTCGACTCCGGCTCGACCCACCAGACCGTGATGGGCGGGCCGGAGGGCCGCGCGCGCCGCGCCGGCTCGCACTACGCCGACACCGAATTCCCCGCGGACCTCTACCTCGAGGGCTCGGACCAGCACCGCGGCTGGTTCCACTCTTCGCTCCTCGTCTCGTGCATGCTGAACGGCGTGCCGCCCTACAAGGGGCTCCTCACGCACGGCTTCGTCGTCGACGGCGAGGGCCGCAAGATGTCGAAGTCGCTCGGCAACGTCATCGCGCCGCAGCAGGTGTCGGACTCCCTGGGCGCGGAGATCCTGCGGCTGTGGGTCGGCGCGACCGACTACTCGGGCGAGCTCTTCATCTCCAACGAGATCCTGAAGCGCGTCGTCGAGAGCTACCGCCGCATCCGCAACACGCTGCGGTTCCTCCTCGCCAACCTCTCCGACTTCGACCCGGCGCGCGACGCGCTGCCCGTCGGCGAGTGGGTGGAGATCGACCGCTACGCGGTGGCGCTCGCCGCGCGGTTCCAGGCCGAGCTCGTCGCACACTACGACCGCTACGAGTTCCACCTGGTGACGCAGAAGCTGCAGGCGTTCTGCTCGGAGGACCTGGGCGCGTTCTACCTCGATGTCCTCAAGGACCGCCTCTACACCTGCCGGGCCGACTCGCCGCCGCGGCGCTCGGCGCAGAGCGCGCTGTGGCACGTCACGACGAGCCTGCTGCGCCTCATGGCCCCGATCCTGTCGTTCACCGCCGAGGAGGCGTGGGGCGTGTTCGCCGGGCGCGCGGAAAAGGGTGCGGACGACAGCGTGTTCTTCCACACCTGGCACGCGTTTCCGCCGGTCGCGGACGCGGAGGCGCTGCTCGCGCGCTGGTCCGCCGTGCGCGCGGCCAAGGCTGACGTGCAGAAGGAACTCGAAACGCTGCGCGTCGCGGGCAAGATCGGGTCGTCGCTCGCGGCCGAGGTCGAGGTGCGCGCGGCGGGCGAGCGCTACGCCGCCCTGGCGGCGCTCGGCGAAGACCTGCGCTTTGCGCTGCTCACCTCGCAGGCAGCGGTCACGCAGGCGGCGAGCGACGCCGACCAGGCCGTGATCGCGGTCCCGAGCGCCCACGCGAAGTGCGAGCGCTGCTGGCACTACCGCGCCGATGTCGGCTCGCACGCGGCGCACCCGACCCTGTGCGGCCGCTGCGCCTCGAACCTCGACGGCGCGGGCGAGACGCGGCGCTTCGCGTGAGCGCGGCGCCCGCGGGCGTGCGGCGGCTCGCGCCCTGGCTCCTGGCCGCGGCAGTGGTCGTGGTGCTCGACCAGGTCACGAAGGCGCTGGTGCAGGCGGCGCTCGCGCCGGGCGCGCGCATCGCCGTGGCGCCGTTCCTCGACCTCGTGCTGGTGTTCAACACCGGGGCCGCGTTCAGCCTCCTCGCCGGCGCCGGCGGCTGGCAGCGCGCGTTCTTCATCGCGATCGCGCTGGCCGCCGCCGCCTTGATCCTCCACCTGCTGCGGCGGCATCCCGACGAGCGGCTCTTCTGCGCGGGGCTCGCGCTCGTCCTCGGTGGCGCGCTCGGCAACCTCTGGGACCGGATCGTGCTCGGGCACGTCGTCGACTTCGTGCTGCTGCACGCCTACGGCTGGCACTGGCCGGCGTTCAACGTCGCCGACTCGGCGATCACCGTCGGCGCGGCGGCGCTGATCTGGGACGGCGTCTTCGGCCGGCGCGAGTCGGGCGCGGCGGGGCGCCAGGCGTAGAATCGCGGCGCGCGGTCGCGCGGTAATCCCTCATTCGAACATGGAAGTCCTGCTCGCCAACCCCCGCGGCTTCTGCGCCGGCGTCGAGCGCGCGATCGCGATCGTCGAGCGCGCGCTGGCGGCGCACGGCGCGCCGATCTACGTCCGGCACGAGATCGTCCACAACCGGTTCGTGGTCGAGGATCTGCGCGCGAAGGGCGCGGTGTTCGTCGAGGAGCTCGCCGAGGTGCCGGCCGGCGCGACGGTCGTCTTCTCGGCGCACGGCGTCTCGAAGGCGGTCGAGCGCGAGGCGGAGGCGCGCGGCCTGCGCGTGTTCGACGCGACCTGCCCGCTCGTCACCAAGGTGCACGTGGAGGTCGCGAAGATGCTCCGCGCCGGCCGGGAGATCGTGATGATCGGGCACCGCGGCCATCCCGAGGCCGAGGGGACGATGGGCCAGGCGCAGGCGGGCATGCACCTGGTGGAGACCGTGGAGGACGTCGCGCGGCTCGCGGTGCGCGACGCGTCGATGCTCGCCTACGTGACGCAGACGACGCTGTCGGTGGACGACGCCGCGGCGATCGTCGCGGCGCTCAAGCGCCGCTTTCCGGACATCGTCGGGCCGAAGAAGGACGACATCTGCTACGCCACCCAGAACCGGCAGGACGCGGTGAAGGCGATGGCGCCGCAGTCGGACGTGGTGATCGTCGTCGGCTCGCCGAACAGCTCGAACTCCAATCGCCTGCGCGAGGTCGCCGAGCACCTCGGCGTGCCGGCCTACATGGTCGACCACGCCGACCAGCTCGATCCCGCGTGGATCGCCGGCCGCAGCCGCGTGGGCGTCACCGCGGGGGCCTCCGCGCCGGAAGTGCTGGTGCAGGAGGTGGTCGCGCGCCTCCAGGCGCTCGGGGCCTCCGTCGTGCGGCCGCTCGCCGGGGTCGAGGAGCACGTCGTGTTCCCCATGCCGAAGGGCCTGCAGGCGCCGCACTAGCGCGCGGCGGCGGCGTTCAGCGCGGCGTCGGGTCGGCGCCGTCCGGCGCGATACCGGGCGGCACGAGCGGGTGGAACTTCAGCTCGATCCAGGTCTGGCTCTTCACCGCGATCCCGTTGCGCATGCCGGGCGCGAAACGCGCGGCAGCGAAGGCCTCGATCGCGGTCTGCTCGAAGAAGCCTTCCGGGTCCGCCACCGCGACGTTCACCTTCTCCACCGCGCCCGTCTCGCTGATCAGGAGCTGGAGCACCAGGTAGCCGCCGTCCGGCGGCGCGGCGTGCGGGTAGGGCGGATCGATCGGCGCGCGCAGCCGCGGGCGCACGTCGAGCTCCGAGGGCAGGTAGTGGGTCGTCTCCGGGCCGAGCCCGAGTCCCTGGGCGGCCGCTGGACCGCGCGGCGAGGTCGTGGCGGCAGTCGCGGGCGCAGGCTTCTCGGGCCGCGCCGCGGCGCGCGCATCACCGACGCGCGTCGGCGGTGGAGGCGCCTCCGCCGATGTGGACGCGCCAGCCACGGCGAGGCGCGCCGGCAGCGGGGTGGTCGTGCGATCGCCGTGCCCGGACAGCGAGCCGGGGGGCGTCGCGGCCGCGATCAGGGCCGCGGCGGCGTGCAGGGCTAGCGACGCCGCGAGGGCGGCCGCCAGCCGCGCAGCCGGGGCCGGCGGCGCATGCTCGAGGAGCCGGGGCGTCGAGTGCATCCGCCGATCAGCGTGCGTGCGCCGCGGATTTCGCGGCCCGCATGGAAAAGGCCCGCGCAGCAGACCGGGGGGTCGCGCGCGGGCCCTGAGGGCCGCGGAGTGCCGCGGCTACTGCAGCAGTTCCCTCCACGTGATGCGCTTGCCGCTCACCCCGCCCGCACCGATCGGCACGTCTTCCTTCCCGGGCGGCTCGCCGGTGTGCTTCTGGCGGTACACGACCACGGTGCCGTCGGGCAGCCTGACGATGCTCAAGCCCACCGTGAGGCCGGTGACGCGATACCGCGCCTGCGCGTTCGAGGTTCCGGGCGGCGGCAGGCCGTTCTCGGTGCTGAAGAAGTTCAGGTAGCCGTAGCCGCCCGGCTCGCAGGCGGTGTTGGCCGGGACGTTCGAGGCCACGACCAGCGTGCCGAGCTGCAGCTCCATCGCGACGTTCACGCGCTCGCCCGGGTCGGGGAGGTCCGCGTACCAGCCGTTCGACGAATTGCAGCCGGTGCTGGTGTCGCAGGTGACGGTGCGGGTGCCGCCGGTCGGCAGCGAGACCCGGGCGAACGACGCGCGCGGGTTCGCGATCGCGGTGGACGAGAGCGTGTCCTTGATGGCGTACACGCTCTGCACCTGGGTGGTCGACACGTCGCTGACGCCGAGATACCTGCCGGTGGCGACGAAGACGAACGGCTCCGGCGGGCTGCCGACCTCCGACAGTCGCGGCGCGACGGTGATCGGCTGCGGGTTGCCGCCCGCATCCTTGAGCGTCACGATCCGCACCGCGTCGCGGCCGGCGGGCGGCAGGATCGGGTTGCTCAGCGCGTCGCGCTCGTCGTTGACGTCGAACCGCCAGACGTTGCCGAGAAGATCGACGCCGTACACGCGCTCGGTGGTGTTGTTCGTGGTCGCGTTGTTCACCCACGCGGTGATCTTCGCGAGACCGCTCGGGTTGCTGGCGTCGCCGGCGCCGGTCGGGATCTTGTAGAGGAGCCGGCCGCTCACCGCGTCGAGGACGTAGAGGTAGCCCTCGCCGTCGCCGGCAATGGACGGGCTGTTGACGTTGTTGTAGCCGGAGGTGACGAACACCACCCAGCGCCCGTCCTTCAGCTTGCTGAT
>CAZIXQ010000278.1:0-5148 GCA_964543155.1 uncultured Enterobacteriaceae bacterium
GGCACGACTCGCGTCTCGATCTGAGCGCGGGTCCCGTCGTCGTAGCGTACCGTCACGGTGTAGGCCATGTACGACGACGGGTGCGAGCCGACCCGGCCGCCCACCACCGCGCCGCCCAGGGCTCCCACGACGGTGCCGGCGGTGGAATCGCTGACCTGGTGGCCGATCACGCCGCCGACCGCACCGCCGACGACTGCGCCGCCGGTGCTCGGCTCGGCTTCACCGCGCCGGGCGGCCTGGTCGATCCGCTCGACCGTGCCGACGCGCCGCTGGTACGCGCCCTCGCGCGCGTCGTAGTGGCTCACGCCTTGCTGGCACGCGGCGAGCCCGAGCGCCGCAGCCGCGATCCAGCGCCGCGCCGTCATTCGGGCAGCGCGTTGATGTAGTAGATCGACTGCAGCAGCACGCTCGGCCGGCCGAGCGCCGCGAGCCAGCGGTCGTAGATCCCCTGGATCGCGTCGCTGCGATAGGTCTCGGCCAGGCCGCGGTTCACGGCGAGCCGGAACGCGGAGTCGTCCCGCCGCATCATCAGGCCGTAGGGCTCGACCGAGAAGTCCTCGTCGGACAGCACGAGACGTCCCGGGTCGCGGGCGCGGCTCGCCGCGCCGAGCAGGATGATGCGGTCGTTCGCATAGGCGTCGACGCCGCCCGCCTCGAGCATTGCGACCGCTTCCTCCGCGGTGGCGACGTGAACGATCTGCGCGCTCACGCCGCGCGCCTTCAGCGCCTCCGGAAGGCGGCGCGCGGCGGTGGTGTTGCGGCCGACCGCGACCTTCTTGCCGGCGAGGTCCTTGAGCTGCCACACCTTGGAGTCGACGCGCACGAGCAGTCCCCCGCCGTCCACGAAGGTCGGGTTGGAGAAGTCGACCTGCTCCTGGCGCGCGAGCGTGGTCGTGGTCGTCCCGCACTCGAGGTCGACCCGTCCCTGCCGCACCAGGTCGATGCGGTTGTCGGGCGTGACCGGAACCCACTGCACGCGCAGCTCGGGCAGGTTCAGGGTCGACTTGATCGATGCCGCGACGCGGTTGCAGAGGTCCACCGTGTAGCCGGCCGGCTGGCCGTTGCGGTCGGCGAACGAGAACGGCGGCGCGTCCGCGCGGTAGCCGAGGGCCAGGGTGCGCGTGTCGCGGATCTTGCCGAGCGTGCCACCCGGGAGCTGCTGGGCGGAGAGGGGCGCGGCGAGCGTCGCGGCGAGCACGGCGGTGAGTGCGCAAAGGTACGGCTGCATCGGTGGAGGTCCGTTGAAGGCGGCGCGCGAGTATAACCGTGCGTGCTCTACGACCATGGACCGCTTCTCGGTCGAGCCGGTCGCGGCCGGCCACGGGCCGCAGGTCGAGCGCGCGTCGCTGGCCGGACCCTTAGAATCCGGCTTTCACGGCATTCCCGATGACACCGTCTCCACACGATGACGCAGGCGATGCCCGGAACCAGGAACAAACGAGGGGTACTGCAGTGAGCAAGACCGACCCGGTGCAACCCGTGCACGCCGCGCCGCGCATCCTCGGCGGGGCGTTGGCGGCGCTTGCCGCAGCCCCGGCCGGGGCCTCCTTCCTGTCCGGCGACCTGCTCGACACGGCGGCCGACTGGCTCGCGCTCTTTGTCATCTTCGTCGTGCCGTGTGTCGTGATCGTGCTGTTCTGGATCGTCCACGTGCTGCCCGAGAAGATCGCGCACAAGCGCCATCATCCGCAGCGCGACGCGATCCAGACGCTGTGCCTGCTCTCGCTCGTGTTCGGCGGCCTGCTCTGGCCGATCGCGTGGCTGTGGGCCTTCACGAAGCCGGTGGGCTACCGGATGGCCTACGGCACCGACAAGCACGAGGACTACTACAGGGAGATGGCCGAGAAGCACCGCGCCGGCGAGCTCGTCGCCGAAGAGATCGTCCACCTGCAGGAGGATCTCGACGCGATGGAGGCGAAGGGCGCGCTGCCCCCGAAGCTCAAGGCGCTGAAGGACGAGCTCGCGCGGGTCCGGCGCGCCGAGGCCGGCGAGCGCGCGCCGCAGGCCGCGGCCACGGGGGGCAAGGCGTAATGGAGCTCCTGCTCCTCGGCATCTACTCGTTCTTCGTCTGGCTGATCTTCATCAAGCTGAAGTGGCTGCCGTGGAACACGGCGACGCAGGTCATCGTCGTGATCATTCCGGTCGTCGGAATCGCCGCGCTCATCCTGCTGCTCAACATCTTCGCGCCGTCGTCGTCCGACGTGCGCGTCTACAAGTACACGATCCCGATCGTCTCCCAGGTCAAGGGCCGCGTGCTCGAGGTGCCGGTCGTGGAAGGCAACGTCCTGGTGAAGAAGGGCGACGTCCTGTTCCGGGTCGATCCGACGCCCTACCAGCTCGACGTGAACACGCTGGAGGCCCAGCTCGCGAACGCGCAGGGGCAGCAGCGCGAGGTGGAGGAGTCGCTGAAGGGCGCCAAGGGCAAGGTGGTGGAGGCTCGCAGCGCGATCGCACAGGCCGAGAGCAACACCGGCGCGGTCAGCGCGCGGCTGGCGCTCTCGCGCAAGCGCGTCGAGCAGTACCGCGAGCTCGCGGCGACGGGCGCCGGCAACCGGTTCGACCTCGAGCGGGCCGAAGCGGACGTGCGGGAGCAGGAGGGCCAGCTGGCCGCAGCCCGCAGCGTGGAGGCGCAGGCGCGTGCGGGGCTCGTGCAGGCCACGGCGAGCGAGCAGCAGGTGCAGCAGAAGCTCGGCGCCAAGGTGAACGGCGAATACGCGCAGGTCGCGCAGATCCGCGCCCAGCTCGAGAACGCGAAATGGCTGCTCGGGGAGACGACGACCCGCTCGCCGTGCGACTGCTACGTGATCAACCTGCAGCTGCGGCCGGGCGCGTTCGTCGCGGGCATTCCGCTGAACGCGGTGATGACGCTCGTCGAGGCCGAGGGCCAGGTCGTTGCGATGTACAACCAGAACGAGCTGCACCAGGTCGCACCGGGGAACGAGGCCGAGTTCGCGCTCAAAACGATCCCGGGCCGGATCATCAAGGGCAAGGTCGACTCGGTCATCTGGTCGCAGGGGCTGGGACAGCTCCCGGCGAGCGGCACGATCCCGATGACCGGCATGATGGCGATGCCGCCCGGCCGTTTCGGCGTCAAGTTCGACATCGCCGAGCGCGACAAGGCGCTCTTCCTCGCCGCCGGCGCGGCGGGCGACGCCGCGATCTACACCGACCACCTGCACGCGGTGCACATCCTCCGCAAGGTGATCCTCCGCGTCGGCTCGTACCTGAACTACCTGATCCTGAAGCTGCACTGAGCCCATGCGCGCGGCGCGCCCGATTCTGGCAGTGGTGGTCGCAGTCGCGCTCGCCGGCTGCGCGCTGAAGTCGCCGCCGGCGCGCGACGAGATCGCGCAGGCGGCGGCGGCGAACCGGCAGGTGCCGCAGCGGTGGGCCGCGCCGGGGGGCGCGCCGGGCGCCGTCGCCGACGGCTGGCTCGCCTCCTTCAGCGACACGCAGCTCGACGAGCTCGTGCGGGAGGCGCTCGCCTACAACCCCGACCTGCGCGTCGCGGCGGCGCGGGTCGAGCAGGCGACCGCCTACCAGAAGGTCGCGGGAGCGCTGCTCTACCCGCAGGTGAACCTGCTCGCGCGCGGCGGCGGGAAGATGAGCGGCGACTCGAGCGGGCTCGAAGGCATCGGCGTGTTCGTGAACTGGGAGCTCGACCTCTGGGGGCGTGTGCGCGCGGGCGCGGCGGCGGCCGAGTCCCAGTACGTCTCCGCCGCGCTCGACGACCAGTACGCCCGCCAGTCGATCGCCGCGCAGGTCGCGAAGGGCTGGTTCCTCGCCACCGAGGCGCGCATGCAGAAGGCGCTCGCCGACGACACGGTGCGCGCGTCGGAGCGGCTCGCCGGCCTGGCGCAGCAGCGCCTCCGCGTCGGCGTCGGCGACGAGTACGACGTCCGCCTCGCGCAGGCGAACCTGCAGACCTTCCGCGACGCCGCCGCGAACCTCGAGAACGCCTACCAGCAGGCGGTGCGGTCGCTCGAGGCGCTTGCCGGCCGGTATCCGGCGGCGGTGCTCGCCGTGCGGCCCGAGCTCGCGCCCGCGCCCGCGCCGGTCCCGGTCGGGATGCCCGCCGAGCTCATGGAACGCCGACCGGACGTCGTCGCCGCCGAGCGGCGCGTCGCGGCGGCGTTCTACCGCACCGAGGAGGCGAAGGCGGCGCGGCTGCCGCGGATCTCGCTGACCGCGGCGGTGACGAGCATCTCGAGCGAGCTCTTCGTGCTGAAGGACCAGGACAACCCGGTGTGGAGCGCCGGCGCCTCGCTCATGGCGCCGCTCTTCCTCGGCGGCCAGCTCCAGGGCCAGGTCGAGGTCCGCACCGCGGAGCAGAAGCAGGCGGTGGCGGAGTACGGCCGGATCGGCGCGCGCGCCTTCGGCGAGGTGGAGAACGCGCTGTCGGCCGGCTTCGCGCTGGACGCGCGCGAGGCGATCCTGAAGCAGGCGGTCGCGGAGAACGAGCGCGCGGTCGAGCTCGCGAACATCCGCTACCGCGTCGGCTCGGGCGATCTGCGCGGTGTGCTCCAGCAGAGCCTCGCGCTGTACGCCGCCCAGGTGTCGCTGATCCGCGTCCGCAGCGAGCGGCTCGTGCAGCGGGTCAATCTGTATCTCGCGCTCGGCGGGAGCTTCGAGGAGCGGCCGCCCGAGCAGGAGCCCGCGACCGAGGGCACAGCGCGGCAGTGAGCCTGAAGCCCTCGATCAGCGGGCTGCTGGCGTTTATCCCGGTCTCGCTCGGGTGCGCTATCCGCCGAGGGGAGATCGGGATGCTCTTCATAGCCGTGTTGATCGGCGCCATCATCGCGCTCGGCAGGTGAGACGCGCACTCGCAGCGGTCGCCGCGTCGGCGATCGCCGTCGTTGCGCTTGCCGGCGCGGACGACGGCGACTTCGCGGCCTCGAAGGGCGCTCAGGCCGAAGCGCAGCTCCGCTGCACGGGAGGGACCCGCATCGAGGCCGGGGAGAACCGGCGGCTCTACAACGACACGGACGAGGGCACCCCGCCGGACTCGCGTTAGGCGGCGGGGCAACGGAAGCCAGGCCGCATCCGGTTGCGTGTCACGGTACGCTCGCGCGTGTCGAGGCAGCCGTCTCTCGTCGGCCTGCGGCGTCACCGTCTCGCGCCGTAGCGCTCTCGAACGTCGCGGTTGAG
>CAZIXQ010000279.1:0-5102 GCA_964543155.1 uncultured Enterobacteriaceae bacterium
AGAACCCGTTCGCCATCTCCCGCCCGGTGATGTAGAGCTCGAACCGGTCGGTGACCTCCGGGTCCGAGTCGCTGCGGCGCGCAAGCGGGGAGACGATCGCCGGGTAGTCGACGATGTAGGTGGGCTGGATCAGCTGCTGCTCGGTCGTCGCCTCGAAGAGCGCGAGCTGCAGCTCCGCCACCTGCGCATCCTTGCGCGCCTCCACGCCGGCCTTTGCGAGCTCGCGCGCGAGGAGATCGCGGTTCGCCAAATCGTCCGCGGAGAAGTGGGGATGGTGCCGGCGGATCGCCTCGGTGATCGTGAGCCGCGCGAAGGGCTGCGCGAGGTCCACGACGTGCTCGCCGTAGGGCACCTGCAGCGTGCCGAGCACCTTCTGCGCGACCGAGCGCAGCAGCTGCTCGTTGAAGTCCATGAGGTACCGGAAGTCGCGGTAGGCCTCGTAGTACTCCATCATCGTGAACTCGGGGTTGTGCCGGGTGGAGATGCCCTCGTTGCGGAAGTTGCGGTTGATCTCGAACACCTTCTCGAAGCCGCCGACCACGAGCCGCTTGAGGTAGAGCTCCGGCGCGATCCGGAGGTAGAGTGTCATGTCGAGCGCGTTGTGGTGCGTGACGAAGGGCTTCGCCGCGGCGCCGCCCGGAATCGGCTGCATCATCGGCGTCTCGACCTCGAGGAAACCCTGCGCGACCATGAACGCGCGCATCTCCTGGATCACGCGGCTGCGGATCTCGAAGGTGCGCCGCGCCTCCTCGCTCGTGATCAGGTCGAGGTAGCGGGCACGGTACTTCTGCTCCTGGTCGGCGAGCCCGTGGAACTTCTCGGGCAGCGGCCGCAGGCTCTTCGCGAGGAGACGCGCGCGCTCGGCGTTGACGGTCAGCTCGCCGGTACGGGTCTTGAAGAGCGTCCCCTCGACGCCGAGGATGTCGCCGAGGTCCCAGTGCTTGAACGCCTCGTGCGTCTCGGCGCCGGTCGCGTCGTTCGAGACGTAGACCTGGATCCGGCCGCTCATGTCCTGCAGCGTCGCGAAGCTCGCCTTGCCCATCACGCGCTTCAGCATCATCCGGCCCGCGACCGCGACCCGGATCGGGTGCCCTTCGAGCGCGAGCTTGTCGAGCGCGCCGTACGCGCGGTGCAGGTCGCCGGCGAGATGCTCGCGGCGATAATCGTTCGGGAATGCGATGCCCTGGGCGCGCAGCGCCGCGAGCTTCGCGCGGCGCTCGGCGACGATCTGGTTCTCGTCCTGGGCCGGTGGCCCGGCTTCGCTCTTAGACACCGTCTCTCCCTTGCGCGGCGTCAGGCCGCGGCCCGCGCGCCACGCCCTGCTTGAGGCTCGCCTCGATGAAGTCGTCGAGGTCGCCGTCGAGCACCGCCTGCGTGTTGCCCTTCTCGACGCCGGTGCGCAGGTCCTTGATGCGCGACTGGTCGAGCACGTACGAGCGGATCTGGTGGCCCCACCCGATGTCGGTCTTGGAGTCCTCGAGCGCCTGCTTCGCCTCGGTACGCTTGCGCAGCTCCTGCTCGTAGAGCTTCGCCTTCAGCATCGTCATCGCCTCGGCGCGGTTGCGGTGCTGCGAGCGGTCGTTCTGGCACTGGACCACGATGCCGGTCGGGAGGTGCGTGATGCGCACCGCCGAGTCGGTCCGGTTCACGTGCTGGCCGCCGGCGCCGGACGCGCGGTAGGTGTCGATGCGCAGGTCGGCAGGGTTCACCTCGATCTCGATCGACTCGTCGACCTCCGGGTAGACGTTGACGCTGGCGAACGAGGTGTGGCGGCGAGCATTCGAGTCGAAGGGCGACTTGCGCACCAGGCGGTGGATGCCGGTCTCGGTGCGCAGTCTGCCGTATGCGTAGTCGCCGGTGACCTTCAGCGTCGCGGTCTTGATCCCGGCGACTTCGCCCTCGGACTGCTCGAGGATCTCGACCTTGAACCCGCGGCGCTCCGCGTACTTGAGGTACATGCGCTCGAGCATCTGCGCCCAGTCCTGCGCCTCGGTGCCTCCGGCGCCGGCCTGGATGTCGACGAAGCAGCTGTTGGGGTCGAGCGGGTCGGCGAACATGCGCCGGAACTCGAGCTCGCCGACGGTCCTGCCCAGTCCGGCCACGTCGCGCTCGATCGCGGCGAGCGTCGCGTCGTCCTCTTCCGCGCGCGCCATCTCGAAGAGCTCCTGCGCGTCGCGCAGGCCGGCGTCGATGCCGGCGAGGCTCGCGACCACCGCGTCGAGGGCTTTCTTCTCCTTGCCGAGGGCCTGCGCGCGCTTCGCGTCGTCCCAGACCTTCGGGTCTTCGAGCTCCCGCGCGATGACCGCTAGGCGCGCGCGTTTCGCGTCGAAGTCAAAGATACCTCCGCAGCTCGGCGGCTCGACCGGCGAGGTCCGCGAGCGTGTTGGCAATGGCGTTGATTCGTTCGGCTTCCATGAGCGTGTCCCGCAAAGCGCGGGATTATACGCGCGCGCCGCGGCGTGCCGCGACAGAGGGCGCATCCGGCCGGTATCATGCGCGCAACGCGACACCTAAGCGCCGCTCGATGCCCGATCCGCACACCATCGCCGAACGTAGCGGCCGAACCTTTACGGCGATCTTCGTCGTGTGCCTCGGCCTGCTCGGCTTCGCGCTCTACCTGCAGCACGTGAAGGCGCTGGACCCGTGCCCGTGGTGCGTCGTGCAGCGCATCGGCTTCATGCTGGTGGCGTTGATCGCCCTGGTCGGCGCGCTGCACCGACCGGGCGTGGCGGGGACCCTCGTGTACTCGCTCCTCGGTCTCGCAACCGCGCTCGCCGGCGTCGCCGCCGGCGCCTATCACGTGTGGCTCCAGTCCGATCCGGAGCGGGCCGCGAAGTGCGCGGGCTCCCCGGTCGAGCGCATCCTCGACCGGCTCGAGCTCGGCCGCATCGTGCCGCCGCTGCTGCAGTACGACGGGCCGTGCACGCTCAAGCCCTGGAGCCTGCTCGGCCTCTCGATTCCCGAGTGGTCGCTGGCCTGGTTCGTGCTCCTCGCGATCATCTTTCTGGCGCTCCCGTTCCTGGTGCGGCGCTGACGCCGTCGATGTGCAAAGGATTGTGAAATCTCGCGCCGGGCACTGGCGCTTGGCACCGCGCGGCCCGATGATCGGGCCCGCAGTGGAGGAGGGAGAGGTGCAGTGCCAGGGCGGAACCCATGGGTTCCGCCCTTTTTTCTTTCCGGCCTAGCGCCGCAGCACGCACTTCTCGTAGAGCCCCGGCAGCCGCCCCTCCGGGTCGTAGCGCGCCTTGAGCGCTTCGTATTCGGCGCCGCCGTAGATCGCGCGGAACTCGTCGGGCGGGAAGTAGCTGTCGGAGTACAGCGACTTGATGCCGCCGAGCGCGGCGACCTTGCGCTCGACCAGCCGGTTGAAGTGGCCGGCCGGGTGCGCCTCGCGGGCGCGCACCACGTCCCAGAATCCGAAATTGACGTAGAGCGCGTCGGGCCGCGTGGGGAAGAGCGACCATCTCGCGGTCGGGTCGGCGGCGCGGAACGGGCAGACCCAGACCGGCAGGATGCCGACCTCGCGCAGGAAGAATTCGAGGAACTCCGGCGCGCGCTCGATCGGGATGTCCACGTCCTGGATCACCGACTCGGGATGGCGCCCGGCGAGGCGGTCGAGCCAGCGGGTGATGCCGACCCGCGAGTTCCACCGCATCACCTTGGTGTAGAAGATCGAGTTCAGGCGCCGCCGGCCGAGCAGCCGGCGCACGAGCGGGTTCTGCGCGTACAGGTTCTTCGAGCACCAGAACCAGTCGGTGTCCCAGCGCCAGAGGTAGTCCCGGGCCGAGAGGTAGTCCTCGTCGCGCTCGCGCAGGCTGCGGTAGTAGATGCGCTCGAAGGTGTAGTCGCTCGCGTACGGCGCGTCGTCGACGAACCGGCCGACCGTCGTGACCATCTCCCGCGGCCCGAACACCACCGCGTCGACGAAGTCCGCGGGCGACGCGCACACCGCCGCGACATTGCCGAAAAACGCCTCGGGATCGGTGTGGTGCACGTGCTCCAGCCGGACGAACGGCTTCACCGGCACCGTCTTCGCCTTGACCCGCAGCGCGTAGCCGAGCGTGCCGTAGGAGTTCGGGAAGCCGAAGTAGAGGTCGCGGTGCTCGTTGTCGGGGCGCGCGAGCACGACCGTGCCGTCGGCGAGCAGGACCTCAAGCTCGATGACGGACTCGTGCACGAGGCCGTGCCGGAACGACGAGGACTCGATCCCGATGCCCGCAACCGCTCCGCCGATCGTGATCGACTTCAGCTGCGGGACCACGCTCGGCATCGCGCCGTGCGCGAGTGTCGCGTCGGCAAGCGCCGCGTAAGGCGTCATCGCCTCCGCGTCGACCCAGCCGGCCGCCGGATTGACCGCGAGGACGTGGTTCAGGTCGCGCACGTCGAGTCGCCGGCGCGGCGCGGCCGCGCGGTCGCGGAAGAGGTTGGAGGTACCCTTGTCGAGCCGCAGCGGGCCGGCGGCGCGCGCTTCGCGCAGGCTGCGCGCGAGGACCTCGCGCCGCTCCGCGTAACCCGTCACCGCGGCCTCACGCGGTCTCTGCGACCGGCAGCTCGCGCACCGGCGCGCTCGCCCGGCCGTCCTCGTAGAGGAACGCCCGGCTCATCGGGTAGTTGCGCTGCGTGATGTTTCCCTTGCTGAACACGATCTGGAAGAGGTGCGTCTGACCCCGGGGCGAGCGGAACATCTCGGCGCAGCCGTACAGGTAAGTGCGCCAGACGCGGCGGAACCGCTCGTCGAAGCGCGCCGGGTCGAGCGCGCGGATCCGGTCCCAGTTGCGATCGAAACGTTCCCCCCACGCGTCGAGCGTGAGCGCGTAGTGGCGGCGCAGGTTCTCGATGTCCACGACTTCCAGCCCGGCTTCCTCCATTGCCGCGATCGTCTCCGCGAGGCTGGGGATCCAGCCGCCGGGGAACACGTGCTTGCGGATGAAGAACTCGGTGTCGCGCACGCCGACATGGCCGATGAAGTGCAGCATCCCGAGGCCGCCCGGCTTGAGGAAGTCGGCGTGCGCCTGCACCACCTCGCGCAGCTGGTCGCGCCCGGCATGCTCGAGCACGCCGATCGACACCACCTTGTCGTACTGCCGGTCGACCTCGCGGAA
>CAZIXQ010000280.1:0-5096 GCA_964543155.1 uncultured Enterobacteriaceae bacterium
CGCGCCTGGCGCGGCACGCTCGCGCGGCTCGAGAACCGCGGCGATTACGCGCTCACGCTGGCGGCGCCGGCGCCGTTTGCGATCGGCCGCGACCGCATCGCGCTCGGCGCCGCGTCGTTCCGCGGGTTCGACGCCGAGCTCGCGGTGCAGCGCTTCGCGTGGGAGAGCGGGCGGGTGTCCACCGCCGGGAGCCTGCGCGCGCTGCCTGCCGCGCCGCTCCTCGCGCTCGCGGGGTGGAAGCCGGAGCCGGGAACCGACCTGCGGCTGCGCGGCGAGTGGGCGATCGAGATGAGCCCGCGCCTCAACGGCACCGCGCACCTCGAGCGCGAGCGCGGCGACGTGGTGGTCGCCTCGAGCCCGGTGCTCGCGCTGGGCCTCGCGCGGCTCGCGGTCGACGCGAAGTTCGTGGAGGACGCGGTGACCGCGACCGGCAGCCTGGACGCGGCCAACGTCGGCGCGGTCGCGCTCGACGTTCGCTCGACCGGCCTCGCGCGCGACGCGCGGCTCGACGGCCGGATCAAGGCCGACATCGCCACGCTGCGGGTGCTCGACGAGCTGCTGGGCACCAGCGCAGTCGTCAACGGCCGCGCCGCGCTCGACCTCGCGCTCGGCGGCGCGCTCGGCGCGCCGGCGCTCTCGGGGTCGGTCACCGGCGACGCGATCCGGATCGACGTGCCGCAGTACGGGGTCGCGCTGCGCGACGGCCGGGTGCGCGCGAAGCTCGAAGGCGACCGGCTGCTGCTCGAGGACCTCTCGATCCGCGGGCCCGAAGGGGAGCTGACCGCGAGCGGCACGCTCGCCGCCGGCGGTGAGGGCGCGACGCTCGCCTGGCGCGCCGAGCGCCTGCGCGTCTTCAACCGCCCCGACCGGCGGCTGGTGGTGACCGGCGCGGGCACCGCGGCGGTGTCGCAGACCAGGCTCGCGCTGCGGGGCGAGCTGCGCGCGGACGAGGGCTACATCGAGTTCGCCGCGGGCGAAGCCGGGCGGCTCGGCGACGACGTCGTGATCGTCGGGCGCACTGCGCCGGCGGGCCACGCGGCACGGCGCGCGCTGCCGCTCGACGTCGACATGACGCTCGACCCGGGCGCGCGCTTCCGCGTCGTCGGCCAGGGGCTCGACGCCTATCTGCGCGGCAAGGTGCTGGTGCAGTCGCGCCCCGACGGCACGATCGTCGCCCGCGGGTCGATCGAGACGGTGAACGGCACCTACCGGGCGTTCGGGCAGCGGCTCGACATCGAGCGCGGCCGGCTCGTGTTCGACGGCCTGATCGACAACCCGGCGCTCGACATCCTCGCGCTGCGCAGGAATCTCGCCGTCGAAGCGGGCGTGGAAGTCACCGGCACCGCGCGCGCCCCGCAGGTGCGGCTCGCCTCGCGCCCGCCGGTCCCCGACGCGGAGAAGCTGTCGTGGCTCGTGCTCGGCCGCGGGACGCCGGACGCCTCCAGCGCCGACCTGGCGCTGCTGCAGGCCGCGGCGTCGCAGCTCGTCGGGTCCGACCAGGCGGTGCCGCTCCACCGCCGCATCATCGAGGGCATCGGGCTCGACGACGTGAGCGTGCGCGGCGCGCAGGGCGGCACCGCGGCCGGCCAGGTCGTCGCCGTCGGCAAGCGGCTCTCCGACCGCCTCTACGTCGAGTACGAGCAGGGCATCACCGTCGCCGCCAACCTCGTGCGGCTGACCTTCGCGCTCACGCGCACGCTCAGTCTGAACGCGCAGACGAGCCAGACGACCTCGAGCTTCGGCTTCACCTACCGGCGGTCGTTCGACTGACCGCGACTCGTCACGCCCGGTAGAACCCCGCCGGCTCGTCGACGCCGGCGGCGCGGAACGCGTCGCGGCGCTTCAGGCACTGCGGGCAGCGGCCGCAGTGCACCGGGTAGCCGAGCAGGCACGAGTAGGTCGTGTCGTAGTCGACGCCGAGCTCGACGCCGCGCTTGATGACGTCCGCCTTCGAGAAGTCGAGGTACGGCGTGCGCAGCTCGACGTCGCCGAGCAGCCCGCAGATCATCCGGAATTGCGCGAGGAACGCGTGCGAGGACGACGGGTGTTCGGCGGCGTCCTCGCGGTTCGCGGCGAGGTAGAAGCGCTTCGCGCCGAGGTTCGCGGCGTACGAGAGGCCGAGCGCCAGCGCGACGAGGTTGCGATGGGGCAGCGGCACGTGGGCCTTGCGCTCCTGGCCGCGGCGGAAGGCCGCGCCGACGCGCGCGAGGTCGAGCGGCACGAGCTCGACGCCGAGCCGCTCGCAGTGGGTCTCGGCCGCGCGGCGCTCCTCGACCGCGCCGCGCTGGCCGTAGTCGATGAAGAGCGCCTGCACCGGCTCGCCGGCGGCGGCGAGCTGCGCGAGGAGCGTCGTGCTCTCCACGCCGCCGGAGAGGAGCAGGATCGATGCGGCTTCCACGCCAGTCAGCGTAGCACGCGATGGCGCCCTGGCACGGGTGCGCCGGTCGGGCAGGGCGGGAATTGATGGGTATTGCCTTGTTGCACATCCGGTATTACCCTTGCCGGATGGAAACGGTGTCCTTCAAGCTGCCGCCCGCGCTGCGCGCCCGCCTCGAACAGGAAGCGAAGCGGCGTCAGGTCCGGCGGTCGACGATCATTCGCGAATCGCTCGAGCGGGCGCTCGGTCGCACGGGTGCGGTCAGGCGTGAGCAGACCTGCGCCGACCTGGCCGGCGACCTGGTCGGGAGCCTCGCCGGGCCGCGCGACCTCTCGGTGAATCCCTCGCATCTCGAACGCGCGCTCACCCGGCGCCGTGCCCGTCGGTCCGACCGTAATCGCTGACGCCGGGCCGATCGTCGCCTGGCTCAACCGCGCCGACGCGCATCATCAGTGGGCGCGGGCACAGTTCGAGCGGCTGCGCCCTCCGCTCGTAACGTGCGAGGCGGTCCTGACCGAGGCGAGCTTTCTCGTCGAGTATGCGGGGGGCGACCCGGCAAGCATCGCGTTATTGACGGCGCGCGGGGTGTTCAAGCTTTCCCCGGTGCTCGCCGAGGAGCCCGAGGCGGTGGCGGCGCTCATGCGCCGGTACCGGAACGTCCCGATGTCGCTTGCCGACGCGTGCCTCGTCCGCCTGTCGGAGATCGCCCAGGGCCCGATGGTCTTCACCCTGGACGCGGACTTCCGCATCTACCGGCGGCGGGGGCGCGCCGTCATCCCGGTCCTGATGCCCGAGGGCCGCTGAGGTTCCGCGCCTCGCCCGCTTCTATAATCCCGGGCATTCGGGGATCCCCATGAGCTATTACACGCGCCACGTCTTTTTCTGCTGCAACCAGCGCGAGCCGGGCGAAAACTGCTGCCAGAACCACCAGGCGGACGCGCTGCGCGACTACGCAAAGAAGCGCGTCAAGGCGCTCGGCCTCGACGGGAAGGGGAAAGTGCGCGTCAACAAGGCCGGCTGCCTCGACCGCTGCGACGAGGGGCCGGTGATCGTCGTGTATCCCGAGGAGGTCTGGTACACGTACGTCGACAAGTCGGACATCGACGAGATCGTCGAGGAGCATCTCAAGCACGGTCGGATCGTCGAGCGGCTGCGCCTATGACCGCGCGGCGGCCGCCGGAGCGGCTCGCCGTCGACGGCCCCGCCGGAAAGATCGAAGTCGTCATCGACCACCCCTCGGTGTTTCCGACCGAAGGCGCCGACGAGCCGGCGCGCGGGATCGGGCTCGTCGCGCACCCGCATCCGCTCTTCGGCGGGACGCTCGACAACAAGGTGGCGCAGACGCTCGCGCGCGTGTTCGCGGAGCTCGGGTACGTCGCGGTGCGGCCGAACTTCCGCGGCGTCGGGGCGAGCGAGGGCACGCACGACCACGGCGAGGGCGAGACCGACGACCTCGTGGCGGTGCTCGAGTGGGCGCAGGGACGGTTCGGGCCGCTGCCGGTCGCGGCCGCGGGGTTCTCGTTCGGGGCGTACGTGGTGACGCGCGTGGCCGCGCGCGTAACGGTCGAACGCCTGGTGCTCGTCGGCATGCCGCACGGCATGGTGACGGGCGGACGCACCTACACGCCGGGCACCGTGCCCGAGGACACGATCGTGATCCACGGCGAGCAGGACGAGACCGCGCCGCTCGCCAACGTGCTCGAGTGGGCGCGGCCACAGGAGCTGCCGATCGTGCTCGTGCCGGGCGCGGATCACTTCTTCCACCGGCGCCTGCACGTGCTGCGCAGGATCGTGAAAGGCCAGTGGCGCAAGTGAACGGCGCGGTGCTGCGCGTAGCCGAGCTGCGCAAGCGCTACGGCGACGCCGAGGTCGTCGCCGGCGTGTCGTTCGAGATCCGGCGCGGCGAGTGCTTCGGGCTGCTCGGGCCGAACGGCGCGGGCAAGACCACGACGCTGCGCCTCGCGCTCGGCCTGATCGAGCCCGACGGCGGCACGATCGAGCTGATGGGCGAGCCGGTGCCGCGGCACGCGCGCCGCGCGCGGCTGGCGGTGGGCGTCGTGCCGCAGTTCGACAACCTCGACCCGGACTTCACCGTCACCGAGAACCTCATCGTCTACGGCCGCTACTTCGGCCTCGCCGACGACGCGATCCGCGCGCGTGTGCCGGAGCTCCTCGAGTTCGCGGGGCTGGCGAGCCGCGCCGGGTCGCGCATCCAGACGCTGTCGGGCGGCATGCGGCGGCGGCTGACGCTGGCGCGCGCGCTCGTGAACGACCCGGACTTCCTCGTGCTCGACGAGCCGACGACCGGGCTCGACCCGCAGGCGCGGCACGTCATGTGGGACCGGCTGAAGCAGCTGCTGGCGCGCGGCAAGACGATCCTGCTCACGTCGCACTTCATGGAAGAGGCCGAGCGCCTGTGCACGCGGCTCGTCGTGATGGACCACGGGCGGTTCATCGCGGAGGGCAGCCCACGGGAACTGATCGCCGCGCAGATCGAGCCGCACGTGGTCGAGGTGCACGGCGACGGTCTGGACGCCTGGTGCGAGAGCGAGGCGCGGGGGCTGTCGGCGCGCGTCGAGCGCGCGGGCGACACGGCGTTCTGCTACGTGCGCGACGCGGCGCCGCTCCTCGCGCACCTCGAGCGGCAGGCGGGGCTGCGGTACCTGCACCGGCCGGCGAATCTCGAGGACGTGTTCCTCAAGCTGACGGGGCGGGAGCT
>CAZIXQ010000281.1:0-5024 GCA_964543155.1 uncultured Enterobacteriaceae bacterium
AACGCCTCCTCGCGCTTCTTGCGCACCGCCGGCGCGAGCACGATCAGCAGCAGGACGAGCGAGATGGAGAGCAGCACCGCGCTGATCGGCTTGGTGAAGAACACGCTCGGGTCCCCGCGCGAGAGCAGCATCGCCCGGCGCAGGTTCTCCTCCATCATCGGTCCGAGGATGAAGCCGAGGATGAGCGGCGCCGGCTCGCACTCGAGCTTCACGCAGACGTAGCCGAAGACCGCGAAGATGCACATCATGTAGATGTCGAACGAGGTGTTGTTCACGCTGTACACGCCAATGGCGCAGAAGAGAAGGATCGCCGGGTACAGCATCCGGTAGGGCACCGTGAGCAGCTTGATCCACAGGCCGATCAGGGGCAGGTTGAGGACCACCAGCATCAGGTTCCCCACCCACATCGACGCGATCATTCCCCAGAAGAGCTGCGGACGCTCGGTCATCACCTGCGGGCCGGGCGCGATGCCCTGGATCATCATCGCGCCGATCATCAGCGCCATCACCGGGTTCGACGGGATGCCGAGCGTGAGCAGCGGGATGAACGAGGTCTGCGCGCCGGCGTTGTTGGCCGACTCCGGTGCCGCGACACCACGGATGTCGCCGTCCCCGAAGGTGCGCGGCGGCTTCGCCGCCTTCTTCTCCAGGGTGTAGGCCGCGAAGGAGGCGAGCAGCGCGCCGCCGCCCGGGAGAATCCCGAGGGCCGATCCGAGCGCCGTCCCGCGCAGCACCGACGGGATGCAGTGGACGAGGTCCGCGCGCGACGGGAGCAGGCTGCCGATCTTCGCGACGAAAACCGCGCGTTTCTCCCGGTGGTCGAGGTTCGCGACGATCTCGGCGATCCCGAACATGCCCATCGCGACGGTGACGAAGCCGATGCCGTCCGAGAGCTCCGAGATGCCGAAGCTGTAACGCGCGACGCCGGAGTTCACGTCGGTGCCGATCAGCCCGAGGAGCAGCCCGAGCAGGACCATCGCGATCGCCTTGATCAGCGACCCGTGCGCGAGGACGGTCGCGGCGATCAGGCCGAGCACCATCAGCGAGAAGTACTCGGTCGGGCCGAACTTGAGCGCGACCTCGGCGAGCGGCGGTGCGAACAGCGCGATGATGACCGTCGCGACGCATCCGGCGAAGAAGGAGCCGATCGCAGCCATGCCGAGCGCCGGGCCGGCGCGTCCCTGCCGCGCCATCTTGTAGCCGTCGAGCGCGGTCACGACCGAGGACGATTCCCCCGGCAGGTTGACGAGGATCGCCGTGGTCGACCCGCCGTACTGCGCCCCGTAGTAGATCCCGGCCAGCATGATCAGCGCCGAGACGGGCGGCAGCGTGAAGGTGACCGGGAGCAGCATCGCGATCGTCGCCACCGGGCCGATGCCGGGCAGCACGCCGATCAGCGTCCCGAGCAGCACGCCGCCGAAGCAGTACAGGAGGTTGAGCGGCGTGAGCGCGACGCCGAAGCCGACTCCGAGGTTCGCGAGCAGCGCTTCCATGGCGATCCCCGCTAGATGCCGATCCCGATGCGCCGGCAGGCGTCATCGAGGAACGCGGGACAGGTCGGAATCGGCAGTCCGAGTCCCTTCACGAAGACCGCTACCGAGAATGACGCGAGCACCACGTACAGGATCGCCACTTCCCGCGACTTGAATTCGTGCCCGCCCAGCGCACCGAGGCCGATCAGGATCGCGGCGCACACGATCAACCCCAGCGGCTTGAGGAAGATGCCGAAGAGGATGAGCGCGATCAGGATGAGCGCCATCGGCCGCAGCACGATGCGCGGGACTCGCGGTCCGTCGCTGACGAACGACTTGACGAAGATCGCCAGCCCGATCAGCGCGAGCAGTCCGCCGAGGACGGTGGGAAAGTACGCCGGCCCCATCCGCACCGCGGTGCCCATGGCGTAGTTGCGCGCCACGATCATGAAGCCGAGGCCGAACGCGATGAACATCAGGCCGGCCCAGAAGTCCTTGGGCGCTCTTATTCTCATGTTCTCCTCCTCCTGCTGCGGCGGCTATTCTGCCACACGCGAGTGGGGCGGCCAGCGGGGCGCGCGGCCCCGAATCGTCAGAGCAATGTCAGGTCGCCACCCGCCCCGCCACCGGGCACCGCGGGTCAGACGAAGCTCGGCCCCGGGACCTGGTCGGACAGCTCGCGTTGCTTGTCCACGAACTCGACCAGCCGCATGCTCGTCTGGCGCAGGCGCTGCGACAGCATCACTGCAAGCTGCATCAGGATCTTGGCGCCGAGCATCGGCTGCTCGAGGATGATGAGCGCGAGGGCGTCGCGCGAGAGGACCGCGATCAGGCTCGGCTCGACCGCGACGCAGGTCGCGAAGCGCGGCTCGCCGTCGATCATCGACATCTCGCCGAGCGTCTTGCCCTCCTCGACCACGGCGATCAGCCGCGGAGTGTTCCAGCGGTCCTGCTTGAACACCTCCACGCGGCCTTCGACGACCAGCATCATGAAGTCGCCCGCCTCGCCCTCGCGGATGATTTCCTGGCCGGCCTGGGCGCGGAACGTCTGCATGAAATGGCCCAGCAGCCGGATCTCGGCCAGGCTGAACTGCTCGAAGAGCGGCGCGTATCCCACCATGCCGTGGATCCGGGCGGCGTGCTGGGTCGCGTCGCCCAGGTACTCGAGCTGCGGCAGGCGCTGGCTCTCGACGGTCTCGTTCATGGCCTCAAGCGGCAGGACTCGGCGCTTCGGATTATGCCCAAAGCCGCGCGTCCCGCGCTGCCGCAATCACCGGGCGGGACACGCGCCACCGAAATACCCGGTGCAGAACGAGCACCCGCCCTGCGGCAGGAATCCCGGCACGCGGTAGTAGCGGTCGCGGACCTCCGCGAGCAGGGTGTCCCGGTACGGCGCGAACCGGAAGCCGTGGCCCAGGACGAGGTGGAAGGTCGCGCCGCGGACCGACAGCTCGCGCAGCTCCACGCGGTCGAACCAGCGCTCGTAGGCGGCGCGGTCGGCCGGCTGCTTGCGTACCACCAGAACATCCCGGCCGTCGAGCGCGCGCAGGTCGGTGAGGAAGTCGTCGTGCCGCCCGTGGTGCGAGGTCGAGCCGAGCACGAACACGTAGTTGCGGCGCCACGGCTCGCGCGCCGCGGGCTGGGTCACGAAGCCTTCCACCGCGGCGTTGTAGGCGAGGACCGACGCGGGGGAGAAGCCGTCGGCCGCGAACGCGTACTTCCCTTCGTAGCCCTTCAAGGCGGCGAAGAGCTCGCCCGCGCGGGCGCCCTGGACGATCGAGTCGTACTGGCGCAGCCGCTGGAACGCCTCGATCGGCGCCGCGGCGACGAGGACGATCAGCGCCGCGTGCAGCGCCGAGAACACGGCGAGGAAGCGCACCGAGGCGCCGAGCGCCCGCGGGCCGAGCGCGAGCGCCCCGGCCGCGAAGAGCGCCGGCGTGAACGCGAGCAGCCAGTGCAGCCCGATGTCGCGGAAGGGGGCGATCGCCGCGAACACCGCGAGCGGCGCCAGCGCCAGGACCCAGAGGAGGCGGCGCTCCGGCGCCGCGATCGCCGCCCGCACCGCGTCCCGCTGGCGCGCGAGCTGCCAGAGCAGGACGGGGCTCGAGACGTAGGCGACGAAGCCCGCGAACGCGAGCGGCCGCCACCACTTGAACCCGGCGTCGCCGTGCCGGTTGAACGCGTTGAACAGCACGTTCGACCAGCAGTGGCCGTAGTTCCACCACAGGTTCAGCGCCACGAAGGGCGCCGCGGCGACCGCGACGATCGCGACGCCGCGCCACGCGCGCGCACCCGACCCGTCGCGCGCCAGCGTCGATGCGGCGGCAAAGGCGGCGAAGGCGAGCCCCACGAGCACCGCGAAGTACTTGGAGAGGAAGGCGAGCCCGAGCGCGAGCCCGGCCGCCGCGAAGAGCGCGCTCGAGTCGCGCCGGACGCCAAGCACGAAGGCCGCCATCGACAGCACGGAGAAGAGCACGAGCGGCGTGTCGGTCGTGATCAGCACGTTGACCACCTGGACCGGAACGAGCAGCCAGGCGAGCGCCGCGGCGTAGGCCGTGCGCTCGGCGTCCGGCGCCGTGCCCGCGAGGACGCGCACCAGCCCGACCATGCCGATCGCCACCACCGGCGGAAGCAGCACCGCGGGGAGCCTGAGGACGAGGGTGGAATCGGACCAGCGCAGAGCCGCGGCGAGGAGCCAGCCGACCATGGGCGGGTGGTCGTAGAAACCGAGGTCCGGCGCGCGCGCCCAGGTGACGAAGTACGCCTCGTCCCCGGTGAGCGGCAGCCACCAGGCGAGCCACAGGCGGAACGCGAGGACGACCGCGAGCGCGGCCCAGAACCCGCGCGCGAGCGCCACCCGGACCGGCGCCCGCGGCTCGCTCAACGCGCGCGCTCCGCCACGCCCGCGCGGGCGGCGTCCTGCACGGCGGCGCGACGGCGGCGGACGGCTTCGGCGAGCCCCTCGAGGAGCGGCACCGATTCCTCCCAGCCGAGGCAGGCGTCGGTGATGCTGCGCCCATACTCGGGCGGCCGGCCCGGCACCAGGTCCTGCCGCCCCGCCTTGAGGTGCGACTCCACCATCACCCCGACGATCCGACGTTCCCCGGCGGCGAGCTGCGCGCCCACGTCCACGGCGACGTCGAGCTGGCGCTCGTACCGCTTGGCCGCGTTGGCGTGCGACAGGTCGATCATCAGCCGCTCGGCGAGCCCTGCGCCCGCGAGCACCCTGCAGGCCGCGGCGACGCTGGCGGCGTCGTAATTGGGCGTCGGTCCGCCGCGCAGGATGATGTGGCAGTCGTCGTTGCCGCGCGTCTCGACGATCGCCACCTGGCCGTTCTTGTGCACCGACAGGAAATGGTGGTGCTGCTTCGCCGCGAGGATCGCGTCGCAGGCGATCTTCACGTTGCCGTCGGTGCCGTTCTTGAAGCCGACCGGCGCGGACAGCCCCGAGGCGAGCTCGCGGTGCACCTGGCTCTCCGTGGTGCGGGCGCCGATCGCGCCCCAGCTGATCAGGTCGCCGATGTACTGCGGCGAGATCACGTCGAGGAACTC